>JAZSKB010000039.1:0-147804 GCA_045534635.1 Bacteroidales bacterium
TGGCAAAAGTAACTTTTGCCAAAACGATTTTTTGAGGTTTAAGGAGATTTACCCCCCCCGCAATTCGCTGAAAATCAAGTAATTACAAGAGATTTCTGCAAAAAACACAGAAAAGAACAAAGAAAATTTCATCTTTATTACTTGTTTGAAGTAATTTCTCTTAAAAGCCGATATTTTTTCTTTCGTTTCCATCTCTAATTTTGTTTTGCACTAATTGCAGTTTCCTATTGTTTTATTTATATTGTATCCCGTTTTCTATTCTATTTCTGTTACTTGCTCTTTTACATTTATAATTTTTTGCAAATATACAAAAATTTTTAATACAAACAAAAAAATACAACTTTTTTTACTTTTTTTGTTAAAATACTGTTAGACAGGTAGAAAAATTTATACAACTTTGCTAAATATGTAATCCAGCAAGATTGAGTATGAGCATTTGTAATGCGAACACACGCAGTGTGTATTTTCACTGTTTGAATCTATCGAAGCCCCAAAAAAACACACATGAATTCGGGTGTCTTCGACAAGCTCAGACACTCGAAAGAAAACAAAAGCAATGATGTTGCAGAGATAGTACTTATTATTTCGGAGGTTTCGGCAGGCTCAACCTCCGAAGATAAAAAAATATAAAAGCAACAAAGTTGCAAAAAAAATGTTATCTTTGCTGATATGGACAAAAATATTGATATTAAAGAATTTTTACAATTTAATAATCTTGAACTAATTGCAAACCAGTTAGTTGAAGGATTTATCACGGGTTTACACAAAAGTCCATTTCATGGTTTTTCTGTTGAATTTGCTGAATATCGCCCTTATAACACAGGAGAATCAACAAAAAATATTGATTGGAAATTATATGGCAAAACAGACAAATTTTTCGTCAAAGAATTTGAGGAAGAGACCAATCTTCGTTGTCAAATAGTCGTAGATTGCTCATCATCAATGTATTTTCCATCAATAACAAAACCAACGTTAGAAAAACCTAATAAAATATTTTTTTCCGTTTATGCCGCAGCGGCGTTGATACAATTGCTTCGCCGTCAACGAGATGCGGTTGGATTGACCTTATTTTCAGATAAAATACATTTACATACACCATCAAAATCGAGTAGCGTACATCACAAAATGCTATATAGTGAACTTTCAAAACTGCTTTCTGATACACTATTCAATGTAATGTCAACAACAAATATAGCAGATTCACTTCACGAAATAGCAGAACGTATTCACAGACGTTCTATGGTTATAATTTTTACCGATGGTTTTGATTTTCAACGTAAAAACGAACTTTTTTTAGCACTACAACATTTGAGACACAACAAACATAGTGTTATATTGTTTCATGTTTACGACAAATCTTCGGAAATAGATTTCCAATTTGAAAATAAACCATATAAATTCATTGATATGGAAACCAATGAGGAAATAAAAGTAAATGCTTCAGAAATGAAACATTCGTATCGAAAAGCGATGCAAGATTTTAAAGAAGAACTACGTCTTCACTGCGGACAATTTCAAGTTGATTTGGTTGAAACAGATATTGCAGCAGGATTTCATCAAATATTAATGAATTATTTATTAAAAAGACAAAAGTTATACTAATTAAAATTATGTTTGTAATGAAAAAAGTAAGCAGTTTATTAATCATCACATTTTTAGGACTTTCAACCCTTTTCGCTGATGAAGGGATGTGGCTTCCCTATTTGCTTCAACAGAATGAAAAAGATATGCAAAATATGGGAATGCGAATTAGTGCAGAAGATATTTATAGTATCAACAAAGGAAGTTTAAAAGATGCTATTGTTTTATTTGGTAGCGGTTGCACTGGAGAAATTGTTTCAGACAAAGGTTTATTATTAACCAATCATCATTGCGGTTATGGACGTATTCAAGCACATAGTTCTTTAGAACATGATTATTTAACCAAAGGTTTTTGGGCAATGTCGCAAGAAGAAGAATTACCTAATCCCGGATTCACAGTTACTTTACTTGTTTCTATGCATGATGTTACCGACAAAGTACTAAAAAATGTAACTGAAAATATGTCAGAAACAGAAAGACAAGCCATTATTGAAAAAAATTGTAATGCAATAAAGACAGAAGCGGTAAAAGGCACTCATTATCAAGCACGTATCACTCCAATATACAATAATAATCAATATTTATTGTTTATCAATGAAGTATTTACAGATATTCGTTTAGTAGGAGCACCACCTTCAAATATTGGCAAATTTGGTGGAGATACCGACAATTGGATGTGGCCACGTCACACTGGAGATTTTTCTGTCTTTAGAATTTACACAGGAAAAGACGGAAAACCTGCCCCATATAGCAAAGACAATATTCCATATAAACCCAAAAAACATCTTAGCATATCATTGAAAGATATCAATGAAGGGGATTTTACATTTGTATTTGGCTATCCGGGAACTACCCGACAATTTCTCACATCTTGGGCTGTTGATTTAATTGAAAATCAAACAGACCCAATCGCTATAAATTTAAGAACCAAGCGTTTAGATGTCATAAAAAAATATATGAATATTGACCCTCTTATTAGAATTCAATATTCTGCAAAAGCCGCTGGCATTTCCAATGGCTGGAAAAAATGGATTGGAGAAACCAAAGGCTTAAAAAGATTGGCAGTTGTTGAAAGAAAAAAAGAACTTGAAAGTCAATTTATACAATGGATAAAACAAGATAATAATCGCCAAAATAAATATGGAAATATCTTAACAGATTTTGAAAGAATATACAAGGAAATGCAGCCACTTTCCAAAGAAAATTCTTATTTTATGGAAGCATTTTATAGTATTGAAATTATCCAATTTGCATGGTCTATTCGCAATATATTGTCAATCAACAAAATAACAAACAAAGAAGAAAAAACCAAAAGAATAGACAACACACTTAATCGTATTAAATCATTTTTCAAAGACTATAATACCGATATAGATAAGGAATTATTCAAAATTTTAACTTATGAATACTTCTCCAATACCCAATCATTCCCCGCTATGGGAAATGAAGAAATTGAAAAATTAGCTAATCGTATTTACTCCAAATCGATTTTTACACAACAAGAGAAATTAGAAAAACTTATACAATCTGGTAATAGTGAAAAATTACAAAAAGATATACTTTGGAATTTTATTCAACCCATTTTTAATAATTATATGGATAACTTACCTCAAATTAAAGGTTTAGAAAATCAAATTGATTCTTTAAATCGTATTTGGACAAAAGCACTTATGGAAATGCAATCAGAAAAACATTTTTATCCAGATGCAAATCTCACATTACGTGTAACATACGGAAAAGTAGATGGTTATATTCCTCAAGATGGTGTAAAATACAAACATTATTCCACAATAGAAGGAATTATGCAAAAAGAAAATCCAGATATATACGATTATGTCGTAGAACCTAAACTTAAAGAATTATATCAAACCAAAGACTATGGCAGATATGCAAATAAAAACGGAGAAATGCCAGTTGCTTTTATAGCGACAAATCACACTACAGGTGGAAATTCTGGTAGTCCTGTACTCAATGCAGATGGACATCTTATTGGCTTGAATTTCGACCGTTGCTGGGAAGGCACAATGAGTGATATTCAATATGATAAAGAATTATGCAGAAATATCACATTGGATATTCGTTATTGTTTGTTTATTATTGATAAATTTGCAGGAGCAAAACATTTAATTGATGAAATGACAATAATACAATAATAATAAACAAAAAAAACGCTTGGTTTTACCAAGCGTTTTTTTGTTATTTCAATTTGGCAGCAATAAATTTAGCCGAGGCAGATTGTTCACAAGTTGCAAATTTTTCTGGCGTACCATAAAAAACTACATTTCCTCCAGCGTTACCTCCTTCTGGTCCTAAATCAATAACATGGTCTGCACATTTTATAAAGTCTAAATTATGTTCTATCACTACAATTGTATGTCCTTGCTCTATTAACAAACGAAAAGTTCTATAAAGATTGGCAATATCATGAAAATGCAAACCAGTTGTCGGCTCATCAAAAATAAACATCATATTGGTAGATTCATTTGAACGCCCTAAATAACAAGCCAATTTCAATCGTTGTGCTTCTCCTCCAGACAAAGTTGATAAAGATTGTCCTACTTGAATATATCCAAGTCCCACTTGTTGAACAGATTTCAATCCGTTTAAAATATTTTTTATCATTGTGGATAAAGGAAGACGTGAAAAAAATTCAAAAGCCTCATCAACAGTCATTTGCAAAACGTCATAAATATTTTTATCCGCTATTTTTACGTTCAATACTTCTTGTTTGTAACCTTTTCCAGAACAATCTTCGCAACAAATCTCCACATCGGACATAAATTGCATTTTTATTTTAATTACACCAGCCCCTTGACAAGATTCACAACGCCCACCTTGTACATTCAATGAAAAATAATTCGGTTTGTAATTACGAACTTTCGACAAATCTTGTTCTGCAAATAATTTTCTAATATATTCAAAAACACCAATATATATAATAATATTAGAACGAGAGTTTTTTCCAATTGGATGTTGGTCAACAAATTCAACACCATGAATATGAGACAAGTCGCCTGATAACATCATATTTGCAACATTTCCACTTCTAAGGAAACTTTTTTTATCCTCAAAATAACGTTTCAATTGACTATACAAAACACCTTTTATCAATGAAGATTTTCCACTTCCAGAAACTCCTGTTACCACTGTAAGCACACCTAAAGGAATATCAACAGAAATATCTTTCAAATTATTTAAATTTGCTTTATTGATAGTTATTTTATATTTTCCTTTTTTGCGTTGCTGTGGAATATCTATCTTCATTTCACCTCTCAAATATTTCGTCGTAATACTTTTATTAGAATTTAAGAAATGTCCAATAGAACCTTGAAAAACAATTTCTCCACCTAAATTTCCAGAATATGGTCCTACATCTATTATATAATCAGCAGCACGAATAATTTCTTCATCATGTTCTACCACAAGAACTGTATTTCCTATATCTCGAAGATGTTTCAACAAAACAATAAGATTATGAGTATCAACACTATGCAATCCAATACTTGGTTCATCTAAAATATAAAGAGCCCCAACTAAATTGCTTCCTAATACGGTTGCAATATTTAATCTTTGCATTTCTCCACCAGACAAAGTTGATGTTAAACGATTTAAATTAAGGTACGATAAACCTAATCTGCATAAGAAAGAAAGCCTCGTTTTGATTTCAGTTAACAAAAAATCTGCTATTTGCTTTTCTGCTCTTGTAGAAAATGTTAAATTTTCAAAAAAGAGTAACAACTCATTCAATGGCATAGACACAATATCTGCAATAGATTTATTGTCAATTTTAACATAAAAAGCATCCTTCTGCAATCTAAATCCATTGCAATCAGGACAAATCGTTTTTCCTTTATATCTTGCCATTAAAACACGATACTGAATTTTATAAGCATTTTTTTCTACAAACTGAAAAAAACCATTAATACCCGGAAAATGATTATTCCCATTCCACAAGATATCATACTGTCTTGCTGTAAGTTTTTCTATAGGTTGATGTATATTAAAATTAAGTTTTGAAGCATTTTCAATGAGCATATCTTTAAATTCACTCATTTTTTCGCCATTCCAACAAGCAACAGCACCTTCGTAAACAGATAATTTTTTATTTGGAATAACCAAGTTTGGGTCTATTCCCATAGTTTCACCTGTTCCTTTACATGTAGGACATGCACCATAGGAATTTGCAAATGTAAACATATTTGCACTTGGTTTACGAAATACAATATCATCTATTTCAAATTTATTAGAGAAACGCACCGATGAAACCGTACCGTCATTCGCATATATTCGCACTTCACAATATCCTCCTCCATGAAAATAAGCAGTTTCTATAGAATCGGCTATTCTGGATTGATTTTCTGGAGTATCTTCTAAAGTACATCTATCTACTAAAAGATATAATTTTTCTGTCATTTTCTGCTGTTGAGCATCCTGAATTGATATAATTTCATCTTTGCTCATCAATCTGCTAAATCCATGACTAACAAGCATTTCTAATGTCTTCGATAATTCTTTTCCTTTTGCTCGTATTGGTGCTAAAATTATAATTTTCTTTGATTTATCTAAAGAAAACAAATACTTTCGCACATCTGCAACACTATCCCTTTTAACTAAATCACCAGTTTTAGGAGAATACGTTTTTCCCAATCGGGCAAAAAGTAATTTTATATATTCATAAACTTCTGAAGAAGTTCCTACAGTAGAATGCGGATTGTTAATACTTGTTTGCTGTTCTATTGCAATTGAAGGAGGAATACCTTGCACAATATCAATAATCGGTTTATTGATTTTTGTAAAAAATTGCCTTGCATAAGAACTCAAACTTTCTACATATCTTCGTTGTCCTTCCGCATATATTGTATTAAAAACCAATGAAGACTTACCACTTCCAGACAAACCAGTTACTACAATAAGTTGTCCTCGCGGAATTTTTACGTCAACATTTTTTAAATTATTGACTTTTATACCTTTAAGAATAATATCTCCTTCTTTACTTCCCATAGTAATCAATTATTGTTTGATAATTTTCTTTGATTGACATTGTTTATCATCAACCACTTCTACTATATACATTCCTCTTGATAAATCACTAACATTTATATAGTTATCTCCTTCATTCAAACATAGATTTACAATTTTCCTTCCTAACATATCTATTATCGCTACTTGACTATTTTTTTTTAATGATATACATAATTGAGAACGAACAAGCGTTGGCAAAATAGCAATATCATCTTTCGATAATTGTTGAATAAGGTCAATATCTGTATTATATGCTAAAATCTGATATGCTTTCCAAAAGTCTGGAATACCATATCCATATAAAACATCATGATTAGGAAATTTATCTGCACTCTGCAAAATGGCTTGCTTTATCTTCAAAGGGTGTTCATTGGGAAATGCTTGCCACAAACATGCTGTTAATCCAGAAATAATCGGAGTTGCAAAAGATGTTCCATTGGATTGTTTTAAATTATTCCAAATATCAATAATATAAACATTTTTTCCCATTGCAACAACATCTGGCTTATTTGAAACAAGTTGAGTATAACCATGAGAACTAAAATTTGCAATATTTTTTGCACTATCAATTGCTGCCACAGAAATAGCCCCTTGTGCATCTGAAGGAATTAAAATATATTTCCAATCTTTTGTTCCTTCATTTCCCGCTGCAACAGCAACAATAGTTGCTTTTCTTGCTAATTGAGTAATTGCCAACGATGCTGGAGAAGAATAACCATTCAAATCTATATAATCATGATTTTCAATAATATCATCAAACACACTATACCCTAAAGATATATTGATTACATCGACTCCCATACTATCTGCAATTTCTAAACCTCGTATAAGAAAAAACTCTTCTATACGACGTTCATAAGCACTACACTCCGTTTTTATTAAAACAAAATCGGCTTCTGGTGCTGTCCCTATCGCTGTATATTCATCATTTGTTGCCATTAATGATAAAACATCAGTACCATGATGTGTATTTTCATAAATAGAAAAACTATCTTTGGTTACATCAATAGCACAAATTATCCTATTGTCTCGAATAGTACTCCAATATGAAGAAGTATCAAATGTTGAAAAGCCTCCATCTAAAACAGCAATTAACATATTTTGCCCCAAAAAACCTTTTTGATGAAGAATATGTCCATTGTGCATCGCAATTTGATGATACATCAAACCATACAATAAAGAATCAAAAAATGGATTAGGATTTTCATAATTTTGAGGTTTATCCAAAAAATGTTCTACATATTGAGTATCTTGCTCACAAAGCCAATTATCGGTTTTTACCTCGTGTAATAAACTAACATCATATACAAATGATAAATTTCGTATTGTTTCAATATATTGAGAATCTGATTCAATAACAATAAAATTGAACCATTTAGACCACGTAAGCAAATGAGCATTGGAAATACCTAAAACACTATCTACATAAGGTGCAAATATTGAAACATTTTCTTTACCACTCTGTATTCCTAATGAAGCATATTTTTGAACTGCTCTATCAGATAGACACAAAGAAGTAGATGTGTCTGCATGAGGTTTATCAAAAAAAGAGACTACAAATATAGTACTTGATTGTGCTTGCGTTGAGACAATCGCAAAAACAAATAAAATACTATAAATCAGTCTATTCATATCAATTTTGTGATAAATTATATTTTAATGCGGCAGTCATATTATCGAAATAGTGAAAATCAAGACCATCAACATATTGTTTTTCAATATCTTCAACATCTTTTTTGTTTGCTTCAGGAAGAACCAAAGTAGTAATACCCACTCTTTTTGCTGCTAATATTTTTTCTTTGATACCTCCAACTGGAGTAATTTTACCTCGTAAAGTAATTTCTCCTGTCATTGCAACATTCGGACGAATTGGCTTATTGGTAAATGTTGATAATAAAGCAGTAAGGATAGTAATTCCTGCTGATGGACCATCTTTTGGAGTAGCACCTTCTGGCACATGGATATAAACATCTTTATCCTTAATTTCTTCAATATCAATATTAAAATCTTTGGAATGAATTTTTACATATTCGTAAGCAATTGTTGCCGATTCTTTCATAACCTCTCCCAAATTGCCCGTAAGCACCAAATTTCCTTTTCCTTCAGAAATTGCAGTTTCAACAAAAAGAACTTCTCCTCCAACAGATGTCCATGCTAAACCTTTTGCTACACCAATATTATTGGATTTAAAGTCATCTTCTCGTTTATAAATAGGCACTCCTAAAACTTCTGCCAAATCATTTTTTTTCAAAGATTTTGAAAATTCTTCATTTTTCACAACCAAACATGCTCTATGTCGAACAAGTTTTGCTATCATTTTTTCTAAAACTCTTACACCTGCTTCACGAGTATAATCAGCAATAATTGTTTCAATAATAGCATTTGAAAAAGAAATATCTTTTGAAGAAAGCCCATGTTCTTTAATTTGTCGTGGAATTAAGTGCCGTTTTGCTATACTCACTTTTTCTTCAAGAAGGTAACTTGTCAAATCAATAATTTCCATACGGTCTATTAATGCTGGATGAATAGAATTCAAAGTATTGGCAGTTGCAATAAATAATACTTTTGACAAATCGAATGTTGTTTCAAGATAATTATCATAAAAAGCAGTATTTTGCTCAGGGTCAAGAACTTCAAGCATTGCCGCAGAAGGATCTCCTTGGACATTCATTCCAGATAATTTATCAATTTCATCTAAAACAAAAACAGGATTTGCAGATTTTACTTTACGAATACTTTCAATAATTCGTCCTGGCATTGCACCTATATAAGTTTTTCTATGTCCTCGAATTTCCGATTCATCGTGTACACCACCTAAAGACATACGAATATATTGGCGATTCATTGCTCTTGCAACCGATTTTGCAAAAGAAGTTTTTCCTACTCCCGGAGGACCAACAAAACATATAATTGGAGATTTCATATCTCCTTTTAATTTTAATACTGCCAAATATTCTAAAATACGTTCTTTTATTTTTGTCAAACCAAAATGGTCTTCTTCTAATATTTTCTTGGCTTTTTCTAAATCTAAATTATCTTCGGTATATTCATTCCATGGCAAATCAACCATCAGTTCAAGATAATTGAGTTGTATTGTAAAATCAGCCGCCATTTGATTCATACGTTGCAATTTTTGGAGTTCTTTTTCAAACTGTTGTTTAGTTTTATCACCCCATTTTTTTGCTTTGGCTTTTTCTTTCAATTCAGAAACAATAGTATCAACACCATTATCCCCCAATTCTTCTTGAATTGTTTTCAACTGTTGATTGAGAAAATATTCTTTTTGTTGTTTATCTAACTCTGATTTTGTTTTCTTTTGGATACGTGCTTTTAATTGAGCCATTTGCAAAGATTCAGACAATTCAACCAAAATTGCTGTTGCCCGCTCTTCCATATCTTGCATTTCCAAAATTTGTTGTTTTTTGCTTATTCCTACCTGTAAATTGGAGATAACAAAATTCAGCATAAAAACACGATTATTCATACTTTTAAATGCATAAAAAGCCTCTTCAGAAACATGTCCCAATGATAATTTTAGTAATTTTACCATTGTCTCTGTAATTGAGGATACAATCGCGTTAAATTCTTTTTTCTCAAGAATTTTTTCATCAAAATCATTTGTAGGATAAGTAGCGACTTCAGCTAATAGATATTTTTTGTTAGGAATAATATTAAGCAAGGAAAATGTCTTAATTCCTTGAATAATAACTGTTTTAGTACCATCTGGCATATCAAACAATTTCAATATTCTTGCTATTACACCAACACGATACAAATCCTTTTCTTGAGGGTCTTCTACTTTTTCATCTATTTGTGTTACAACACCTATCAATTCTCTATTTCTATTGGCTTCTTCCACCAATTGAATAGATTTTTCTCTACCTACCATAATCGGAATAACTATTCCTGGAAACAATACATTGTTTCTCAAAGCCAAAATCGGCAACATAGCAGGCAATTCTACATCCATCATATTTACAGAATCTTGTTCACTTAATAATGGAACAATACCTGCATCACCTTCAAGCATATCTTTTAAATCTTCCATATCTGCTATGGTCTTTATCTTCTTTGACATATATTTAATTTGTATATCTCTTAATAATTTCTTCTTAAATCTTCTGTTTGATTATATACAGAATACAAAATTTGACTTTCAAGTTCATCAAAAATTTTATTACGACGTTGCATTACTCTTTTTGCTACGTCCATTGCCACATCTAATTTATAATCGGTAACAACAGTACCTCCCCAATGAAAAGATGGATAAAAATTACGTTGATAACCAGCACCAAATACATTTGCTGAAACACCGACAACTGTACCTGTATTAAACATAACACTTATTCCACATTTGGAATGGTCTCCCATTATCAAACCACAAAATTGCAAACCTGTTTTTTGAAAACTACGTGTTGGATAATTCCATAATTTGACAACATCGTAATTATTTTTCAAATTAGAAGTATTTGTTCCGGCTCCAATATTGCACCATTCTCCCAAAACAGAGTTTCCCATAAATCCATCGTGGGCTTTATTGGAATAACCAAAAATTACTACATTAGCAATCTCGCCACCTACTTTGGAATGTGGACCAATGGTTGTCGCTCCATAAATTTTTGCACCTATTTTCACTTGTGCATGTTCCAATAATGCCACACTTCCTCGTATGACGCTATTTTCCATTATTTCAACATTTTTTCCTATGTAAATTTTGGCATCTTTTGCATTGAGAACCGAACATTCTACTATCGCTCCTTCTTCTACAAATATATTTTCTGGACAAAATACACGATTAGTATCACTCAATGGTTGACTTTTTCTTCCTTTCGTCAATAAATCAAAATCTATCCGTAATTCTTGCTCATTTTTAGAAAAAATATCCCAAAGATGATGAATAGTAGTAAAATCTCCTTCAAAATTAACAATCTGTCCACAATAATCTGCAAATGATTCTGGAACATTATCTACACGATGTGCAATAATTTCTCCATTTTTTACCAAACTTTGCCCGAGTTGCAATTGCAAAATTGCATTTACCAATTCATCTGTTGGACAAACCGAAGCATTAACAAAATAATTATCATCATTGGATATTAGTGGATATTTTTGTGAAAGATAGGCTTGCGTCATCGATGAAGTAAAACTACCCAAACGCTTTTCCCATTTTTCCCTTACTGTCAAAATACCTATACGAATATCGGCTTGTGGACGCGTAAAAGTAAAAGGCAATAATTCTTCTCTATAATTATTATCAAATAAAATTACATTCATAGACCTTACTTTTGAACTTGCAAAGATAGCATTTTTTTCAATGCGGAATACAAACTTCAAAACTTGATTTTTTATATCTTTATAAAGATAACATTTTTCTCAAAAAAAATAACAATAATTTAACTTATATTTTTTAACTTTTTAGTATCTTTGCTTTTTCAAATAATTTATTAAGATAAAACTAAAATGAGTAGAATAATTCACATTTCAGGAAGACAAATATTGGATTCAAGAGGGAATCCAACTGTAGAAGTTGATGTTTACACAGAAGCAGGTGCCGTAGGAAGAGCAGCAGTACCTTCTGGAGCTTCTACAGGAATTCACGAAGCACACGAACTTAGAGATGAAGATGAAACCATTTTTTGCGGAAAAGGTGTTCTTAAAGCCGTTCAAAATGTCAACAAAACCATTGCAGAAGAATTAAAAGGTTTTCCTATTGATAGACAAGACCTTATTGATGCTCGAATGATAGAATTAGACGGGTCTGACAATAAAAAGAATTTAGGTGCAAATGCTATTCTTGGAGTATCTTTAGCCTGTGCCAAAGCAGCAGCTCAAGAATCAAATCAAGATTTATATCGTTATATTGGTGGTGTCAATGCAAACACACTCCCTATTCCTATGATGAATATACTCAATGGCGGTTCACACGCTGACAATGCTATTGATTTTCAAGAATTTATGATTATGCCAATTGGAGCAACATCTTTTTCTGAAGGATTACGTTGGGGAACTGAAGTATTTCACAGTTTAAAAAAGGTGCTCAAAGACAAAGGTTATTCTACCAATGTAGGAGATGAAGGAGGCTTTGCTCCAAATTTAAAATCTAATGAAGAAGCAATAGAAGTAATATTACAGGCGATTGAAAAAGCAGGACACAAACCAAGCGAAGATATTTGTATCGCTCTTGACCCTGCCTCTTCTGAATATTATTTACCAGAAGAAAAACTTTATCATTTCCACAAATCAACAGGCGAAAAACTCACCGCAGAACAAATGGTTGATTTTTGGGCTGATTGGTGTAAACGTTACCCTATCGTTTCTATCGAAGATGCTATGGCAGAAGACGATTGGAATGGATGGAAATTACTCACCAACAAACTTGGCAATGATATTCAATTAGTTGGTGACGATTTATTCGTAACAAATTCCGCTCGATTAGAAAAAGGAATTATTGAAAATGTTGCCAATTCTATTCTTATTAAACTCAATCAAATTGGTACACTTACAGAAACAATTGAAGCCGTTAATTTAGCATATCGTAATGGTTATACCGCTATTATGAGTCATCGCTCTGGAGAAACAGAAGATACAACCATTGCTGATTTAGCAGTTGCACTAAACACTGGATTAATAAAAACTGGTTCTGCAAGTCGCACTGACCGTATTTGTAAATACAACCAATTGTTAAGATTAGAAGAAACTCTTGGAGCGTCTGCTAACTATATTGGTAAAAACTTTATGTACGCAAGATAATCATCTAAATAATTTTCAAGGCTGGAATTTTTATTCTGGCCTTTTTTTATATTTTATGAACAATACAATTGCTAAAATCGTTTCAGTTTGTTTTCATCCTCTTATCGTGTTTAGTTTACTATACATAGGATTGCTTCAACAAACAAGAAGTTATTGGCAAATACAAAATAACACATTATATGCCAACACATTAACAATCACTCTTGCAATAATATCTATTGGTGTGATTTTTATTTTATACAAACTCAAACTTATTTCAACCATTACATTAGAAAATCGTAAAGATAGAATATGGGGATTTAGTTGTTTTATGATAATGTTAATCCTATTGCTATTTCTTTTTCCAAAAAATTTACCAACACATATCATACTGATAATAAATCTATTATGGGCATTAGAAACAATATTACTAATTACCCTATTTTGGAAAATAAGTGCACATTTATTTTTTTGGGGCATTGCTGTAGGATTCTGCTATAACCATCCTTCATTTTTAAATATTAATCCTCTATTATTTTTTCCTTTATGCTTATTTTTGGCAGGAATAATTGCCACCGCCCGCTTACAACTCAACTCTCATAAACCATTGCAAGTTTATGTTGGATTTATACTTGGATTTTGTCATACTTGTTTATTATCTTATTTACTTTTTTAAAAATTCTTAAAACTATCAAAGATGACACAACTATTTAATAATCAAAACATTCAATTTTATACAATTTTAATTTTATGTTGTGTGATTATGTACCTTCCATTTATAGGAAAATACATTCGTTTATTAAATACAGTTATCCACGAAGCCGCACACACTTTTGTGGCTTTAATTTTACGTTGTAAAGTTGATAAAATAAACTTATTCAGCAATTTAGAAGGTTGCACATATATTTATGCCAACAAATTTAAAACAACTATCATCGCATTGATGGGCTATCCTATGTCTGCTGTCGCTGCATTTGGAATTTTTGCATTATTAAAATACAATTACGCCAACATATATATTATTACATTGTGTTTTTTATTATTCATTGCGTTAATACTTTATATTCGTAATGCTTTTGGAATTGTTTGGATTATTTCTTTTTTAGCACTTAATATATTTTTACTTTATAAAGGCAATATCAAAATTATCAATTTTATTGTATTAATTTATGCTTGTATTACTTTTTTAGAATCAATAATATCTGTTTTTCAAATAGTTATACTTTCTATCAAAGATAGCAAATCGGCAGGTGACGCTACAATAATCGCAAAACATACACACATTCCTGCATTTATTGTTGCCTTAGTATTTTTATTTGTCAATCTATTAATCAATTTATATACTATAAAATTATTTTTTCCGTTTGGTGATAAAATACCTTTTTTATGAAAACACTTTACATTGTTAGACACGCAAAAACAAATTCCAACATAGACGATAAAATTCGTGAATTATTACCACTTGGTATAGAACGTACTCACTTATTGGGAACATATCTAAAACAACATCAATGTGTTGTTAATCAAATTTATACAAGTAGTGCTTTGCGAGCAAAACAAACTACTGAAATTATTGCACAGCACCTCAATATTTCATCGGAACACATTATCGAAGATGAAAAATTATATATTGGCACTCCCGATGATTACATTAATGACATATTTATACAAGACAATAATAATCAATCTGTTATGATTGTCGGACATAATCCACAAGTCAGCTCATTGGCACAATTTTTCATTCCAGATTTTACTCATTATATGCAAACAGGGGCTTGTTTTTGTATTGACTTCAATACCGATAAATGGGAGTCTATTTTTACGGCAAATCGTACCGTACGTTTTTATGTTCGTCTTACCTAATTTATTCAAATAATATTGAAAAGTGAAATGTTTTACTGCTCAATTTGTTAATGCATTCACTCAATTTATTGTCTTCTTTACGATGAATATTTACAACACCATAAGACATTTTAGCTTCCAAACTCAATTTGAAACTTTCTAAATAAAAATCCAATCCTACACCCGATTGTACCGTCACATCGTGAGCATTCAATTTAAGAACAATTGCATTTGTCGGATTTCTCTTCTTGGAACGTGAAGCCATATCGAAACTATATTGTGCTCCGCCTATTGCATAAAATCGAAAATTACCCATTCGAGAAGATTTTAATTTTATCAAAATCGGAAAATTTAAATTTACAGATTCTATACTTTGTGACATTTGAGACACTTGTGCAATATTTCCATATTGTATTTGATAATCAACTCTTTTATCGAGAAGAGAAATATTGGGAATAAAACGAAAATCAAAATATTTTCCTAAACGAAAATTAACAACAATGCCTACATCAAAACCACTCATTCCCGAAGTTTCTATTCGCATTAAAGAATCAAAATTATTCAAGTCTGACCTTGGTTGTATCGCAAAATCTGCATAATTATATCCCAAAACATAACCAAAATGAAAATATTTTAAATCATAATATGGCATATTATGCGGTCGTGATTGTGCCGATACACCTATTGAGATTGACAATAAAACAATAATACAAACTATATGTTTCTTTAATTTCATGCAATGATAACGAACTTTTATTAGAAAAAGTATATTTTACAAAAAAAATCACAATATTTTTAAGGCTTCTTGATATAACTTTGTAGCCTCAATAGCCACTACGCCAACTTGTTCACAAACAATACCTCCTGCCAAATTTGCTAATTCTGCAATATGTTTTACATTCATAGAAGTTGTCAAACAAAGTGTTGCTGTTGCTATAACTGTATCTCCTGCTCCCGATACATCGGAAACATTTCTCACATGGGCAGGAATTTTATATACACTCAATTCGTTGTTAGACATAGACAACATTATCACTCCCTTTTCTGACAAAGTTAGTAATATATTTTTATGATGTTTTTCTCGCATAAAATTAGCAATAGTCTCAAAAGTATTATCATCAACTTCTACACTATCTAATAAAAGACTTTCTTGTAATTCTTTCAAATTAGGTTTAAATATAGAAATATGATGATAATCCCAGAAATTTCTTTTTTTAGGATCTACTGTTATCGGAATATTGTATTGTTCTGCAATTTGCACAACCTCATCAATAAGGTTTGAAGAGATAACACCTTTATCATAATCTTCAAATACAATAGCAGCAATTTTTTGCTCACTCAAAAGAGTAGAAATACGCTGTATCAGTTCCGTATATTCATTTTCTGACAGTTGATGTTTATCTTCATCGTCCATTCTCAGAAGTTGAACATTATTTCCTAATACTCTGTATTTTACAGTCATTTTTCGAGTTTCACTACGAACAATTCCCTCTATTGATAAACATTCTTGTTGTATCAATTCTATAAATGTATCACTTTTTTTGCACACCCCAACAACACTACACAATATTGGAGTTGCCCCAAGATGTTTGAGATTAAGAGCCACATTTGCTGCCCCTCCGAGTCTATCATATCGTTTTATAATGTCAACAACAGGCACTGGTGCTTCTGGTGATATACGATTTACAACACCTTCCAAGTAATCGTCTAACATTACATCGCCAATTACTAAGATTTTTTGTTGAGTAAACTCTGTAAAAATTTCTTTTAAACCATCAATCATAGTTTATTCTTCATTTTTATGCCCACCACAACATTTACAACGTGCTTGTTCTGCTGTTTTCATTGGATAATTTAATAATTTCCAAGCAATTAATCCATTCTCTATTACACTAACATTTTGCAAACCTTTTTCTTGTAAAAAAATTGCTGCTTTTTCACTTGCCAATCCTACTGCACAACATAAAATAATTGGGGTATCTGGTAACTCTTGCCAACGAGTAGATATTGTTGAATATGGCATTTTCAACACATTAGGCATATCTACCCAAATATCTGCAACTTCATTAGATTCTCTAACATCTACTAAAATAGCACCATCTTGTATTGCTTTATAAGCTTCTTGTGCTGAAATATTATTTATCATTATCATCTTTTCTTTTAAACAATTGTATTATATATGGAGCAATTTTTATTGCTAATATTAGGCATAACATAAAAATAAAAACACATATCAGCCCTCCTATTGCAATTGCTAAATTACTCAATCCTACTTCTGTTAATAATAACATACACTATTATCCTTTATTTGTGCAAAGATAACATTTTTTTTAAAATTAAAGCACAACAATAATTCTTGTTCATTCAACTAATATATCGTTTATATATTGTTATCAATTTTTTTTCTTCATTTTCCCAACAAAGCTCTTGTGCTGCTACCTTCAAATTATTTTTCCAATCTGCTAAACATTTTTTATCGTTTAACACTTGATTTATCGTTTGAACAATAGTTTCCACTTGATGATTTTCTATAAATGTTCCTATATTGTATTCCGTTATAATCCTTTCTATTTCTACAAGATGAGAAGATACAATTGGGACATTGGCTTGTATATAATCAAATAGTTTGTTGGGCAAACTAAAACGATAATTGATATTATTATTCTTATCTAAAGTAAATCCCAAATCGGCTAATTGTGTTATTGCCATCATTTGTTGATAAGGCATACGTGAAAAAAAAGTAACTCTATCTTCCCAACCTTTTGTTTTTACTGTTTGTTTTAATATCGGCACTACATCTCCAGAACCTATTATCACCAAATGACAATTTTCCAAATATTCCATTGCCTCTAACAATTCTTCAGAACCTCGATGTATATTTATGCCAGAACCTTGCAATAACAACAAATATTTATCTCTCGGCAATCCTAATTTTTCCTTAGAAGCAATATTAGGGAGATTTCCTCGCATAGGAATATTTCTTATCACATTTACTTCTATTCCATATTTTTTTCTAAACAAATCGGCTATAGATTCATTTACAGTAATCATCTCATCTAATTTTGGCAAAACATATTCTTCAATTTTCTTCCATATATTTTGCACTTTCGGACGATTTACAAGTTCTGGTACTTCTGTAAAATATTCGTGACTATCATATATCAACTGGACACCTTTAATTTTTGCAACCAAATAATTTGGCAAAAGCGTATCTAAATCATTGGATAAAAAGCAATTTGCTCTATGAAATAAAAGATAGAAAAACAAACGAATGTTATATTCTGCATAAAATAAAGCACCTTTTTTAAATATCAATTTCATGCGATGACAAGCATAAGTTCGTTTGTCCATTGATGGGCTATTGGGAAGTTTCCTACCAACTAAAACTACATCAAATCCGACCTTTTGTAATGTCAAACAAGATTTATTGACTCTTTGGTCTGTCACTAAATCGTTGGTTACCGACACAATCACTCGTTTCGATTGCATTTTGATTACTATTTTGTTAAATTTCACTAATCAGAATCCACAAAACATCATTTTGTAAATTGCTCTAAAAAAAGCATTTAACAATCGTTAAATGCTTTTTTGTTTAGATTGCAATTTATTTTGCATAATTAACCGCTCTTGTTTCCCGGACAACAGTAATCTTAATCTGTCCCGGATAAGTCATTTCATTTTGAATTTTCTTCGAAAGGTCGAAAGATAATTGATTGGTTTCTTCATCATTAAGTTTGTCTGCTCCGACAATTACTCTCAACTCTCTACCAGCTTGAATTGCATAAGTTTTTACAACTCCCGGATAAGAAAGAGCCAATTCTTCTAAATCTTTCAATCGTTTTGCATAGGCTTCTACAACCTCACGACGAGCTCCTGGTCTTGCTCCTGAAATTGCATCACAAACTTGAACAATTGGAGATATTAGATACAACATTTCGGTTTCATCATGATGAGCGGCTATTGCATTTACAATTTCTGGTTTTTCTTTATAACGTTCTGCCAAAACAGCACCCAATTCTGCATGTGGCATATCTGGTTCATTATCTGGAACTTTTCCAATATCGTGTAACAATCCTGCTCGTTTGGCAACTTTAGCATTTAATCCCAATTCTGCTGACATTGTAGCACATAATGTTGCAACTTCGATAGAATGTTGTAATAAATTTTGTCCATAAGAAGAACGATATTTCATTTTACCAACCAAACGTATCAAATCGTGATGCATGCCATGAATACCAAGGTCTATGGTAGTTCGTTTACCAACTTCAATAATTTCTTGTTCAATACGTCTTTTGGTTTTGGCAACAACCTCTTCAATTCGTGCTGGATGTATTCTACCATCTGTTACCAATTTACTCAAAGCAACTCGAGCAATTTCTCTACGAACTGGGTCAAAACTTGATAAAATAATTGCATCTGGAGAATCATCAATAATGATATCAACACCTGTCAAGGATTCTATTGTACGAATATTACGTCCTTCTCGTCCAATTATTCTACCTTTAATTTCCTCATTTTCAATATTGAATACAGAAACAGAATTTTCGTGCGTATTTTCAACTGCTGTTCTTTGAATCGTCTTAATTAATATTTTTTTTGCTTCAAGATTAGCACTCATTTTTGCCTCATCTATAATATCTTTGGCAATAATTACCGCTTCTGCTTTCGTCTCATCTTTCAAGGTTTCAATAAGTTCCTTTTTGGCTTCTTCTATTGAAAGCCCTGAAACATTTTCCAATAATAGTTGTTGTTGCTTAATTAGAGCATCTAATTCTGTTTTACGTTTTTCTGCACCTTCTTTTTGCAATTCTAAAGCTTGTTGCAATTGATTGATTTCGCTTTGTTTACGTTGCAATGCTTCTTGTTTTTGATTAAAAGAAAGTTCTTTTTGTTTGATTCTATTTTCTGCGGTAGCAATCACTTTATTTTTTTCGCTTACCATTTTTTCGTGTTCAGATTTCAATTGCAAGAATTTCTCCTTTGCTTGAAGAATACGTTCCTTTTTTATCAATTCAGCTTCTTCTTTTGCTTCTTTGATAAAACGTTCATTTTTCTGTTGCAAACTTTTTTTAATAGTAAAAAAGGCAATCAGCAAACCCAAAGCGATACCGCCTAATAGACATATTATTATTATCAATATTGTTTTCATATATTTTATTTATATTTGTTTATTAATTAACTTTCTATTCAAAAAAATAAAAAAATCCCGCTCAAACCTTATGGCTTACTTAAACTCCATAATTATAAGTTTATAGACGCCGTGATACGTCAAGTGCTTCAACGCAAAGTTGAACTTCTTTATTTACCACGAGTCGGCTATTTTGTTTGTTTTCTGTTGAGTTTAACAAACGATGTGGTTTGATGCGGGAAATCTTTACATCAAAGAACGTTAACGGTTATTTGCACAATGCATCATTTACCGTTTCTTGTATTTTTTTTAGTACTTCTACTAAATCATTATCAACAAAATGTTGTTTTTCCGATTTAACAACATCATTATGAGCAAAATATACTATCGCATAACATAAGCAAGTGAAAGCATCTGATATACCTTTCTTTTCCAACAATTTAATGTAGGCTTGAATATTCCTTTCTGCTTTGCGGAATGTTTCTTCTTGTTCCGCTGCTATAGACAATTTTAATGCTTGTCCTGCTACATATATCGTTATTGATTTCTTTTCTACTTCCATTTTATTCATTTAACATTCCAATACAAGCATCTATTTCCCGCACCAATTCATTAATTTTGTACTTCACATCGGTTGATTTTCCCTTGTTTTGTACAGATTTAACGAGTTTCATTTTTGCCATTTCCTCTGCTTGCATATCCAGTTTTTGTTGCAATTGTGATATATTTACACTCAAAAATTCATTCTTCTCTTTTAACTTCTTATTTTCATTTACTAATTGATAATATGCATTTATAAGCATGAACACTTTGTTTTGAGTCTCGTATGATAACAACTTTATATCCTGCATATTAAAATTATCATTATCTTTTAGTAAACAACTCTACAAAAGTACAATTTTTTGATAAACAACACCGCTTTTCTGCAAAAAAAATTATCAATAATTGCATAAATAACTTATTTTCAGTATCATTTACGATATTTTATCAACATTTTTGCAAATTCAAAAAGTGATTTACATTGTAAATCGCATTCTATTTCTTTATCCTTCGATGAAATAAAAACGGTTTTCATGCCTACATTTTTTCCAAAAAGAACATCTGTTTCTGCATCTCCAACCATTATTGATTTAGAAAAATCTATTTCTGGATAATCTTGTTTGGCTTGCAATGCCATTCCTATATTTGGTTTTCTATAAAGACTATTTTCTGAAGCCAACGATGGACAATAATATATTTGCGTTACCGGAGTATCTAACAATGTCAACATTTGATGATGTACTATCTGTAAATCTTCCTCTGTCATCAATCCTTTACCTATCCCCTGCTGATTGGTAACAATAAATATTCGACTAAAATAAGAATGAAAAATAGCAAAGGCTTCTTTTACAAATGGTAAAAGTTGCATTTCTTCTTTTGTTGCAACATATCCATTAATAATCCGCCGATTTATAACTCCATCTCTATCTAAAAATAGTGTCCAAGATAAATTTAGATTGTCCAAAAAGTTATCTACCATTGCTTACCATTTATTTTGTGACCATGGAGGGATTCAAACCCCCGACTTTCAGAACCGGAATCTGACGTTCTATTCAACTGAACTACATGGCCTTATTTCTAAAATATAAATCCAAACTGAAATTCAAAACTATTATAATGTGCTTTTACAGATTCTTTTGTTATCGTATTTTGATATTTTTTTCTAAACATACCATTCAACCCTCTATCGTATGCCAAACCAAAAGAGGCTCGTGTATTGTCTTTTATAATAAACTCAAAACCAAAACAGATATACATTGATTCTTTTATCACAGCAGTTTGTTTGTATTTGTTGATATTTTTTTCTTTAAATCCTGACCCATTCGGACGTGTAATTTCATTATGTTCCAAAGATTTCAAACAAATTCCATGCTCTAAACCTACAACTCCTGAAATTATAAAACGCCCAAAAGGATTCGTTTTCAACTTTATTGTAGTTGGAATGCTCAGATAAATTGTATTATATTTCGATTTTATCTTTGCATCTAATACCTTTTCTTCCGATTTACTGGTATAAACATCTTTATATGAAAGTTTTCCAGCGGTATGACGAACATTCAAACCTGTTGAAAAATAATAATTTTCTTCCGTTGGCACCAAATTAATATCCGTATTAATTCCATAAGCACCGCCTATAGAGGCTCCATCATTTTTATAACCATCAAGTGTTGTGGACAACCAAGAAATAGTTGGTCCTGCAAAAACATAAACTTCCACACGACGTGGGCGATATTGCACTTGTGCATTAACAACCCAATCTCCCAATAACATTCCTATCAGAATGAATAGCCCAATTTTTATATTTATCTTTTTCATTTCTATAGTATATTTTGCAAAAGTACATATTTTTTCAATGTCAATAACATAGATTTTGATATATTTTTATCAATTCATTGTTAATAACATCAGATACAAAATCACAATCTTCCACAAAAGAATATCACTCTATATCAACAACATAAAAAAGGATAACCAAGATTCGGTTATCCTTTTAATTATTGAATTATGCTATTAGTTTAGAAAAACTTAGGCATACAATTCTTCAAATATTTTTCTCAATTCAGGACATTCACGCAATTCTTGCAATGTAATTTCTGCATGTCCTTTGGTATACCCATTACCAACAATCATAGTAACGTCACTACCAACGCCTTCTGCACCGAGAGCGGCTTTAGTAAAACTTGTTGCCATTGAGAAGAAGTAAACCAAACCATCGTTTTTGGTACAGAGAATACTTGTCATTTCGGTATCTGGAACATTTACATTATTTATAGTTACATCTGCCATTTGACCATTGGTCAATTTTTCGATAATTTCTATCATTGCAACTGGGTCCGTAGCATTTCCTGCAAAAACATGGTCACAGAATCCTAATTTTTGCAAACGTTCTGTTGATTTTTGGCTATGACACATACCAATAACTTTACCGGTAACACCAACACGTTTTTTGGCTTCATAGCAACACAACATTCCAGATTTACCTCCGGCACCAATAATCAAAACTGTATCACCCGGTTTGCACAATTTTGCTGTTTGTGCTGGTGCTCCTGCTACGTCTAATGCAGAAAGAGCCAATTTTTCTGGCATATCTGTAGGTATTTTTGCATAAATACCACTTTCAAAAAGAATTGCTTTTCCGTCAATATCCACTTGGTCAACTTCTGCACGAATTTCTTTAATTTTATCTATACGAAGTGGTGTCAACGATAATGACACTAACGTAGCTATTTTATCACCTTCTTTAAGGTCTATTTTACCTTTTAATGCATCACCTATTTTTTCCACAGTACCTAAAAGCATTCCACCAGAACCTGTCCATGGATTACGATGTTTACCTTGTTTGGCAACAATATCCAACATAATTTCTTTGATTTTTTCTGGGTTGCCTTCTGCTCTATTTGAAATATCAGTAAAAGAGGCTGAATCTATATTCAACGTTTGAACATCAATAAGGATTTCATTGTCATAAATTTCATCCATATTATTGTCAACCTTATTTGCTGGCTGTGGCAATACGCCTTTGGGCTCTATTACTCTATGAGTTCCGTATTTATTACCTTTTTTTTGCATATTAGTTTATTTATATATATGTTTTACAAATTTTCTTTTGATTTGCAAAGATAGCATTTTTTTGACAATAAAATAATTTTCACAAAAATAAAATTCCAATCAATATTTTACAATGAAGTATTAATAGTTACGTATGATGGAAATGTAAAATTATTGATAGTTGGTTTTACTTTTACTGTTACATTTGATTTTGAAGAAGCATTTTTTCCTGTCAAATTTTGATACAAAGTATAAACACTTTCTATTGTACTACCTTTCAACACTTTGGCTGCATCTATTTTTGCTTCAATACTTGTTTTTGTTGTACTATTGGCATTTACTACAATGGGGGTTGTCTGTTCTCCTTCTATCAATTCTACATTGTCTAAAGCCAATTTCCATGCTAATTTATTAACATTAACTTGCTGTGAATTAGGATTTTTTATAGCAACATTGGCATCAAAAGTTATTTGTGCTGTTTTGTTGGTTATTGCCGAAATAATAGCAGCAACATCGGTAAGCGAAATTTGACTTGGATTGCTTACTTTATCTAAACTAACACCTGCAACTCTCACATTGGAAATACCATCAAAAGCAAAAGTACAATCTGCTAATGTTTTCACTTGTTTTATCACATTGCAACCTGTAAATGTGAACAACAAAAATAATCCACTCATTAAAATTAAACCTTTTCTTTTCATTTTTCTTTTTTTTATTAAACAATAATTTTCTTAAACTCCACAAATGTTTGCAAAACCACAATTTTGACATTCTTTTTTATTCTCTGTCATTGTAAAAGGTTGTTGAGGATTTAAAATCTCATCAGTGAACAAAATTTTCAATTTTTCCTCAAAATCATTCAGAAAATCTTTTGTTATCATCAACAATTTATCTTTTTCTGAATACTTTAAAACAAATTCTTTACTCATTTTTTGAATGTCTATAATTCTCGCCTTTGAGGGAACTATATTTGTATTTTTGTAGTACAAATAAGCATAAAACAACAACTGAAAGGCTTCTTTTGGAATCTCTTTAAATCCAGTAGTATTGTATTTTTCTTCCTTAATTGTCATAGCCTTATCTTCAACCTTTCCTGTTTTGTAATCAACAATAGATATTTTTTCTCCGTCTGCATCAATCCTATCGATAATTCCTTTACAATGAATGTTTTCAGATGATGAAATTGCAAAACAATGTTCCAATTTTTTTTCGGTATCTACAACAGAAAAATTTGATTTCCTTTTTATTTCTTCACGAAATAGACGCAAATAATCTTCTATATATTTTACAATAACATTCAGATTCAAATAATTAACTGATTGTAAGAAATTTGTTTTTGAATAACATTTCTCGTCTTCTTTTTCAAAATAATCCAATACTGCTTGTTCTATTTGTCCCCTTGATAAACAAGGATTGAAAGTTTCAGCATTTAAAGCATTTGCCAAAACAGCATGAATTGCTTTTCCCATTTGATATGCTGGTAATTCATCAATATTATCATCTTCCACATTCAAATTCAAAACTTTAGAAAAATAAAAACGCAATGAACATTTTAGATATGTGGTTATTGTTGTTGGCGAATATGACATATTTTTCAACACCTGAATTATTTCTGGAGTTTTTGACATCGTTATTTGCTTTGGAATACTATTATTTGTTTCTGGATTCACAAAAGCAATCATATATTCTTGAATATCAATATTAGTAAATCTTGATAATTCATTTTTTATTTGTAAAATATATCTACTTTGTTCACTATTTTCTTCTCCATTAGAATAATACAGTAAATATATATTTGTTGCACGTTGCAACAATCGATAGAAATGGTATGAAAATATTGCATCTTTTCCATCATAGGTTGACATACCAAAATGTCGTCTCAAATCGAAAGGAATAAATGTTTTCATTGTTTTTCCTGCAGGTAAAACACCCTCATTTAGAGACAATATTACTACATTATCAAAATCTAATGTTCTTGTTTCCAATACGCCTAACAATTGTAATGAACTTGCCGCATCACTTTTAAAAGAAAGAGAATAAGAAGCAAGAAGCGTTTCGAAAAGCATCTGTAAAGAAAAAATATCTTTCAATTGCAATTCTTTTGTTAAATTCTTCAAATGCTCCAAACATTGTTGCAATAATAATACAACTTCTTTTTCAACATCTTTTAATTGTAATCTACTGTCTATAAAAGCAATAAGCAATTTTATCTGCTCTACTACATCATTTGCATTTTTAGAGGAAAAGAGCAAAGACGACAATAAATCTTTCAACGCACTATCCGAAGCAGGAAACGAATTATCAAATGTTTGCTTATCATAAAAAATTTGACCAATAGCAATAAAATTATTTGAATAACTATTTGTTTTACCTATCAATAATTTAATGTATATATTTGATAATAAGTTTATTAAATCGCGATAATAATAGATATTCGGCAGAAATTGAGCATTATCCATTTTGGAATGGATATTACTTTGCATTTGCACCGAATTTATAAATGTCTGAAATACAATATCAACAAGACGATATAAAACAGAATTTTTCAAAGAATATCCCATTGTTATATTCGCTTGAGAAAGATTCAAAGTATGCAATATCGGTTGCAATAGTGTTTCATCTGCTGGAATAATGGCTGTTGTTTCTGTTGATAAATCATTACAATTCAACTGATTAATAATTTGCGGTAAATATTTTACTTGTGCTACTTTTTGTGGGAAACCAATTATATGTATTTTTTTAGAGATAGACTCAAAACAATCATCTATAAAAGATAGATTATCAATATTTTGAAGTTGACGTATAAATTGTCCAGCTTCATGATTTTTATTATTGACATAATATGTATCCGCATCTATTAAATAATCCAATTTACCTAAACATTGCAAATATTCTACTATTTTTTGTTCCGATTTCGACAATGCATTAAAACCAACAAAAACAATTTTTTTGAAAGATAAATTTGAAAATATATCTTTCATATTTTCAACTACATATCGATAAATTGCACCTTGATAAAATTTTCCATTTTCTTTTAGTAATTCATTGAATATCTGATAATAATCATATAATTCTTTAAAGAATGACAAATATTTTTTTTGATTCACGCTCAAATCCTTCTCAGCAAGATTGTACAAAGTCAATTCTTTTATATCTTTCAAATTGATAAAAAGGTCATAAGGATTAATCAATTCCATATCTAATTCATTGAAATCCTGCATCATAACATTTGCTTTTTGTGCAAAATCGTACAAAGACCTTACTTCTGGAAATTCTTTTTGAGACTCTATTTGCAAATGTGTTTTATATATTGTCACCAATTGCTCATCGGCTGTTGCTATTTCATTTTGTGCCAACAATTGTATAAAATCATCTATTGAAAAACATTTCGGAGCAAAAAAAGGATTTTCATAAAGTTCTGATAATGTCTTCTTTAGAAACACAATAGCACGTTTACTTGGTAAAATTACATATATATCAGACAAATCTTCACCATAATTCTCTTTCAAATAGTTCGCAATTTTCGATAAAAAAGTATTCATTATTCTTTTATTTTAGTATCTATCAATATTGTAACAGGACCATCATTGAGCAATTCGACTTTCATATCTGCCCCAAAAACGCCAGATTTCACTTTTTTTCCAAGTAAAATCGAAAGAGTTTTAAGAAATTTTTCATAAAGAGGTTCAGCAACTGCAGGAGGTGCCGCTCGCACATACGAAGGTCTATTTCCTTTTTTGGTAGAAGCAAATAATGTAAACTGACTTATCACTAAACAATCTCCGTCTATAGTTTTAATATTCAGATTCATAACTCCATTTTCATCATCAAAAATTCGCATATCAACAATTTTTTTACACAACCATTCTATATCTGTAATATCATCTTGATGTCCTATTCCCAAAAGAATAAGCATTCCTTGTTGAATTTCAGAATGAATATTGCCATTTATACTCACTCTTGATGATTTTACCCTTTGAATTACTGCTTTCATTGTTGTTTGGAATTAAAATAAGATGCTAAAACTTGTCGTCCTGCTTGATATGGACTAATTTTTCTTTTCAATAAATCACTTTGTGCACTATTCAATGAATCTTTAACGGCTTGGTGTTGATAAAAGGTATCTAATAATTCTTCTTTAATAAAACGATAAAATCGTTTATTCGACTGATTCATACGATTTTGCTCAAAATAACCGTTATTTTTAGTTTGCTCAACATATTGTAAAATCAATTGCCATACATCATCAATTCCAGTTTTCAACAGAGAAGAAACTGTCAAAGCGGTGGTTTTCCATTGAGATGGAGGTAACGGAAAAAGCACCAAAGCATTTTGTATTTGATTTTTAGCCAAATTTGCTTTATCAAAATTATCACCATCGGCTTTATTGACAATAATAGCATCTGCCATTTCCATAATGCCTCGTTTTATTCCTTGTAACTCATCACCAGCTCCAGAAATCATCAGTAAAAGGAAAAAATCAACCATATCGCTTACCGCTGTTTCTGATTGTCCAACGCCAACGGTCTCTATTATAACAACATCAAATCCAGCCGCTTCACACAAAATAAGCGTTTCTGAGGTTTTACGAGCCACTCCTCCCAAAGTTCCTGCAGACGGAGAAGGACGAATAAAAGCATTTTCATCGGTTGATAATGTTTCCATTCGGGTTTTATCTCCTAAAATACTACCCTTAGAACGTTCACTGCTTGGGTCTATTGCCAATACCGCCACTTTATGTCCTTGTTGGGTTAAATGATGTCCAAAGGCTTCAATAAATGTACTCTTTCCTGCTCCTGGAACACCTGTAATACCTATACGAATAGATTTCCCTGAATATGGCATACAGGCTTCTATAATTGCTTGTGCTTTTTCATAATTTTCTGATAAATCACTTTCTATCAATGTAATTGCTTGACTTAAACGGATTCTATCTCCTGCCAAAATAGCAGTAACATATTCTTCTACTGTATATTCTCGAGGCTTTGATATTTGTCGAAAATCTAAATAGGGATTTATTTGTAATGGTTGCTCTACTCCATCTTGTACATGCAATGCTGAACGATAATCTTTTTGATTCATTGTCTTTTTTTATTCATTATCACCTGTATATCAAACAGATAAAATCTATTATTTGTTTATTATAATTTCTTGTGTTGTTACTATATTACTTTTACGCAATGCTCTATCTACTATTTGACAATCAAATTTTATAGTATCGTAAGGCGAATATGGATTATTGATATTGATAATTAAATCAATATTTCCTTGCAATGGTTCTTTTGTTTCTCCTTGCAAAAATCGAGGCAATCGCACATGGAAATTGTTTTCAAGTTCTGGAGGTGAAACCCAAACACCATTTTGTAATTCATAATAGGTAATAAAATAATTGTAATAAAACGCTGAAGCGGTATCAAATGGTGGCATGGTATCATCTTCATCAAGACCGATATCTCCGTCACCATCAGTAAAATGTATCACAAGCAAACCATCACTATCTTTATTGGTGCCATTGGATATTTTAGTCAAAGTAACAGATTCTATTTTCGGAGTATCCGAAAAACGTTCTTTGTGTACACACCCCATATTCATTCCTAAACACACACAAATCAATAGTAGTATATTAATATTTTTCATAAATTTATCTTTTTTTAAATCCGTCCCAACCTTGTGCTTTCAATTCTATAAGTTTATCATCTTTGGTTATTAGCGAATAACCTTCATTTTCTGATGTCATATAACCGATTGTTGAAAATTCAAAACTATCTTTTATTTTATCGTAATCAGATTGTGCCACTGTGAAAAGCAATTCATAATCTTCCCCACCATTGAGAGCGGCAACAGAAGGCGTAATATTGAATTCCATTGCCATATTATACGTTTGTGTATCTATTGGGATTTTATCTTCATAAAGTCGACAACCTACATGCGAGGCTTTACAAATATGCATTATATCTGAAGCCAATCCATCAGAAATATCAATCATTGACGTTGGTAAAATTCCTTTTTCCTCTAATAAATTTACAATATCTAAACGCGGTTCTGGTTTCAATTGTCGTTCTAAAATATAATCATATCCCACTAAATCTGGTTGTATTTTAGGATTTGCTAAAAATACTTCTTTTTCTCTTTCCAAAAGCAAAAGTCCCATATATGCCGCTCCTAAATCACCTGTAACACAAATCAATTCATTTTCTTTTGCTGTACTGCGTTTTACTATTTTTTCTTTCGGTGCATAACCAATTACGGTAATGGAGATAAACAAACCATTGATACTTGAAGTAGTATCTCCGCCTACAATATCTACACCATATCTTTCACAACACAATTTCATTCCGTTGTATAATTCATCAATTGCTTCTACACTATATTTTGAGGAAATTGCAATACCAACCAACACTTGTTCTGGGCGAGCATTCATTGCTGCTATATCCGACAAATTACTTGCGATTGCCTTATAGCCAACATGTTTCAAAGGAGAATAGTGCATATCAAAATGAACACCTTCTACCAAGACATCGGTAGAGACTACTTGAACTCGTTGTGTCTCTGAAAGAATTGTGGCATCATCGCCTATGCCTAACAATGTTGACTTATTTTTCAATTTTATATCTTTCGTCAAACGGTCTATTAACCCAAATTCTCCAAATGTCTCTAAACTTGTAAGCGACTTATTTTCAAACATATAACTATTTATTCTTAATTATTCCAAATTTTCCATGCAGCATCTGCCTGATAGCAAAACATATCCCAACCATTAACGATTTTTGCTCCTTGAAATTGTCCTTTTTGTAAAAATAGTGTTTTCGATGGATTGTATATCATATCGAAAAGCAAATGTTTACTTGTCAATAAACTATAATCTATATTAGGACAGTTTGCTATATTAGGCAACATTCCCAATGGGGTTGCATTTATTATAACATCTGCTTTAAGCAAAATGTCTGATGTAAGTTCTTCATATAAAATACATTGTTTATTTTTTTTACGACTTACCACATCAACTTTTTCACAAAAAGGACGCAATACAAATTGAGCCATTTGAGCAGCACCTCCATTGCCCAATATGATAACATTTTTTCCTTGAATATCAATATTTTCCGACAAAGAGTGCTCAAATCCAATACAATCTGTATTAAAACCTATCAATTTTAAACCATTTTCTCTTTGGACTTTTACAACATTAACTGCCCCAATCTGTAAAGCAGTGTTATCAACTTCATGCAAATAATCCAAAATAGCAATTTTGTATGGAGAAGTAACAGTAAAACCTTCAATATCAATATTCTCACTTAAAAATGAATACAATTTTGATAAAGAATCCCAGTCACACAATTGAAAATCAGCATCTATGTTGTCCAATTGTATTTTTTGTTTAAAATATTGTGGCGACATAGAATGTTGCAAAGAACGACCAATAAGAACAAATTTTTTCATTTTTTATTGCTTCTTTAGCTTGTTTGCTACCATTTCTAAAACAAACACTATCGTAAATCCTAACAAAATAAGCAAACATGCCCAAATAAAACTCATATCGAAATTATTTGGCAATATATTTTCTTGAATCAAAGGCATAATTTTGCCATGTTTATCAATATATGTTTCTATAGTATTTTTCCAAGGCCATATTTTATTCAAAGAGCCTGCCATAAATCCCGTTAATGCTGACAAAGTTATCATTTCGTAATGTTTAAACAACCACGAAAGCACATTTGCAAAAGAAACAAGACCTATCAATGCACCAGAAATAAATACCAACAAAACAATTATATTCAATTCTGTCAATGCGTTCATTATATAGAAATATTGACCTAATAAAACAAGAATAAAACTACCTGATATTCCCGGTAAAATCATTGCACAAATAGCAATTGCTCCACAAAGAAAGATATACCACAAAGCATTATTTTGATTCAATGGAACATTTTCTGGCGAAGTAATAAAAAATGCAAGCAAAACAAAAACAAGCCCTGTTATCATCGTTTTCCAATTCCAACGAACATTTCTTCCTACAAATACTATTGAAGCAAGTATCAATCCAAAGAAAAACGACCATACATATACAGGCTGATTTTCAATTAGATAAGTTATCAAATTGGCTAACGATAAAAAACTCGTAGCAATACCCAGCATCAAACACAATAAAAAAGTGCCATCTATATTTACCCAAAATTGTTTAAACTTACCAGTAAAAAACAATTTTATATTAGCAATATTTATACTTTTTATCGCATTTATCAATCTTTCGTAAATTCCTGTTATAAAAGCGATTGTTCCTCCAGAAACTCCGGGAACAACATCTGAAGCACCCATTGCGACTCCTTTTAAATACGTCAAAATCAAGTTTTTCATTTTCTATTACTTTTTATTCATCAATAATTCTATTTCTTCTACAGTCAAAGGAAGATTAGGCATTAAATCTATAGGCGTATCATTGACCAACATAACGGTTTCTATTCTGATACCGATATTTTCTTCTGGAATATAAATACCCGGTTCACAACTCAATACCATGCCATAATCTAAAATTTCATCTTTTGTTCCAACATCATGAACATCTAAACCAACAAAATGAGCCAAACCATGCATATAATAACGTTTGACAGTTGAATATTTTATTGTTTCTTGTTCAATTTCTTTTGCGGTTATCAATCCTAATTTTTGCAACTGCGATTGCATAAATGCCAACACAAGATTTTGCATTTTATTGATAGTCATACCCGGAACATACAATGTACGAGCATAACGAAATACATCTTCACAAGCTTGATACACTTGCTTTTGTCTTGGAGAAAAACGACCATTTATTGGAATGGTTCTACTTAAATCACCTGCATAATGGGCATATTCGGCTCCCATATCTATCAAAAGCAAATCTCCTGATTGACAAATATTTGAATTTTCTGTATAATGTAAAATACAAGCATTTGCTCCCGCTGCTACTATTGGAGCAAAACTACAACCTGTTGCTTTTCGAGCAAGAAATCCTCCTATTATCGCTCCTTCTATTTCGTATTCACCTATTCCCGATTGTATTTTAGGTAAAATTTCCATAAAAGTATCTGCGGTTATATCACAGGCTTTTTGTATCAATTCTATCTCTTGTGCTGATTTACGCAGTCGTAACATTTCCATCATTGAAGCCAAACGTTTTCTTTGATGTAATGGATATTGAACCATTAATTCATTTGCTTGCCTACAATTGGAAGTAATGACTTTAGTAGTATATCTTGCATGTTCTTCTATATTAAAACACAATGTTTTAGATTCGGTTATCATTTCTTGCAACACTGCATTTTTTTGTGAAAGATAATATATTGTTGTTATTCCAGAGATTGATTCTGCCTGCATTTTTGAAAGTTTATTTCCTTGCCATACTGCCTGTTGGGCATTACTTTCTGCAATAAAAAGCACTTCTCTCAATGCTGGATTTGAATGAGTGGGACAAAGTGCCAATATTGTTTCTGCTTGGTCGATACCTGTGAGATAAAACAAATCTGCTTGTTGATGAAATGGAAAATTTTGGTCTCCACTTTTGGGCATCTCATCGTTTGAAAAAAACAATGCCAAATCGCCTTCTTCCAACAAATCTACCAACGATTTGCGATGTGATACAAATATATTATTATCCAGCCTTTCGTATTTCATTGTTACTAATTTAGCATTTGCAAAGATAACATTTTTCTACAAATATTATCACTTTATCAAAAAAGTTTTTGTTCTTTTTTGTCCCCATATTTTTTTATAGAAATTTAATATAGTAAAAAAATATTACATTATATATCAATAATTTAACAATAAAACATAAAAATACATCAATTTATCTTTGTGATATTTTTGGATATTAAAAAAAAAAATTATATCTTTGAAAAAAAATATTATAAGCAAAATATAAAGATTTGAAAAAATCAAACAATGGAATGTAAATATCTCAATATCAAGCGTAGAGACACTTACAAAAAGGTCGTTTAGGGAAAAGGTATTTTTTTCCTTTACCCCCATTGTTTACTATTTTATATGCCAAAATTCATCTTTAATAATAAAGAATGATTATAAAAAAATAAATTTAACAAAGTATTAAAACATTAAAAATAAAATATTATGGAATTACCATTTGCAGAATCATGGAAAATAAAAATGGTGGAACCTATAAAAAAATCCACCCGTGCAGAACGTGAAAAATGGCTTGAAGAAGCACATCACAACGTATTTATGCTCAAATCTGAAGATGTTTATATAGACCTTCTTACCGACTCTGGAACCGGTTCTATGAGTGACCGTCAATGGTCGGCAATGATGTTAGGTGACGAAAGTTATGCTGGTGCTCGCTCTTTTTATCACTTCAAAGAAACAATACAACGTATCACTGGAATGGAATATGTTATTCCTACTCATCAAGGACGTGCCGCAGAAAATGTTTTGTTCTCTCATTTAGTTAAGGCGGGAAATATTATTCCCGGAAATGCTCACTTCGATACTACAAAAGGACACATCGAATTTCGTAAAGCAAAAGCGATTGACGTTACTATTCCAGAAGCAAAAGATACACAACTTGAATTACCTTTCAAAGGCAATGTTTCTCTTGAATTACTTGAAAAGATTTTAAAAGAAAATTCGGGTAATGTTCCTTTTATGGTTCTCACTGTTACCAACAATACCGTTGGTGGACAACCTGTTAGCATGAAAAACATCCGTGAGACTTGTGAACTTTGCCACAAATATGGCGTTCCTGTTAATATGGATAGTGCTCGTTTTGCCGAAAATGCTTATTTTATCAAAACAAGAGAAGAAGGATATGCAAACAAATCCATTAAAGAAATTGCTCTCGAAATGTTCTCTTATGCTGATAGCATTACTATGAGTGCAAAAAAAGATGGACTTGTTAATATGGGTGGTTTTATTGCTACTCGCAAAGAAGATTGGTACGAAGGTTGTAAAGCATTTTGTATTCCTTTTGAAGGTTTCTTGACTTACGGAGGTATGAATGGTCGTGATTTGGAAGCTCTTGCTGTTGGTTTAGATGAGAATACGGAATTTGATATGCTTGATACGCGTATTCAACAAGTACAATATTTAGCAAAAAAATTAGATGAATATGGTATCCCTTACCAACGTCCTGCTGGTGGTCATGCGATATTTGTTGATGCTGACAAAATATTAACCAATATTCCTAAAGAAGAATTTCCTGCACAAACGCTCACTTGCGAACTTTATTTAGAAGCTGGTATTCGTGCTTGCGAAATTGGGTATATGTTGGCAGACCGCGACCCTATAACTCGTCAAAATAGATTCAATGGTTTAGATTTTGTTCGTTTATGTATCCCTCGCCGTGTTTATACTAACAACCACATGGACGTTATCGCCGCTGCTTTGAAAAATGTTTACGAACGTAGAGAATCTATCACTCATGGGGTTAGAATCACTTGGGAAGCAGAACTTATGAGACACTTTACCGTTAAATTGGAAAGAATCAAATAATTTAACTTTCTCAATATTATTCCTAATAAAGCTATTTATTAGGAATAAAAAAACACTGCAATAATTTGCAGTGTTTTTTATTCTATCCGTTTTGCTATATTTGCAAATCCACCTGAACAAGTTTTCGGCTGTTTTCGACAGGCTCAACCTCCGAAGATAAAACTCATGAATTATGGGTGTCTTCGGCAGAACGTTTTTTTTTATATTTCATTGACTTTAATATGTTTTTTTTTATTATCTTTGCAAGAAATTTTGATAAAAATAAAACCTTGGTTTATTTATAACAATTAAATACCTATAATCCAAAATTAAAAAAATATGGTGGATAAGAACAAAAAAAGCAAAGTAGGACTTGATTTTCAAAAAGTTGCCGAAGCAAAAAAAGTAGCAAAAGCAATAGCCGAAGAAGTACAATCATTTGTAGAACAATATACAACCGTAGCCGTAGAACGCACAATATGCCGTTTGTTAGGTGTAGATGGCGTTGACCACAACGAAGTACCTCTACCCAATGTATTAATAGACCAACTAAAAGAAAAAGGAGTTCTTGGTCAAGGAATTATGTATTTCCTTGGGAATGCAATAGTTGCTACCGGACAAAGCCCACAACAAATAGCAGAAGCAGTTGGTGCTGGCAAATTGGATATAACCCAACTTCCAATACATTCAAAATCAGAAATAAAACAATCGCTTGAGCCACTAATTCAAGCAAGTATTAATAGAATCCGTTCCAATCGAAAAAGAAGAGAAACTTATTTGCAAACAATAGGAGAAGGCACAAAACCCTATCTATATGTTATAGTAGCCACAGGCAATATCTACGAAGATGTAGTTCAAGCCCAAGCAGCAGCCCGTCAAGGAGCAGATATTATCGCCGTAATTCGTACTACTGGACAAAGTCTTTTGGATTACGTTCCTTATGGAGCAACAACAGAAGGTTTTGGAGGCACATTTGCAACCCAAGAAAATTTCCGCATAATGCGTTCTGCCCTTAATGAAGTAGGAGAAGAAATAGGCAGATATATTCGTTTGTGTAACTATTGTTCTGGATTATGTATGCCAGAAATTGCAGCCATGGGAGCATTAGAAGGTTTAGATGTTATGCTCAACGACGCTCTTTATGGAATTTTGTTCCGAGATATTAATATGCAAAGAACATTGATTGACCAATATTTTTCAAGAATTATCAACGGATTTGCAGGAGTTATTATCAATACCGGTGAAGACAATTATCTCACCACCGCAGACGCTTACGAACAAGCCCACACCGTTTTGGCTTCAGATTTAATCAACGAACAATTAGCACTTCTTGCAGGATTGCCAGAAGAACAAATGGGATTAGGTCATGCTTTTGAAATGGACCCTCAACTCGAAAATGGCTTCCTTTATGAATTGGCACAAGCACAAATGACCAGAGAAATATTCCCCAATGCTCCATTGAAATATATGCCTCCAACAAAATTTATGACAGGAAATATTTTCCGTGGACATATTCAAGATGCTTTATTCAATATGATTGGAATTTGGACAAATCAAGGTTTGCAACTTTTAGGAATGCCAACTGAAGCCATTCATACACCATTTATGAGTGATAGATATTTGTCTATTGAAAATGCAAAATACATATTCGGCAATATGAAAGATATTGGCAAAGAAGTAGAATTTCGTGATGGCGGAATTGTGAAATCTCGAGTATCCAAAGTGTTGAACGATACTATTGATTTATTGGAAACATTAAAAAATGAAGGACTATTCAATGCTTTAGAAAAAGGAATGTTCGCCGATGTTAAACGTCCTAAAAATGGTGGAAAAGGTTTAGATGGTGTAACAATAAAAGGTGAAAATTATTTTAATCCATTTATTGATTTAATGAAAGGAAAAATATAATCTACCACACTATAATTAAATTAATGTAAAAAATAAAAAAGACAATACAATGAGCGAAGGATTATATTCAATGGAGGCAAAAAATTACGATAAAACTTTAGACCTCAAAAAAATAAAGCCATACGGCGATACAATGAACGACGGAAAAGTACAATTAAGTTTTACCCTTCCCGTTCCTGCTGGAGACGAAGCAATTGAAGCCGCGAAACAATTAATCTTAAAAATGGGATTTTCTAATCCTTTAGTTGTCTATTCTAAAGAACTTACAGAAGGATTTACATTTTTCAATTGTTATGGCTCTTGCTCTCATACAGTAAATTACGAAGAAATTCACGTGCCAAAAGTAGAAACCAATGTAATGGATATGCACGAATGCGATGAATTTATAAAAGAACATATTGGCAGAAAAATCGTTGTCGTTGGTGCAAGTACAGGTACCGATGCTCATACTGTCGGCATTGACGCTATTATGAATATGAAAGGTTATGCTGGACATTATGGCATAGAACGCTACGAAATGTTTGAATCACTCAATATGGGTAGTCAAATTCCTAATGAAGAATTTATCGCTAAAGCAATAGAAATGAACGCCGATGCACTATTGGTATCTCAAACTGTAACTCAAAAAGATGTTCATATTCAAAATATGGTCAATTTAGTAGAACTATTAGAAGCAGAAGGCTTACGTGATAAAATGATTCTAATTTGTGGCGGTCCTCGTATCAGCCACGAATTAGCAAAAGAATTAGGTTACGATGCCGGTTTTGGTATGAATACCTACGCCGACAATGTCGCTTCCTATATTGCACAAGAACTATACAATAGAATTCAAAATAAATAAACTATTTTGACAACACAATACTATTTAGAATAAAAAAAATAGTATCTTTGCAAATTAAATTTGTTAATATAAAACTTTTGATATTATGGATAAGACTCAAATTAGAGAAACAATAGCAAAACGTTGTGCGTTGGAATTAAAAAACGGAGATGTTGTAAATTTGGGTATCGGTTTACCTACAGAAATTCCAAACTATTTACCTGAAGGAATTCATGTTGTATTACAATCTGAAAATGGATTGTTGGGAATGGGACCCACTCCTAAAGAAGGTGAAGAAAATCCTTATTTAACCAATGCCGGAGGTGCTCCAATGTCTGCTTTAAAAGGTGCTTCTTCTTTCGATAGTGCTACTTCATTTGGTATTATTCGCGGAGGACACGTAGATGTTACCATTTTAGGCGCTTTGCAAGTAGATGAAAAAGGCAATTTAGCCAATTGGATGATTCCAGGTAAAAAAACTCCCGGTATGGGCGGTGCTATGGATTTGATAGTAGGTGCTAAAAGAGTGATTTTAGCTATGGAACATACCGCTAAAGGTAATCATAAAATATTAAAATCATGTACTTTACCTCTTACCGCTGCAGGTCAAGTAAATTTAATAATTACCGAAATGGGCGTTATGGAAATTACTCCTGAAGGTATAGAACTAAAAGAAATTAATCCTGAATTTTCTGTAGAACAAGTACAAGAAGCGACAGAAGCCACTTTAATAGTATCGTCTAATTTACAACCAATGAAAATATAACATTATGGTTATCAAAGAACTAAAACATATAAAACATAGCATTGATACTATTAAGGAACACAAAGTATGTACAATTACTATTTCCAACCCTAAATCACTTAATTCTCTTAATACCGAAACATTAAAAGAATTGAACTATATTCTTGATGAAATTGACACATCAAAAGAAATAGATGCTTTGATAATTACTGGCGATGGAGATAAATCTTTTGTTGCAGGTGCCGACATCGCAGAAATGAGCAATTTTTCAGAAAAGGAAGCAAAAGATTTTGCAGAATTGGGTGTTAAGGTATTTCAAAAAATTGAAAATATTTATATTCCTGTTATTGCTGCTATCAATGGTTATGCACTTGGTGGTGGTTGCGAATTGGCTATGGCTTGCGATATAAGAATCGCCTCCGAAAATGCTAAATTTGCACAACCAGAAGTTGGTTTAGGTATCATTCCTGGATTTTTTGGCAACTATCGCCTTGCCCGATTGGTAGGAATAGGTCGTGCTAAAGAATTAATTTTCACAGGAAGAACAATCAAATCCCAAGAAGCATTGACAATTGGATTAGTAAATCAAGTAGTACCGCAACAAGATTTGACAAAAGCAGTCATCAATATGTTAGAACAAATTCTTGATAAAGACCTTTATGCTGTTTCATGTGCAAAAGAAGTTATTAATTTTGCATGTAACGGATTTAACGGCTCGGAATATAACGGAGATGATAATGACATTTCTTTTAGCATTGATAGTGAAATAGACGATGCTCAATATTTTGAACGCAATCAATTTGCAGCATGCTTTGAATACGGAAATGCAAAAGAACAAATGAAAACATTTTTAGAAAATCAAGCAAAAAAAAATAGTCCAAAAGAAAAAAAATAAACATAAAAATAATTGAATTATGAAAATATGTATCATAGGAACAGGAACAATGGCTAAAGGCATAGTAAAAGCATTTGCTACAAAAATGCCTGTAGTAATAAAAAGTAGAACTCAAGAAAGTTTAGACAAAGCAATATCTTCTATTTCAAAAAGTTATGCAAAATTAGTTGAAAAAGGAAAAATGGGACAAGATGTTATGGATACTATTATGCAAAACATCTCTACAACAACAGATTATGCAACATTTTCTGATGCTGACCTTGTAATAGAAGCAGCAGTAGAAGATATGCAATTGAAAAAAGAAGTGTTTGCAACACTTGACAAAATATGCAAACCAGAAACTATTTTCGCTACCAATTCATCATCTTTGTCTATTACTGAAATAGCCGCAAGTACATCTCGCCCTTCACAAGTTATTGGTTGTCATTTTTTCAATCCAGCAGATAGAATGGCTTTGGTAGAAGTTATTAAAGGACAACTTACTAATGAAGAAGTTTGTCAAAAGATAGTCAACCTTACAAGCGAAATAGGCAAAACGCCTGTATTGGTAAATGAAGCACCCGGATTTGTAGTAAATCGTATTCTTATACCTATGATAAACGAAGCAGTAGGTATTTTGGCTGATGGAATTGCTTCCGCCGAAGACATTGACAAATGTATGATGTTAGGTGCTAATCATCCTATGGGACCTTTAGCATTAGCCGATTTAATCGGTAATGATGTCAATCTTGCCATAATGGAAGTACTTTACAAAGAATTTGGAGACCCAAAATATCGCCCTCATCCTTTATTGAGAAAAATGGTAAGAGCCAATTTACTTGGCAGAAAAACAGGAGAAGGATTTTATAAATACTAATTTATCTTTCATATCTATACAATCTCCAAAAAGATTGCGAAAAAATCGTCTATATAGACGATTTTTTTTATACACAAACTCTTATTTCACTATAGATATATGCTAAATTTTACATAAATCGAATAAAAAAAATAAAAAAAACATAAAAGAATAAAAGAAAATTTATTATCTTTGCAAAATTATATACTTAATATTGTTTTTACAAAAAATTCACAAAACAAATAAGTATAGAAAAATAGACGTTAATAATGCTTTTGCATAATTTTTTATTAAAAACAGCAAATAAGAAAAAATATGGATTTTAGTCTCACAAAACAAGAAGAACTATTCTTACAAATGATACGTTCGTTTGCAGAAAACGAAGTTAAACCATTGGCAGCCGAAATCGATGAGGAAGAGCGTTTCCCTGATGAAACTGTCGAAAAGATGAAAAAATTAGGATTGTTTGGAATTCCAGTTCCTAAAGAATATGGAGGTCAAGGTGGTACTAACCAAATATATTCAATGGCAGTTGAAGAATTGTCAAGAGTATGTGGAACAACAGGCGTAGTTGTTTCTGCCCACACCTCATTGTGTGTTGCTCCAATATTGGAAAATGGAACAGAAGAACAAAAAAAATATTTTTTACCTAAATTATCCTCTGGAGAATGGCTTGGTGCTTTTGGTTTAACAGAACCCAACGCTGGTACAGACGCGGCAATGCAACAAACTACCGCTGTTTTAGATGGTGATAGTTGGATACTAAATGGTAACAAAATATTTATCACTAATGCAGGAAAAGCACATGTCTATATCGTTTTTGCAATGACAGACAAATCATTAGGAACTAAAGGTATATCTGCATTTATTGTAGAAAAAGATACGCCTGGTTTTACTTTCGGTAAAAAAGAAAAGAAAATGGGTATCCGTGGCTCTTCCACTTGTGAATTGATATTTGAAAATTGTCGCATACCAAAAGAAAATCTTTTAGGTAAAGAAGGTAAAGGCTTCGCTATTGCAATGAAAACTCTTGATGGTGGTCGTATCGGTATTGCCTCTCAAGCATTAGGAATTGCACAAGGAGCAATGGACGAAACCATTCGTTATACCAAAGAACGTAAACAATTTGGAAAATCTATTAGTGCTTTCCAAAATACACAATTCCAAATGGCAGACCTTGAAACAAAAATACAAGCCGCTCGATTGTTGGTAAGAAGTGCTGCTTTCAAAAAAGATAAAGGTATCCCCTACTCTGCAGACGCTGCTATGTGTAAACTTTTTGCCGCCGAAACTGCAATGGAAGTAACAACTAAAGCCGTACAATTCCACGGCGGATACGGATATACAAGAGAATATCCTGTTGAACGAATGATGAGAGATGCCAAAATTACCGAAATATACGAAGGAACCTCCGAAGTTCAAAGAATGGTAATTGCTGGTAAATTGTTCAAATAATAAAATTTGCCCCTATATAGGGGCAAATTTATTTTTATATTTCAGTAATAATAAATATGATAAATGTTAATCATATTTTTCAAATTGAAGACAATAGCACTTTTCAAAAAATTGCATTGCAAATATTCAATTACCAATACAATAACATTGAAATTTATCAACACTATGTTAATTGTTTAGGCATAAAACCCGAATCGGTAACAAACATAAATGAAATACCATTTCTGCCTATCACATTTTTTAAAACAAACCAAATCCTCTCTAAAGAAAAAAATGCTCAATTAATTTTTGAAAGTAGTGGCACTACCGGAAATCAAGTTTCCAAACACTATGTAGCAAATGAAAATATTTATATTCAAAGCTTTACAAAATGTTTTGAACATTTTTTTGGTTCTCCTTCACAATATGTAATTCTCGCTCTACTTCCCTCTTATTTAGAACGTAATAATTCTTCATTAGTTTATATGATGAACCACTTAATTGAGCATAGTCAAAAAGATAGCGGTTTCTATCTACATAATTTTGAGGAATTAGCATTTAAAATCAATATTTTAAAAGAAAAAAAGCAACCGACGATTCTTTTTGGAGTCAGTTTTGCTCTTTTGGATTTTTTGGAAAAATATCAATTTAATTTTCCTGAATTACTTGTTTTCGAAACAGGTGGTATGAAAACCAAACGCAAAGAAATTGCAAGAGAAGAATTACATCAAATTATAAAACAAGGATTTAACATTCCTTTAGTCTATTCGGAATATGGAATGACAGAATTACTCTCTCAAGCATATAGCCTCAACGATATTACTTTTCAAACTCCACCTTGGATGAAAATATTTTTAAGAGATATGCAAGACCCTCTTTCCTTATTAACTAACAATAATCAAAAAGGAGGAATAAATATAATAGATTTAGCAAACATATACTCATGTTCTTTTATTGCTACTCAAGATATTGGACGTATTCATAATGACAACTCATTTGAAATACTTGGAAGGTTTGACAACGCCGATATTAAAGGTTGTAATATGTTAGTAACAGAATAAATAAACAGATTTTAATAACAAATAATAAAAAAAATGACTAAAAAGATAATAGCAATGATTTTATTATGCTTATTTTTTACAAATTGTAATCATTTCAATAACAAAACAATAACTAAAACAGATGTACAAACTACAATAGATACAATGCTCAACATTTTTGGAAATGCTTGGCAAGAAAATATCGAAAGAGGTGTAAATCAAGTTGCACTTTTTTGGGAGAAAACCGACGGCAATAAAAATGATTTTAAACAATTCTGTATCAACAATTTTATTGCTGATAGTACACAAAAACACCTTTTGTTTGAACGCTTATGCGAGAATTTCGAAAGCATTTATGGACTAAATAACAAAATGATGGTCAATCTATTAAGACCATTACACGTAACAAATTATCCATCACTTCCTATTGACAATTTATTTGGAGCATGGAACCCAGCAGCACATTTGGAAGACGATTTTTACGCAAATAAAATTGCATTTCATATTATGCTCAACTTCCCTTTTTATACATTAGAAGAAAAAAATACATTAGGCAAAACTTGGAGCAACACACAATGGGGCTACGCTCGCTTAGGAGATATCTTTACCTCTCGAATTCCAGCACAAGAACTTCAAAATATTGCAACCGCAACCAACAATGCTGATAATTATATCTCCAATTACAATATTTACATGGGAAATCTTATTGATAACAATGGGGTTAGTCATTTTCCAAAAGATATGCTACTCATCAGCCATTGGGGATTGAGAGATGAATTAAAATCTCAATATGCAAATAAAGAAAATGGTATCCAAAAACAGCAACTCATCTACGAAGTTATGAAACGAATTATCAGACAAGAAATTCCTCAAAATGTAATTAATAGTAATGATTGTCAATGGAATCCATATAAAAATACTTGTTCGAAAAATGGGCAAGAAATCAATTTTTCTGCAGAACCATCAACACGTTATCAACATCTATTAGAATGCTTTTTAGCAATGAAAGCCGTTGATAAATATTCTCCATTATATCCTACTTATATTAGTCGTACTTTTGAACAAGATTTGGAAATTTCCCAAGAAGAATTAGAAAATATATTTGTTACCTTTTTATCTTCTCCAGAAGTTGCAATGGTTGGCGAACTTATCAAACAAAGGTTAGGTCGAAATTTACAAGCATTTGACATTTGGTACGATGGATTTAAAGAACGTAGCAATATCAATCCTGCACTATTAGACCAACTTACCACAAAAAAATATCCTAACAAAAGTGCATTTGTCGCCGATTTACCAATCATTATGCAAAAACTTGGTTTTACATCTGACCTTGCCAATTTTGTTTGTTCTCATATTACCGTTGATGCTTCTGTAGGAGCAGGACATGCTTGGGAGGCAAAAACCAAAGATGACAATGCTCGCCTACGAACACGAATCGGAGAAAATGGAATGGATTATAAAGGTTACAATATTGGCATTCACGAATTTGGACATAATGTTGAACAAACTATCACATTGCACAATGTTCCAAATTATATGTTGGCTGGTGTTCCCAATACTGCCTTTACCGAAGCATTAGCATTTATTTTCCAAAAACGAGATATGGAACTATTAGGAATGCCTTCAAAAGATACGCTTAGTCAATATTATACCACATTAGATATTTTCTGGGGATGTTACGAAATTATGGGTGTTGCATTGCTTGATATGCGAGTGTGGAAATGGATGTATGAAAATCCAGATTGTGATGCAAAATCATTACAAAATGCTGTAATAGATTTAGCTACAAATATTTGGAATGATTTTTATGCTCCTATTTTTGGAATAAAAAATGAACCAATTTTAGCAATATATTCACACATGATAGACGCTCCTTTGTATTTATCTGCATATCCAATAGGACATATCATTGAATTTCAATTAGAAAACTATCTTTCTAATAAAATTATCGGTGAAGAAGTTCCAGATATTTTTGCCAATGGTCGCTTAACTCCTCAAATATGGCTTTCTAAAGGATTGAACACTCAATTGAGTATCAATCCACTTTTAGAAGAAACAAACAAGGCGGTTACTATTATAAAAAATAAAAATATTAAACAAGATTAATATTTAAAATACTAAAATTAATTTTTTTTCGTTTTTAATATTTAAGACTTTTATTGTATCATTATTTGATTAAAAGAAAATGAGAAATATCTGTATATTCGTAACTTGTATTATCTTGCAAATATCATTGTTTGCACAATCGAACAACGCTGTTGTTCTTGATGAAATCATTGCCACTGTTGGCAATCATATCATTACTCGCTCCGATTTAGAATATGCAACTCAAGCATATAAATATTCCTCTGGATTTTATACAATGGAAATTGATGAAAGTACAACTTGCAGCATTTTAGAACAACTATTGTTCCAAAAATTGTTACTACATCAAGCAGAATTAGATAGTGTTGTAATTACCGAACAACAAGTTGACGAACGTTTAGATTATAATCTTCGTATGCAAATTATGCGAATGGGCAACGATTCCAAACGTTTAGAAGAATATTACGGAAAAAGTATTGCAGAAATTAAAATGGATTCACGAGAACAACTTCGTGAAGATATGATGGCTGAAGAAGTTCAACGGAAACTTACCTCGTCTATTAATGTTATTAATCAAGAAGTTTTAGAGTATTTCAATACCATTCCCAAAGATAGCATTCCCACAATTCCTACAGAATACGAATTAGCACACATTGTTAAAACACCGATTATCAGTGATGAAGAAAAAATTCGTGTTAAAGATAAATTAGAAGAATTTCGTAATCGAGCATTAAAAGGAGAAAATTTTAGTACTTTTGCTCGTATGTATTCCGAAGACCCTGGCAGTGCCACCAAAGGTGGAGAACTTGGCTTTACTACACGAGGAGACCTTTACCCAGAATTTGAAGCAGTTGCATATTCTCTCAAACAAGGTGAAATATCTTCTGTAGTAGAAACTGCCGCAGGCTATCATATTATAAAAATGTTAGAACGAAGAGGTGATAACATCAACGTCGCTCATATTCTTATCAAACCCAAACCATCTGCTGAAGCTCTCATTGCTGCAAAAGACTATTTAGATAGCATTTACAATATCATTACAATCAATAAGATACCTTTTGATTCAGCTGCTTTTCTCTATTCTGACGACCCTTCTAAAATCAATGGAGGAAAAATCATCAATCCATATACTTCTTCGGATATATTTATAGATGAACAACTGCAAGAATACGACAAAAGTATGTTTTATAATATTGATAACCTTAATGTTAACAACTATACACGAACCATATCTATGATAAACGAAGCAGGCAATCAAGCCTATCATATTGTTTACTTGGTAAACAAAAAAGAAGCTCATTCGGCTAATCTTATCGATGATTACGAAAAAATAAAAAATGCGGCTTTGGAAGATAAAAAACAACGCACATTAATGAAATGGATAAAAAATAAAGTAAAATACACATATATCCGATTAAATGAAGAATTTAACAATTGTGCATTTTTGCATGATTGGGACTTAAAAAATATAGACTAATGATAAATTTCAACTCAGATAAAGAGGCTATCGAAGCCTTTTGCAACAAATACAATATTCTACGTAAAGAAGTTGCGAAAGTAATTGTTGGACAAGATGCTGTAATAAAAGACATCTTGATTACCATTTTCAGTCGTGGACATGTTTTATTAATTGGTGTTCCCGGATTGGCTAAAACATTGATGATAACCACTATCGCAAAAAGTTTAGGATTATCTTACAATCGTATTCAATTTACACCCGACCTTATGCCGGGTGATATTATTGGTACTGAAATTTTAGATGAAAATCGTAAATTTAAATTTGTTAATGGACCTGTTTTTGCTAATATTGTACTTGCTGACGAAATCAATAGAACGCCACCAAAAACACAATCGGCACTTTTGGAAGCAATGCAAGAAAGAAGTGTTTCTATGGCTGGAATTACACATAAATTGCCTGAACCATTTTTTGTTTTAGCAACTCAAAATCCTATTGAACAAGAAGGAACATACCCACTTCCTGAGGCTCAATTAGACCGTTTTATGTTCAATATTCATTTAGATTATCCTTCTTTTGATGAAGAAATTAATATTGTAAAATCAACTATCAATGGTGAACTTTACGATGTAAAACAAGTAATTGACATTGAAGAAATTTTATATTTCCAACGACTTTTACAAAAAATACCTGTTGCCGATAATGTATATCAATATGCTGTAAAATTATCGTCAATCACCCGACCAAACACGGTTATGACTCACCCTTGGGCGAAACAATATCTATCATGGGGGGCAGGTCCTCGTTGTTCTCAAAATTTAGTTATTGCAGCCAAATGTCATGCTGTGCTTTCTGGAAAACTTTCTCCTGATATTGAAGATATTAACGCTATTGCGTACGCTGTTATGAGACATCGTATTGTAAAAAATTACCGAGCAGAAGCCGACAATATTGATATTGATACCATTATTTCCACTTTCTTAAATGATATTAAATAGTGTACAATATCAAAACAAGAATCAATAAAGGAAAAAAAGAAATTTTTGACCCAATACGTTGTATGTACGTAAGTGCTACACCTGAAGAATATGTAAGACAAGCATTTATACTTCATTTGCTCAACAATCTTAAAGTACCTAAAATAGCAATTGCTGTCGAAAAACAAATTAATTATAATGGTACTGCTAAACGTTTCGATATAGCAATACAATACAAAGGAAAATTTTTAGTTATCGTAGAATGCAAAGCACCTTCCGTAAATCTTTCTGAAGATACTCTTTTACAAGCATCTATTTACAACAAAGGTTTATTTGCTGAATATATCGTTCTTATCAATGGAAAAACATGTTTAACGCTAAAACGAAACGAAGCAAACTATCAACCTATTGATAATTTGCCTTCTTATCACGAGTTGATACTTTCTGTTGATAAAGATTAAGATATAAATCCGACATTGATGCTATAAGTACAGAATAATCAAATCTTTTCTTTGCAAAAGATGCCCCTTCTTGCGACATCTTACTACGCAAATCGTCATCTTCTATCAATTGCAGCATTTTAGAAACAAAATCTTCTAAATTATCCCTTTCTGCCAACAAAGCGGTTTTTCCTTCTAATACAATATCTGCTACACCTCCTACCCGATTAGCGACTATTGGTTTATTTGCCGCTTGCGATTCTATCAAACTTGTTGGTGTCCCCTCATTTAGTGAGGTCAAAGTTACTATATCTACTCCTGCATTTACACAATCTACTTCTTTTATCCATGAAGTCAATATCAAAGAAACATCAGGACACTGTCCTCCTGCTAAATGATTGTAATTAGCGTACGATATTCCCAGATGTTCTGCATATTGTTCTATCATCTTATGTTCTTCGCCATCTCCAACTACAAAAAATTTTACTTTTTTAGATGTTGTTTGCAATACCAAATTTATAACTTCTAAAAAAAACTTAAAATTTTTTATTGGTGCCAATCTTCCTATAATTGCAACAGCAATTTCATCATCTGCGATATTATACCATTGACGAAATTGTTGTCTTTTTCTATCTGTTTCTTCAAAAAATTTTGTTAAATCAAGTCCTAAAGGGATTACAACTATTTTCTTTTTTGGACATATACGATATTTTTCACACAATTCTTGTGCTTGCAAATTGCTCAAAGCAATAATTTTTGTTGATAACAATGCAAATATACGTTCTATTGTTTTGTAAATAAAAGATTTAAGTCCACCAAAATATTTATCAAACACATGACCATGAAAAGTATGCACTATAACTTTTACTCCACAGACTTTGGCTGCCAATCTTCCCAAAATACCTGCTTTTGCAGCATGAGTATGAACAATATCTGGTTGATATTCTTTTATTATTTTTTTTATTTCTTTATAGGCTTTAATATCTAACCAACTTATTGAACGATACATTGATTTTATCACTATAGGCTTTATTCCGTATTGTTCCAATATATATTCCGAAGTACCTTCTTCTTCCTCTTTTACTCCTCCTATTAACATTGTGTCAAATACATCTGGCATAAATTTTGTCAGATACGCCACATAATAAATAGGTCCTCCTATATTAAATCTGTTTAATATATGTAAAACTCGCATTTAAAACAATTTCATTTTTCACAATAAAAACACTAAGAAAGTTTTTATTGACCATCTTAGTGTTTTATTTTTTAGAATATTAATATTGTAAGCTATTCTTCAAAGAATAGAAATAAACTGACAATTTTGGTTTTATCTTATTACAGTTATATGACCATTATATTCAAATTCTTGTCCTGTAATATCTTTAACTTTAATCTGATAGGTATATATAGTATTCGATTCAACAAATTTACCATCAACTGTACCATCCCATTTTTCTTCTGGGTCTGTTGTTGTAAATATTTTTTGTCCCCATCTATCAAAAATATTCATTAAATAACCTTCCGATGAATATTCTTTCATTACAGGTGACCAAGTATCATTTATACCATCTCCATTGGGTGTAAATGAATTAGGAATAAACACACTCATTTCATCATAAACATGGAACACCTTTGAAATAGTATCTATACAACCATTTGTATCTGTTACTTCAAGAAAAACTACATAATCACCTGCTTCCTCAAATACATGATATACAGAACTTCCCGTGGCTGTTGTTCCATCACCCATATTCCAAGCCCAAGAAGATAACAAACCTTTACTTGCATCTGTTATTGCAAATACAGAACCTGTTGGAACAGTATATGATACAACATCAAAATCTGCCTTAGGACCATCAACATGTTCCACAACAAATTCTAAACCTGCAGAACACAATGAATCTGTTGCTGTTAAAGTATATTTCCCTACTGGAAGATCTTCCAAATTATTTGTTGTATCTGTAATTCCGCCATTCCAAGCATATTTTAATGTATGAGGTGCTCCACTTGTTACCGTTGTTGTAATTGTTCCATCTTTTCTATGACATGATTCTGGTGTTGTTAATCCTGTGATTTTAACTGCTGGATAACTTGGAACAAATACTGTTGTATCTACTTCACAACCATTTCCATCTGTTGCTTTTACATTGTAAGAACCTGTTTTCAATCCTATTGCCGTTGGTGCAACAGAAACATTTGATGTCCATGTGTATCGAATAGGTTCTCTTGCATAAGATACTGATACTGTAATTATTCCATTTTTATGTTCACATTTTTCTTCTACAATAGTATCTACTGACATTACTGGATATGGATTTGCACATATTTCTACAAAATCTGTATCTTTACAACCATTTGAATCTGTAACATATACATGATATATTCCTTCCTTTAAATTAGATACATCTGCCGACGTTCCAACTTCATTATTTGAGGAATTTCTCCATGAATACTGATATGGAGGTGTTGCACCTTCTGCCAATACATGTACTTTTCCATTAGGTTTCAAACAAAATGTTGAATCTGAAGATGTTTGCAAAGTTAATAATGTAGGTTCTGGAACAATAACTTTTTTTATTAACTCACAATCATTTGCATCTTTAGCATAGAACGTATAAGTACCCGCTTTTAAATCTGAATATCTTCCTCCATTTATATTTGCATCGTTATTTAAAGTATCTATTACACCATTAACTTCTTGCAACCAAAATGGCAACGTTGTCATTGGTCCAATACCTTCTATTTTTCCATGAGAGAATCCTCCTGTAGAATCTCCAAAACATTTAACAGGAGTTACAGATACATCCATTTTCGGAGACAATGGTTCTACTATGATTGTATCATAAGCATAACAACCTACTGAGTCTAAAGATTTTACAAAATATGTTCCTGGTCCTTTTACCATTAACGTATTGCCGAATGATGGCTGTAAAGTTGTACCATTTAACATTTTTCCTCCCCATTCATGTTTTACAAAATAAGAACGAACTTCTCTTACTTCTAAAAGATTTTCATTACCTTCACACATTTCTACATTACCTATAATAGTTACTTGTGGTGTTGGATATATTCTTATCCAATTTTCATCTAATGATTTTGAAGTATCTCCACAACCATTTTCTGCAAAAACTGTTAATCGAACTAAATAATCAACAGGCTCGTTACCAGGAGTTTCTGGAAAAGTATATGTCCACAAAGAATCATGAGAATTATCATTCACACCATGAATTTCCCAAATAATATCTTCTTTTTTACTATTAATAACAGTAGAAAGGTCAACAAAGGTTACTGTTCTTGTACAAGTATCATAGTAACTTTGGTAAATGCCTTGACTATTTTGATGTCTTGGGTCATCTAAATTCACATAACCTTGAGAATTTGCTACTCCAAAAGCAAAAGAAGCGTCAATTGAAGTTTTAGCAATCACTGTTTGTAATTCTGAACTACAATCTGGTCCTAAAGCAGATTCTAATTTACAAGTAAAAATTTCACCATCTAAAGGATTTTGAATATTAATTTGTTGAGTATAAGCATGCCAACTTGGTTGAGAAGTTCTTGTCCAAGTATAAGATACGAAGCCATCAGGAGCTTTCAAACGAGCAGCAGAACTACCTTCACAATAAGTTAAATCTATACTCATCGGACGACATTGTGCTGACAAATAAGCATATCCATAATGTCCAGACAAAGTACAATCTCTTACTTCAAAATATATCTTAATTTTTTGACCAATAAGAGACAACAATGAAAATCCAACAGTTGTCCAATCTTTTCCTTTAGGAGTTCCTGAACAAACTAAACCTGCTGCCATTGGTCCTGAAATAAAACTAACATCACTACAAGGCATTTTAATAACATTCCCTAAAGTATCTTTTATTTGCATTTTAAATAGTGGCTGTTCATCTGTGTTATGCGAAGGGTCTTCCATTACCCAAGCAAACGACAAAATAAGTAATGAATTACTACTATCTATTACCATATCATAAGATATAGCATCTACTTCTCCTCCTGTACTACTATTTCCTAAAAGTATAGAATAGTTAAATCCTTGAGGAACTTTACGAATTACAGGACAATGTTCATCTTGGATAGTTCCTGTTGCTATTAAATCTGTAGCATTCATTATAGTATGCCTACCTGGTATAGCAGCAGAAGGACCAATAGAATAATTACCTGATGCACAACTTCCGATATACGCTTGCCAATATGTAAAGTTAGCAAAACTTGAATTCAAGTTAGGACATTGTGCCAATCCTTCATAACTTATCATTAGCAATAGTGTCGTCAATAAAACCAAAAACTTTTTCATTTGTATCTATTTTTTTATTTTTACTTATTTATTCTACTATTAAGATTCTTTTTTTAAAATTTTGTTGCCTATTATCTAATTTTTTTTACCAATTGCCTACTGTTGCCGAAAAAATATCATCTACCAATGCCTCACAAATTTCAGTAACTAATTGGTCTTCAACCTGTGATAAATTCAAACTACTATTGAAACTCACATATCTTGAAAACGATTTCTCGCATGATTTTTCTTCTTCAAAACGATTTATATAACTTATTCTAATCCCTATTGTCAATCTATTCATTGTAGCGACTTCTGCCCCAATAGACTCTGAACTCACTGAATACGAAGTAATTTCTCCTTCTATAGACAAATCACCACGTGAATCTACAAAAACCAATCGAGTAGAATTTTGGAATTTATCCATTAATTGTGTTGTTAATTCATTAGCTAACTTTAAATTCACTAAAGATGCATTATTGACAAAAGGTCTTATTGTTATTGTTTTAGCCTCTGCAGGAATGTCAACACCGACAGCACTATACTTGATAGTACAAGCCACTTGTAACAACAAGAGAAACAATATTCCAACACCTAATTTTATTTTTGCCATTAATTCAAATTAAATTGTAACAACTTTCTATACAATGTTCTTTCAGAAATCCCCAAATCTTTGGCGGTTTCTTTCCTTTTGCCGTTATTTTTTTTCAATGCTTTTAGTATCATATCTTTTTCTTGGTCTTGTAATGAAAAATTATTTTTACTAACAGATTCATCTTCTGACCCTTCCACATAATCTGTCAATTCGACTTCATCGAAATTTTCACTATTCTTTTCATTGGAAATAGGAAGAGAATTGCCTAAAACCAAGGATTTAGAATTCGACAACTGATGCATTTGCATTGGTACACCTCCTTGATGCATACTTGCAATTTGATTTTTCAAATCATTAATATCTTTTTGCATTTCTGCTAAAAATTTGAATATCAATTCACGTTCAAAAGCCATATCGGCTTTATTTTCTGCTCCTCCACGAAATATCTGCAACGAAGATTGAGTGTCAATATTGGGAATATATTTATTCAAAATTGTACTTTCAACTTTTCTATCTGACTCTATTACAGATATTTGTTCTACAATATTTTTCAATTGTCTCACATTTCCCGGAAAAGAATAATTGATTAAATAATGTTCTGCTTCTGTATCTAATTGTATTGCAGGCATGTGGTATTTATCAGCAAAATCAAGAGCAAATTTCTTGAACAACAACAATATATCTTGTTTACGTTCTCGCAATGGTGGTATAAAAATTGGCACTGTATTTAGTCGATAATACAAATCTTCTCTAAATTTTCCCATTGCTATTGCCTCTTGCAATTTAACATTTGTTGCAGCAACAACGCGAACATTGGTTTTTTGCACTTTGGAAGAACCTACTCGAATAAATTCTCCAGATTCTAATATTCTCAACAATCTTGCTTGTGTTGACAATGGCAATTCTGCTACTTCATCTAAAAAGATTGTTCCTCCATTTGATTGTTCAAAATAGCCTTTTCTTGCTTCTGTGGCTCCTGTAAAAGCACCTTTTTCATGTCCAAACAATTCAGAATCGATGGTTCCTTCTGGAATTGCTCCACAATTTACAGCAATATATGTATTGTGTTTACGAGCACTATTATCGTGAATAATTTTTGGAAAACTTTCTTTTCCTACTCCACTTTCGCCCATTACCAATACAGACAAATCTGTTACAGCAACTTGTAAAGCAATTTCTATTGCCCTATCTATCTTTGGCGAGGTTGCTATAATGCCATATCGTTGTTTAACTGACTGTAAATCGAACATTTATTTCTATTAAAAATATCAGCACGTTTATAAAAACATGCTGATATTTAATTATATTATATTTATAATCAATAATTTACTACACAAAAGGCTTTCAAACATCAATTTTGTTGAAATATAAACATATTTAACAGATTGACAGATAATTATCAATGCCTTAACAATAGCAATAATTATTGGACTACTCATTTTATAATATCTATTTTTACTAAAATACAAAGATAGCATTTTTTAGGATATTATTTTCTATCTTTTACCTTTTCTAATTGTTTTTTTATAGCATCTACAGCCAAATCTGCGGCTTCTTCAAAAGTTTTGCATTGTTTGCTTGCTAACAAATCATTACCTTTGATTTTTAAACGAATTTCTGCAATTTTATTTTCTGGTTTGTCTGTATTATCTAATTTCAAAGAAACATCACAGCCAATAATGCCATCATAATGTTTGTCTAATTTTTGCAATTTTTCATCAATAAAATTTTCTAAACCTTTGTCTGCTTTAAAATGCACTGAATTAATGTTTACTATCATAATTCCTCCTTTTTTACGCTCTTGGATGAGCTTGGTTATACGTTTTTTTTAATTGTTCCATAGATGTATGAACATATACTTGCGTAGATGCCAAAGACGAATGTCCTAATATGCTTTTTATCGCACTCATATCTGCTCCATGATTAAGCATGTGGGTTGCGAATGTATGCCTTATAACGTGCGGACTACGTTTTGTAACTGTTGATACTTTATCTATATATTTTTTTACTATTCGATATACTAATCTTCTATACAATGGTTCACCAGAAGCGGTCAAAAACAAATACGATGTTCCTGTTATCATTCCAAAATTTGCTTCTCGCTCTTTGAGATAATCTTTTATCTTTTGCAACAATTGTATGCTCATTGGCACTATACGTTCTTTATTGCCTTTGCCTATTATACGTATTACATTATTTGAAAAATCTATACTTGATATTGTCAAAGAAATTAATTCTGAACAACGCATACCTGTTGCATAAAATATTTCTAAGATAGTTTTATCTCTTATTCCTTCATAATCTTGTGAATATTCCAAAACATCAAATAGTTTTTCCATATCTATTTCTGAGAAAAAAAATGGTAATTTTTTTTGTTGTTTAGGACTGATAATTTTATCTGTTGGATTTATCTCTATGTATTGTTTTTTCATCAAAAAGCGATACATAGAACGAACTGCAGATAATTTTCTATTGATAGAACTTGTTTCTTTTTCATCTTTTGAAAGAGAAACAAGCCACAATTTTATATCTTTGGCATTTGCTTTTAATACATCCGTATTTTTCTGATTTAGAAATAGTTCATATTGGTCAATATCTCGATTATATGCTTCTATTGTATTGACTGAATATCGTTTTTCTACTTTTAAATACATCAAAAATGCCTCTTTTACATTCATAAAAAAAATGTTATCTTTCGGACAACCAAAGATAACATTTTTTTTTGAAAAATCAAAAAAATAAGATTTTTTTCTTATTCTTCTGCTTTTTCACGCAATTTTTGTGCATAAATTGCTTTGCGTTTTTGTTCCCTTAAAATAACGGATTTTTTAGTGAATTTTTGACGGGCTCTAAGTTCTCTTACCACACCTATCTTCTCGAATTTGCGTTTTAATTTTTTCAACGCTCTTTCTACGTTTTCACCTTCCTTAATTGGAACAACAATCATAAATAATACTCCTTTTTGAATTTAGTTATAAAAAATACAATTATGAAACAACATACTTGTTTCGGGTTGCAAAGGTAGCATTTTTATCAATACAAAATAACTATTTTGTCTTTTTTTTATTAAAAAACTATAAAACAAACATTTACACAATTTTTCATTATAAAAACAACTATTTTATATTATCATTTACTACTTATTTAACAATAAAAAAGCAGCCATTTGGCTGCTTTTTTGTAATTAAACAATCTTTTTTATTAAAAAACAAATTATCTAATAGTTACTTTAGTTGTTTTTACTTTGTTACCTTGATTTACTTTTAACATATAAATACCAGGTGCAAAATTGCTAACATCTATAGTATTATTTTCATTTTTTAATTCAACAGAAACAACTGCTTGACCAACTAAGTTGAAAAGAGTTGCAACAGCAGGTTCTTCGTTTGACAATACTACATTGATTTGGTCAACTGCTGGATTTGGGAATACGGATACTTCAAACATTTCTACTTCATTAATAGATGTAGAATCTATTCTAATTAAAGGATTTCCTTCATCTACAGCCAATTTGAAAGAATGTAATGGTAAAGTTGCATAATAGTTATGACGATATTGGTGTTTATGTTGTTCATCAATAGTGCCATCTTGCATATATTCTACCAAATCATAACGTACTACTTTTGGCTCACATAATCTACCATTAACTCCGCCACCCATATCTAAACCCCATTCAAACATATTATTTTTACCGTCTTGGAAGTTACAATATGGAATAGCCAAGGTACTTTTTATTGTACGTTTTGTTATCATTTCGTTACTTTCTCTGTTCCATGAAGTTATTTCTAATGTATCTTGGAAATCATATTCATATCCAGGAATAAACTCAACCATTACAGAAACAACAGCACCTGCTTCTACTTCATATCTGTTTAAATCCAACGAAATAGCTCTCCAACCAATTTTACCTAATTCTGATAACGTACTATCTTCTTCTGTTAAAATATGGTTTATGACAAGTTGATTTCTTCCTTTTGGAACAGTTACACTACCTTTGTCTGTTGAAGCAGATTTTACATAATTTGCTACTGGAAGCAAGAAAGAAGCTCTACTATAGGCTTCCGTATATATCCAACGATAATATTCATCTTTATTTCCTGGACTATTTGTTTGATATAATGGATGTTGTTGAATATAAACTCTTAATGTATCAGGTTTTATCTCACCTGTGGTAATACTAGGGTCTTTATCTTCACCCATTGTGTAAGTTACTCGGATTTGCATACTATCAATAGCGTATGGATAATAAAATGCAGAGTCTTTTAGGTCTGAATAACGACCAAACAACATTTGTTCCCAATCGGTATCAAATGCTCTGGAATAAGGGTCAAAAACAAAACCTCCTTTATTGAAGGTAGGATGATTACCTAACATAGAATCTTTGTCTGTGTAATACGTAGCAAAAATTGCTAACGAATCTGGCATTAAATCAAATGCTCCACCTTTCCATGCTAAGTTCTCTTGACCTGCGTAATTCACTGCAAAACTATATGCAGATGCCCAACCAAATGTTTCATAATCACCAGTTGTTGCTTTATGTACATTCACTGTATTCAACATATTGTTATTTACAACAGATTTTTCAGGCATACGTACATATTGGTTTTGTACTTGTGTAGGATTTAACGGGGCTTTTACGGTTTGCTGCATTGGCATAACCTGTGCATTCATTTGAAATGTAGCAAACATACCTGCTACCACTAATAAAATCTTTTTCATTTTTCGTGTTGTTTATTAATACTTTTTTATACTGCTTTATTTTTTATTTATACTATATGAAAAATCACAATGCAAAGATAATACTTTTTTTTTACATTTTTCATAAAAGAAAGAATATTTTTTCAAAAAATGCAAAAAATTATTTCATCATATCCATACTTCGTTGAATAAAAGCAGCCAATGCTTCACCTTGTAACATTTGTTGAGCGAGCAAAGCAAGGTCGAACATTTGTCGGAAAATATTTTCTTTTTTTGCTTTGTCTTCTTCATTCAACAAATTAATTATCAATGGATTATTTGTATTAATTACAAAATTACTTTTTTGTAATTCGTTATTCATAAAATTAGCATTGTTAGACATTTTTTGCATATCTGCCCAACGACGCATAAATTCAGGCTTCACAATTGTCATAGGGGCATCGTCTTCGCTAAGATTTTCCAAAACAAGCGTAAATTTATCATCACCTATCATTTCTTGAGCAAAAGATTTTAAATTTTCTTCTTCTTCCTTTGTCAATTTTGATGGTAAAAGCTCATCTTTTGCAATCAATTTATCAATAACATCAGCGTCAACACGGGTAAAAGATACTTTTTCCAACTTTTGTTCCAACAAATTCACAAAATGCATATCTAAAATCCCGTCCATTAGTAAAACATTGTATCCGTGAGCTTTTGCATTCTGAATTTGGGTATATTGTTCCTCATTGTTGCTTGCATAAAGCATAACAAGTGTACCATTTTTATCTTTTTGAAGCGTTTCGATATGTTGCTTGTATTCATCAATTGTGAAATATTGATTATCAGTTGTTTTTAATAATGAAAATTTTTGTGCTCTTTCCAAAAATTTTTCATCTGTAAGCATTCCATATTGCATAAAAACTTTCATATCGTCCCATTTTTTTTGGAAATCGTCTCTATTATTTTTAAACATTTCCTCCAATTTGTCAGCAACTTTTTTTGTGATATGTCCAGCAATTTTTTTCACATTGCTATCACTTTGTAAATAACTACGACTTACATTTAAAGGAATATCTGGAGAATCGATTACCCCATGCAATAACATCAAAAATTCAGGGACAACCCCTTCCAATTGGTCGGTGATATATACTTGGTTACAATACAGTTGAATTTTATTTTTCTGAATATCAACTTGTTGTTTAACTTTCGGAAAAGCCAAAATACCTGTCAAATTGAAAGGATAATCTATATTGATATGAATATGAAACAAAGGTTGTTCAAAAGAATATGGATACAATTCATGGTAAAATTTATCGTAATCCTCGTTTGTCAATTCACTTGGATTTTTTTTCCATAAAGGATTAGTATTGTTGATAATACGAGGATATTCTACTTCAGATTCTTTTTCTTCACCTTCTTTTTTCTCCCATTTTTTTTCGTTACCAAAACGAATGGGGATAGGTAAGAATTTGCAATACTTTTTCAACATTGCCAAAATACGATGTTCTTCTAAAAATTCAAGAGCATCATCTGCCAAATGAAGAATAATATCGGTTCCACGTTCATCTTTTTCGGTTTCTTCAATAGTAAATTGAGTACTGCCATTGCAAGTCCATTTTACAGGCACTGCATCATTTTGGTAAGATTTTGTAAGAATATCAACAGAATCTGCCACCATAAAAGCAGAATAAAAACCAAGCCCAAAATGTCCTATCAATGTAGAAGCATCAACACCTTTGTATTTTTCCAAAAATTCGCTTGCCCCAGAAAAAGCAACATTATTGATATATTTTTCAACCTCATCGGCAGTCATACCGATACCTTTATCGGAAACTATCAACAATTTGTTGTCTTTGTCAATTTTTACTTCAATGGTTAAATCGCCTAATTCACATTTGGCTTTTCCCATACTTACCAAAGTTTGCATTTTACGAGTTGCATCTACCGCATTTGAAACCAATTCTCGCAAAAATATCTCATTATCAGAATAAAGAAACTTCTTAATTATCGGAAACATATTTTCCGTTTGCATACTGATATTACCACTCTTCATATTATTATTTTTTTATTTAATAACTATTAATGTAAAAAATATTACATCAAAAGTTGTGCCACTGCTAAAAAACTGACAAAATGACATATTTTCAAAAAAATTGCTTATAAATTCACTATTTTTTTTATAATCCTAAATAAAAAAGTGCTACCTTTGCAAGAAATAAATTTTTTATTAAAATTAAAAATTATTAGATAATGAGTAAAAAGATATGGTTTTTAAATTTTATTTTTGTAGTTTTTTATAGTCAACTATCTTATTCACAAGATTTTGCAGACGCTACAAAATTAGCAAAAAATGCAGGAAAAATTGTAGAAAACAGCACAGACAATATTTGGACATTTGGTGGTAGTTTTCAAGCAATAGTAAATCAATCGTTTTCTAAAAATTGGGTAGGAGCGTCCAACCCAACAATAGGAGGACAAGTTTTGGGGAATTTATTTCTAAAATACAATAAGAATAAATTCGCATGGGAAAATACATTAGATGTAGAATATGGCATACGATTTACATTCAATCCCAAACCACCAAAAGGAATTGGAACAAAATATGAAAAAATGACAGATAAATTGGATTATAAAACCAAATTAGGCTTAAAAGCAGGCGGAAATTGGTATTATGGAGCAATGGTGGCGTTAAATACCCAATTGACAAATGGTTACGACCCCGACAACGACACCTTACGCACCTCTACATTTATGACCCCCGGTTATCTTACATTTTCTGTCGGTATGGATTATAAACAAAAAAAATGGTCATGGTACATTTCTCCTATCGGAGCAAAAATCATCTCAAAAACCGATAACGATTTCTTTGATAGCGATGCTTTTGGCGTAAAAGCCGGAAAAAAATGCTACATGGCTGTTGGGGCTTCTACTCATCTTGTTTTTGCTGCTGATATTCACAAAAAAATAAATCTTAATACCAAATTGGAACTATTCTACGACTATTTAGGAGAATACAAACAATTGAGAAATCTTGACGTTCGTTATGATATGACTTGGATGTTTAATATCACTCAATGGTTGAGTCTTTCTATAAAAGCCTCTCTCTTGTATGATTATGATATTAAATTCAATAGTTACGATGAAAACAATAATCAAAGACATACTATTGATGAAAGTGGCAATATTGTTCCTCTTAAAACTGACCATCTTCAATTTCAAGAAGCATTTGGTTTAACTTTGGGTTACAAATTTAAACTTCCAGAAGATAAATAAAATTTCTATTCATCTATAAAATAAATATCAATATTACAAAATAAAAAGCGATAATCTACGTTTAATAGTTATCGCTTTTTTTACAAAATTATAAGAATGAAAAAAGTTTGCATCATAATTGGCATTTTATTTTACTGTATCTTTACAGTACAAGCACAATTGCAAGAACGTGTTTCTGTAGTAGATTCAACATCTTTGATTGTCTATTCTCAGTTTGAATTTAGTTACAATTTTCCGTTGGCAGACCTGAGAACAGATTACCATAATTTTATGTCAGTTGGTACAGGTGTTGACGTAAAAACAGATAAAAATTTTATCTTTGGATTTCATTTCAATTATCAATTTGGAGGAAAAGTCAGAGGAGAAATACTCAACGAATCGTTTAAAGAACTGATAGCCAAAGGAACAAATTATTTTATTGATCAAAAAGGCGTTGCCAATAACGAACTTTCTGTGGACTACCGCGGATTATATTTCAATTTTGTATTTGGTAAAATATTTCCTGTATCCAAATATTATCGCAATTCTGGTATAATCGTTGAGGGAGGTATCGGCGTTTTACAACATTATATGCACATTACTAATCCTAACAATGCCATATTATCCCTCAAAGGAGAATATAGTAAAGGATATGACAAACTGACACTCGGTTTTTCATTATATCAATTTATTGGATACCAACATATTACAAAAAGAAATTTATTGTGTTTTTATGGTGGAATAGAATTTTCAGAGATTTTCTCCAAAAGACAAAGACAATATGATTTCAATTTGATGAAAAAAGATGACAATTCCTATTTTGAAAGTTTTATCGGTCTTAAATTTGGTTGGATAATTCCATTATACAAACATAATCCTCATCGTATTTTTCAATCGAGATTTTAATAATGTATTTTTTTTATAACATTTTCATTGTATTATACGCCTTAGTCGCTCGTATATTATCTTTACACAACAATAAAGCAAAATTGTGGGTAAAAGGAAGAAAATCTATTATCAAAAAAATGCAATCAACAATCATATCTAACGAAAACATTATTTGGATACATAGTTCTTCATTAGGTGAATTTGAACAAGGACGCCCATTGATAGAACGCATAAAAAAACAACAACCTCAATATAAAATATTACTGACATTCTTTTCTCCCTCTGGATTTGAAATTAGAAAAAATTACGCATACGCAGACTATATTTTCTATCTTCCTAACGACACACCAAAACAAGTAAAAGCATTTTTTGATATTGTTCAACCGAAAATGATATTTTTTATAAAATATGATTATTGGTTTAATTATATCCGCCAAGCACATCTTCGAAATATTCCATTTTATGTTGTTTCTTGTATTTTTCGTCCACAACAAATTTATTTTCAATGCTATGGAAAATGGTTTTTAAAACAAATACAACAAATTACACACTTTTTTACACAAGATAAACTTTCTTTGGAATTGTTATACAAAAATGGTATCTCTCAAGCAAGCATTTGCGGTGATACTCGCTTCGACCGTGTCGCTGATATGATTAAAGGAAGCAAAAAAATAAATTCTATCTCACAATTTTGTAATCAACAACAAACCATAGTCTGCGGAAGCACTTGGAAGCCAGATGAGTACATTTTATCACAACTTTGCAGACAAACAAATTATAAATTTATTATTGCCCCTCACGAAATTGAAGAATCTCGTATTCAAGAAGTTGAATCATTATTTTCTGAAACAACAATTATTCGCTATTCTCAAATTGAAAATAATTCAAACCTTGCATCTGCACAAGTTTTAATTATAGATTGTATAGGTTTATTGAGTTCTTTATATCGTTATGCTACAATTTGTTACATCGGAGGCGGTTTTGGGAAAGGTATTCACAATACTTTAGAGGCTGCCACTTACGGAAAACCTATTATATTTGGACCTAACTATCAAAAATTCAAAGAAGCAATCGATTTAATTAATTGTAAATCTGCATTCTCTGTTAAAAACATATCAGAACTTTCGATATGTTTCAATCAACTTAACAATGATAAACAATTACTGATTGAAGCAGGTGAAAATGCAAAAAATTATGTACAATCAAATACCAATGCTGTTGATAGAATTTATAAATACATTTTTTTAAACTAATACAACAACATTGGCAACTTAAAAAATATAAAACTATTCAGACTTTATCAATTGATAAATATGATTGTCAATCCATTGATTTTCTTTTAAAAACCAAGATTTTCTTGTAGCGGTATGCACAAAGCCAACAGATTGAAATAATCGTTGACTATCAATATTATCTTCTGTTAAATCAGCAACCAATTGACGCAAATGAAGAACAGAAAAAGCATAATCTGTCAAAAGCTGTAAGGCTTCTTTTGCAAATCCTTTTCCACGAAAAGTCTTACTAATCAAAACACCTACATTAGCACGTTGATGACGTGGAGAGAAATCAAATAAATCAATTAATCCAACTGGTTTACCATTGTTACAATCACAAATCACCAAACGCAATTGTTTCGCTGCATAAATATCTGTATTGATTGCCTCTAAAACATATTGTTCAAGAACAAAAGCAGAATATGGCATCATAGTATCGCTAACACCCCAAACATCAACATCATTTTCTAATGCATACAATGTTTGCACATCATTCAATTCTAATGCTCTAAGAAAAATTTTCTTGCCTATCATATTCTTTTTATACAATTCAAACGATGAGAATATTCTTCTCTTTCTTTACAAAATATACCACATTTATCCAATTTATCTATACGTACTTTTGCACTTGAATGAATAATAGTCTCATTGTCCAACATCAATCCAACATGAACAATATTTCCATTTTCATTGTGAAAAAATGCTAAATCTCCACAACGAATGTCAGCAAAATTGACATTAGTACCACAAAGTACTTGTTTTGAAGCATCTCTTGGTAAGGCTTTTTTAGATAAAAATATTTTATAAACCATTTGCACAAAACCAGAACAATCTATACCCAAAATTGACCTTCCTCCCCATAAATAAGGAACATTGAGAAACGATAAAGCGATTTCTTTAATCGCTTTATCGTAAACTTTATCTATTAAATACGATGTTTTGGATTCTTTATCACTGAAATAAGATACTGTCGATACAATAGGCAATTCAAAATGTTCTTTTCCTAAACGAATCGTATGACCATCTTCACAAATAGGCAATGTCGCACCTTGTGGTACCGTGAATGAAAATCCTCTCATCTTATCATGAACAACAACTTGTTTATCAACAACATACAGGTTTTCATCATATTTTTTATAATCACTTTGATGCATTAATACAACTTGTTTAGCATCAATATATCCTTCATAATCATCGAAAAGGGTTCTAATTTTCGCCCAATCCGATTCATAATTTAATATATAATAAGCCTCCCCAAAAAGTAATTGAGTTACCATTTCCGCCCGATGTGAAGCAGAGGCTCTTACAGGAATAAGTGCAATATTTGAAAAACCTATTGGATACATCATTGTTTTATAAAATTTCGTGTTATTACAGTATTTGAGGTTTTTATCTGTAAAATGTACAAACCTTTACTTAAGTTTGAAATATCTATAGAAATATTATTATCTTTTTGATAATCTATCAAATTCATTTTTTGTCCTAATACATTAAAAATATCTATTTGATAGATATAATCTTCTGTTAACAATTCTACATTCAATATATTATTAGCAGGATTAGGATAAACCAATATTGATTCTATATCATGTTCTGCAATTGTTACAGTATTTTCTACTCTTTTAATCGTTACCGATTTAACAATACTACCACTTCTAACATATATAGTACCTACAAGACTATCTTTGCTATCGTTGTAATTTGGTGAAACTGTTATAGTTCCATTATATTGACCTGACATTGGAGTAGTTTCAGCCCAAATTGGCTTTTTATAAATAGACCAAGATGCATTTGAAGAAATATTCAAAGTTGCAATATCTGTTTCCTTTGGTCCTATTACATTATTTTCAGTAGAAACATTCAAATAATCAGCATCATCAGAAGCAGGACACACAAATAATTTTATTGGTAAAGTTGCAGAATTGCTACCATTGATATCGCTTTCGTCAATACGACGCCATACATTACTTAATTTTTGTAATAACGAGCCACAATTTTCCGCTTTCTGTACATGGTCGGCAACTAACAAATCAAGTGTACCTCCTTTTGTTGTACGCATTTCATAACTAATAATAAATGCTTTTGTAAAAACAATTGGTAAATCGAAATGAATGGTATTCCATGCATTTTCTTTTAAAGAAGTAATCGGTATAGTGAAACTTGTAATGGTTGTCCCTGGTCTTTTACTACTATTGGAATTATAAATTGTAAATTTCACATTGTCATCATCTCCTATATTATTTATATTGCCAAAATAAATCATCATAGAATCTGCAACAACCTCATTTGTAAAACCGAAATATTCACCTACTGCTATCAAGTTATTTGGAACAGATTGTTTTTTAATGGTATCATTGTCCGCAATATTGGTATTTGCTCGACAAACATTATTGTCCATCATCTTTTGTTTTACATTAATAGTTGTTGAAATAGAAGCAGTTGTAATATTAAACGAAGTAGAACGTTCAAATGTCAAATAATTATCATGTTTTGCTTTTATGGAAACAATAGTTGTTCCTGCACTTCCTCCTGAAGAAGGAGAAACTTCTAACATATTTGTATCAAGATTTTCAATAAACCAATCGCCATTGCTACTAACTTCTATCGTTTCAGAACTATTTGCAGGAGCATCTAATGTCAATAAAGTTTTATCCGTTGTTAAAGTTACAACAGAAGTTGTATATGTAAATTGAATACTATCTCCTGCCTCTGTTATATCTGTGATAGCAATATCAAAAATTGTATCACCATTGCAAAAATAAGGAGAAGGATTTGTTTGCATATCAGCACTGAAAGATGTTCTACCAGAACCGGCACTCATATAGGCTCTACTTACATTTCCATTGCTTGTTGTCGTTCCATTAGGACGGAAAACATACACTTCGTCCCATTTTTGTTTTTCAGCCTCATAATTGGCATTACCTTCAAATTTTGGATTAATTCTATAGATAATTATCCCTGAACCGGGAAGAGGTGAATCGAAAGAATTTGACGAGGCTCTTCTATATTCTATAAATAAATATTCATCAGAATTTATAATAGGAATACGATAAGCCAATCTATCTTTTCTATCACCATTTGCTGGATATAAAGTATATGTTCCTGGTTGTGTAATTGTGATAGGAGCATCTATCCAATTTCCATATTTGTATTTCATATAAGCACCCAACCCTTGAGGTTTTCCTCTATTGGTAGAAGCCATTAAATCCCATACACCAACAGGATTAAGAGTTGTTTCATGATAATAATGATACAAATCAGGAGCACCTAAAGAGTGAAACAATTCATGGGTGATAACTCCTACAGAATTATCATCTTCTATCAAAAAATTATAATCATAAACTCGTTTACCATTTATATAACATTTAGCAGCAGTAGTATATAAAGACCAACGATGTGGCCACAATAAATCATTCCAAGCATCAGAGGACCCATTAAGAATAAATGAAACATTATCAACACGTCCATCTCCATCACTGTCTATTTCAATTGATGATGGAATTTGTGATTTTACTGCCTCTACGGCTCTATACAACAAAAGATGTTCTCTTGAAGTTTTGTTTGATGAAGTATATCCATTAGGATTGGTAATCGAATCGTAAGGAGAATAATATGCCCTTGGATTCACATCTTTATAAGAAACTATAATGGTATCATTTTGTATCGGATAAAATGATGATTTCAAATAAAATTGACCATAAGAAACTGTTCTATAATAATTATAAACCGACACTGCACTTGACGAAGAAGAATCCATATAATCATTGTACACTTCAGTAAATGATTTTGAAAAAGTAGTATCATCTGCAAAAGAAATAAAGATAACAATATTATTTAAAACCCCTTTTGTTGCAGCATCATTTGCAGATTTTTGCAATTTGTGTTTTGCATATTCTTTTTCAAAAGCCTCACGACGTGCTCTAATTTTTTCAGAAGAAATTGTTACCCATTTTTTTAAACCCAAAGCAATAGGGTCAGCAACACCGACTACATAGTTAGAATGTGTAATAGTATCTTCCATTGGCAATGCATATACAAAATATTGTGTTTGTGGATTTTTTACAATAGTATATCCCATAGAATCGTGAACACAGCGATAAAATTCATCACCTGTAATAAAACAATTTATTACTTTACCATTAGGTTGAATCAATTTTGTTGGAACATTTTCTAAAAACGCTGCAAAAGAAGAAAATGCTAAAAATATTAGCATTACCATTAAATTTACCTTTTTCATAACTACTATTTTAATTTTTATTCGATTATTACTATAAAATTCTTACAATCCATATAAGAATTTGCAAAGATAACATTTTTTCTTTTTTTTCTCAAAAAAAAATGCTACCTTTGCAAACTTTTTTTTTATTAACAACATCGCAAGACAAACACAACAAAATTTGTGTTGTCGGGGCGACATAAACATTTGAGATGAATAACAATAAAAATTACGGTAAAAATCGTAGAATGGAAATTTTTACCAACAGAGCAAACGACAAAGAAAGTTCTAACAAGAATAAAGAGCATAAAATGCTTCACAATACCCTCAATAATGGAGGCAACAAAAGAGCAAATCGTAAAGCATTTTTTAATGAACGATTTAATAATGAGAAAAATGCAAATAATAGTTTCTCTAAATACAAGAAAAATAATCATTCTTCTTGGTCTAATACAGAAAACAATTCTTCTTATAAAAATGAAGAAAATAATTTCGCATTTAAGAAAACCAATAAAGATAATCATCAAGAAAGTCATTTTTCTCGCAGAAGAAATACAGAACAATCATCGTATCATAAAAAAAATGAAGACAATTCATTTTTTTATTCGGAAAAAAGAAGAACACGGCGTTTTAATGATAAACCAAATTCACAAAATAGAAATAACAAAAAAACAGTTCGCGGTTTAGAATCTGATATTTTACGCGAAATTATTTTTAAACGTAAACAAGAAGGTCGTCATAACGAACGCAAATCAAAAATATTATCTCTGTCTTGGAACGAAGAACGCGACCCAATTCGTTTGAACAAATACATTGCCAATAGTGGAATTTGTTCTCGTCGTGAAGCTGATAGTCTAATTTTAGCAGGTGCTATCACTGTTAATGGTGTTGTAGTTACCGAATTGGGAACTAAAATTATGCCCACCGATGAAGTCCGTTACGAAGACAAAATACTTCAAAGAGAAAAACCTGTTTACATTCTATTAAACAAACCCAAAGATTACATTACAACTACCGAAGATGAACGTGACCGCAATAGCGTAATGACTTTGATAGAAGGTGCTTGCAAAGAACGAGTATATCCTGTAGGTCGATTAGATAGAAATACAACAGGACTTTTGCTTTTTACCAACGACGGAGAATTAACAAAAAAACTCACCCACCCTCGCTTTGAAATTAAGAAGATTTATCAAGTGGAATTGGATAAAGATATGACTTTAGCCGATTTTGAAACCCTTGCCAATGGTATTGAGTTATACGATGGATTTATTAAACCTGATGACCTTGCTTTTGTTGATGGACAAAAAAACATATTGGGTATCACCCTACATTCTGGTAAAAATCGTATCGTTAGACGTATGTTTGGACATTTGGGCTATGAAGTAATAAAATTAGATAGGGTTTATTATGCTGGATTAACAAAAAAAGACCTTCCTCGTGGACAATATCGTTTTTTGACTCAAGCCGAAATCAATATTCTTAAAATGAGTTTATAATGCATCCTTTTTTTAAGTATCACGGGGCTGGAAACGATTTTGTTATGATAGATAACAGAGACAATTCCTTTTGTACTGATGAATCTTATATACACCTTTTATGCAACCGCCGTTTAGGTATCGGTAGTGACGGATTAATTACTATCAACAACAGCAACGAAATTGGTATTGATTTTCAAATGCAATATTTCAATGCTGATGGAAAAGAAGGTTCTATGTGTGGAAATGGAGGACGTTGTGCCGTTTGGTTTGCTCATCAATTAGGAATGATTAAACAAAACACCACATTCCGAGGAATTGACGGAATCCATTCAGCTCAAATTATCTCATCTCAAGGAAAAAATGCAGTCATAGCATTACAAATGATTGACGTTGAAAATATTACACCTTATCAACAAGGTTACTTTCTCAATACAGGTTCTCCTCATGTAGTTATGTTTGTTGAAGATGTTATCAATTATGATGTAATTTTTCACGGAAATAAAATTCGTTATGATAATTTTTTTACAAATGGCACAAACGTCAATTTTGTACAAATCAATAAAGATAACTCTGTTTTCGTTCGCACATTTGAACGTGGTGTTGAAGATGAAACACTTTCTTGTGGAACAGGAGTTACAGCCTCGGCGTTGGTAGTTGCTATGCTAAAAAATATAGACAATCAAATTGCATTAAAAACTCGTGGCGGAGATTTTGTTGTACGATTTTCAAAAAATAAAAATAATTTCAATTCTATTTTTTTACAAGGTCCTGTTTGTGAAGTTTTTGAAGGAAAAATTTAATCAATTTTTCGTTGTAATTCTCTTAAACTAAAAATCTACAATTGTTTTAATTGTTGAACTAATAATTTCACAGAATCCAAGCCAATTTGCTCAATATCAACCTCTTGACAATTCACAAAATGAACACTTTCCACATCATCGTTGGCACAAAGTGGAGCAAAATCTTTTACAAGACAACGAAAAACGATATCAATTGTAAAATAAGTCAATCCTCTAAATTGATATTGATTTGGCAAGGTGCACAAAAAAGTCATTTGTTCAACCACTAAATTCAATTCTTCTTTTATTTCTCGCACAACTGCTTGTTCAGCAGTTTCTCCCAAATCAATAAACCCTCCAGGAAGGTCTAATTTTCCTTTGGCAGGGTCAAATTTTCGTGTAGTAAACAAACATTCTCCTTTTTCATTTTCAATCAAAGCAATTACAGCCCCTACTTCATTGGTATATAATCGTTTACCACAATCCAAACAATTATGAGATTTTTTATTATCCCAAATAAAATTTTTACTTCCACAAAATGGACAAAATTTCAATACATTACTTGGATGCGTATCATTAATTGCAGAGCAATGTTGCTGCTGCTTGAAGAGAGATGTCTGTAACTTTTTCATTACTAATCATTTTTGCTAATTCGTATATTCGTTCTTGCCTATCAAGATATTTAATATGAGTAGTTGTTTTATTGGCTTCCGATTGTTTAAATATCAAATAATGATGTTGAGCCTTTGCTGCTACCTGCGGTAAATGCGTAATAGAAATCACCTGACAATAATTTGCAATTTTCAACATTACATCACCCATTTTTGATGATACTTCTCCCGAAACACCTGTATCTATTTCATCAAAAACAATAGTTGGAAGTACATTTTTTTTGATAATCAACGATTTAATCGCCAACATCAAACGAGACATTTCTCCACCAGAAGCAATTTTGGCAATTGGTTGCAATGCCATTCCTTTGTTGACATTGAAAAGAAAAATAGGATTATCGTAACCGGTCCGAGTTAAATCTGGTAAACGTTGCATTTCTATTTTCACCTCAGCCTCTGGCATATTCATCAATTGTAATTGTGCTTTCAACGATTGTTCAATGTCTTGTAAAACATTTTTTCGTTTTGTTGAAAGATGTTCAGCAAACGTTTGAAGTTGCTGTTCTTTTTTTGCAATTGATTGTTGAAGTTGAACTTCTTCGTATTCTCCATCTAAAATTCGATTCATTTGCTCGGTCAATTGTTCCAACAAAGTCAACAATTCATTTTCAGAATTAACATTATGTTTTTTCTGTAAACGATAAAGCACATTCAAGCGTCCATTAATATTATCTATCTCATTTGGCTGATTGTTAATTCCATCAACCAAATGTCTCAATTCGTATGCAATATCTTGTATTTCTATCAATTGCGAATCTATTCGAGTTGCAATATTTTGATATTTTTCATTATATTGTGCTATTTGTGCTAATTTCTGTTGCACAATACAAAAAGCATCTTCTATATTAAATTCTGCTTCTTGAATAATACTAATAGTTTCATTTATAGCAGATTGTATTTCTTGAGAATGTTGCAAAGTACGTAAAAATTCTTCCAATTGAGATTGTTCTCCCGTTTGTAAATTTGCATCTTCTAATTCTTTAATCAAAAATTCAATATACGATTTATCATCACTTTTGTTTAAAGTCTTAAGATATTGATAACGAGTTCGTAAATCTTGATATTCTTGATATTCTTTTTTATAATTTGCCAATTCAGTTTCCAATTGAGCATATTGGTCAATTATAAGCAATTGAAAATCATCGTTTTGTAACAAAATATTACTATTTTGAGTATGAATATCTATCAATTGAGAAGTGATTTGCTTTAAAATAGTTGCACTAACGGGTGTATCGTTGATAAATGCTCTTGATTTTCCCAATGGAGTAATCTCTCGACGGACAATACATTGATTATCATAATCTAAATCCAAATCTTCAAAAATAGATTGCAAATTATAATTCGACAAATCAAAAGTAACTTCTACAATAGTTTTTTTTTCTTTATTTTTCAAGACATTCGTATCTGTTCTATTTCCCATCAAAAAAGACAAGGCACCGATAAACATAGATTTTCCAGCACCAGTTTCTCCAGTTATAACCATAAAACCTTCATCTATATCTATTGATAAATGTTCAATAAGTGTATAATTTTCGATATAGATATGTTTTATCATTTTAATATATTACTGTAGATTTTCGTATTTTGATGAATTGGTAGGGTCTAAAAATTGTAATATTTTAAGTGCTTTTTGCTTAATATCAGCCTCTGCCGCAGAAAACATATTTACAAATTCTGTAGATTTGTACATGCCTATAATATTAAGACAATACATATTTGTACTTTTTCTATGCACTTCTTGCAAAGATTCCAATGAAGATAAAACAACATTGTAACCAGCAGTCAAATCTTGATGCATAATATCTAAACCCAATCTATGATATTGGTACAAAAAATTACGAAATACATTAGAATTTGGGTCATTGTAATAACTATTTGCCAACCAATATCTATTTCGAGTATCTTTTGATGAAGTTGACCAACCCGATTCACTCGATGGTGCCGTTCCTGCTATATTTAATGCTTTTATATAATATGGTGTTCCACCTTGCAAAGCATAAGTATCAAAAGTAATTCCCAACATTAAATTAGCATAAAATGCTACTAACGAGGTAATTGTCCACAAATAAGAACTTTCATCATAATCAAAAGTTTGATTTTCAGAATATTTAAAAGCCAAATCTTGGTCTTGATATGCAAATATTGGAGTTGTATAAGTAGAATTAAAAACAGGGCGAGACAACTGAATATATATCTTCCCTGCAAATTGGTCAACAGCCAACGCTTTTTCAATAACTAATTGAATACTACATTCTATTTTTTCGTGAGCATCGAAATTATATTCTGTCCATTTATTTTCATTGATAAACGCAGCAATACCTTGCTCTAAAGTGGTAAAAATATTTTTGTTTACTTGAGAAGCATATTCTCCTGTCATTTTAGGGGCTGTTACCGAAACTCTACAATTAAATTCTTGTGCATTTAATATCGTAAATACACAAACAAACCACAAAATCAACCAGTATCTATTCATCGTTTTGTATTTTAATTTTATTTAAAATATATTCCACAATATCTTCTGCAAGCAAATATTTATCTTTCAATGGAATATCTATAATATTTTCTTTTTTATCTATCAAAAGGACTTTGTTTGTTGTTGTAGAAAAACCTGCCCCTTTATCATTAAGGGAATTTAAGACAATCATATCCAAATTTTTATTTTTTATTTTTTGTTTCGCATTATCTATTTCGTTATCTGTTTCTAAAGCAAAACCAACCACAAATTGTCCTTTTTTCTGTCGTTTTGTTGATAATGTTTTAAGAATATCTACCGTAGGAGATAGTTGTAAATTAAGTTGTTTATCTTGTTTTTTCAATTTAGAATCATACACTTTTGCAGGTGTATAATCAGCAACGGCTGCTGCCATAACAATAATATCCGCAGATTTGGCACATTGAGAACAAGCTTCATACATATCGGCAGCCGATACCACATCTATACGATTGATTATTGATGATTTTGTTTGCAAAACCGATGGAGCAGAAACCAAATCTACAGCAATGCCACGATTGGCAAAAGCTTCTGCAAGAGCAAAACCCATTAATCCAGAAGAACGATTGCCAATATATCTAACTGCATCTATCGGTTCTTGAGTTCCTCCTGCAGTTATCAAAGCCTTTAATTTTATTTTTGGCAAATGTAAAAAACGAGAAATATGTTCATAAATTTTTTCTGGTTCCAACATTCTTCCATTGCCTTGTGTTTGACAAGCCAAAAAACCAGTTTCTGATTCTAAAACATGAAAACCATTATTTATCAATGTTTTGATATTTTTTTGCACCGCAAAATTGGTCAACATATTTTCATTCATCGATGGAGCAATAAAAATCGGTTTTTTACACGCCAAAACAGTCGTAGAAAGAGCATCATCTGCTATACCCATTGCCATTTTTGCAATACAATTAGCAGTTGCAGGTGCTATGACAACAACATCAGCCCATTGCGACAAAGAAATATGTTCAGTAGTACGTTGAACATTGGTTTCAAACATATCAACATACAACTTATTGCTACTAAGGGTTTCTAAAGTAAGGGGAGTAACAAATTCAAGAGCATTTGGAGTTGCTATCACTTTTACTTCATAGCCATTTTTAACAAACAAACGTATGAGTGTCAAAGTTTTATAGGAAGCAATACCTCCACTTATGCCAACAAGAACATGTTTATTCATAATCATTATTTGCTATCGGGTTCACGATAGTAAACGCCATCATTTTTAAATTCTTGAATTGCCAACAATGCTGGTTTGGGCATTTGTTCATAATAACGTACCAATTCTATTTGTTCACGATTTTCGATACTATCATCACTATCGTGAGAAGAAAATTCTTTAATTTTTTCAATCAATTCTTCTTTCAAATCGGCAGAAATTTGGTCGGAACGTTTTGCCATAATAACAACAGACTCATAAATATTGCCTGTATCTTTATCAAAGTCACTTAAATTGCGAGTAACTGCATCGGTATCTGTTTTAATCTTTTTGTAATCCATTTTATATAAATCAATTATTATTCAAAATTTTATCTCTTTTCTTTTTTGCTTCTACAGCCAATTTTTCCGCTTCTATCAAATATTTCGAAGAAGGATTATAGGCTTTTAGTTGATTTGCACTATCTATTACTTTTTGATATCTCTCTACTTTTTTTGTTTCAACACTATGTTGAGCATAAGCATAACTATTTTTTACTAAATAGAACAAGACTTCTTCTGTATAAGAGGAAGTTGGATATTCTTGTAATAGATTTTGCAAACAAACTTGTGCGGCTTGATAACTTTCTATATTATAATACATTCGAGCGACAGAAAAATCCTTACGAGCCAATTTGTTACGCAAAGTATCTATCATTGCATTGCTTGTTGCCACATGTTGACTTTGAGGGTAGGCATTGATAAAAACTTGTAAATGTTCTATCGCTGCTTTTGAATCCGATTGGTCTAAATTGTATGCTGGAGAATTTAAATAATAGGCTTTCGCTGCATTAAAACTTGCTTCCTCCACCCTATCACTTTGAGGATAACGACGGATATAATCATTAAAATGTAAAGATGCCATAAGATAATCTCCATTTTTCATATAACTATCAGCAAAAAGATATAAAATAGTATCTCCTTCTGGAGCTGATAAATACAATGGATAAATCTCTTCAAACAACTGAGCAGCAGATACATAAGAACCATTAGCATAATATGTTTTTGCTGCTTCATATTTTGCTTCTTTGGTTTTCAATCGTTTGGATACTTTAATAATATTTTTTTTCTTTTCTTTGGCTGACAAAGAAAAAACACTACCTTCCAAACAGAAAATCGAAAACAATATTACCAAAAATATCTTTTTATTCATCAATAACTATTTTAACTTGCAAAGATACAATTTTTTTTAATAAAAATTCTTTCTATTTTTATTTATCTTTTCTTTTATTATAAATTACTGTTTTACTTTACATTAAGATAGATATTATTCCACCATTGTGCATCATTTTTCAAATATTTTGCAAACCAAGCCATAATAGTATTTGTCCATTCAAGACGTTTTTTATAATCACTAATACCATGATTTTCGCCTTCCACTTGTATAAATTCGACCTCTTTTCCTAAAATTTTCAGTGCGTTATACATTTGAATACTTTCTCCAATAGGAACATTTGTATCTACCATACCATGAAGCAACAATAGCGGTGTATTTATTTTATCGGCATTAAACAATGGACTTTGTTTTATATACAAATCACTGTTATTCCAAGGATAACTATCAGCATTGGCAATAGAACAATAACCAATTCCCCAATAACCTTCTCCCCAATAACTACTAATTGCACTAATCCCGGCATGAGAAATTGCCGCTGCAAAAATATCAGTTTGAGTAAGTAAATATTGTGTCATAAAACCACCATAACTTGCTCCAAAACAACCAATATGATTTTTATCTACAAAAGCATGTTCTTTACAAAATTGTTTCACACCCAAAATTATCTCATCTGCTGTACGTTGACCCCAAGCATTTACATGTCTTGCACTAAATTCCTGCCCAAAACCTGTTGTCCCTGACGGATTCAATGTATAAACCACATAACCTTGTACCGCATAAAGATGCATAGCGTAACTATGTTCCAACAAACGACTTGTAGGAGAAGTCCCTCCATAATAATAAACCAACATTGGATATGTTTTTGTAGAATCAAAATACGGTGGTAAATAATATCTACCTGTTATTAATGTGCTATCGGTTGCATAAAAATTCCAATCGTACATGGTTCCTAAAACAACATTTTGCAATTTCTCTGCCGATATATCTAAAACAAGTGTACTTTTCCCTTTTTTTCCATTTATCACATAACATCTATCAGCATTTGACACACTTTGTCCATAATACAAAATTGATGATGACGAATTTGACACTGAAAAAGATTTCACATAATCTTCTTGATTATCAAGCTTTTTAATCTCACCTTGAGCACTTATAGAAAATAGATGTTGATAATCTCTATCTTCTGCCAAAACATAAATAGTATTATTGTAATCACTCCAAAATGCCGCATTTACTGACGGATTAAATTTTTTAGTAATCGGTAAAATTTGTTTATTGGCTATTGTATATATATATAACTGATTATCATAGGAATTACCTATTTTTTCTTTACCCAAATTTGCTCCAATTCCATCAAAAGCCTCTGGTCCTGCCATTATCAACAACTGTTGATTATCAGGAGAATATGTTACTTTTGATATATATTTTTCTCTCCAAAACAATGTATCAACTTTCAATGTTAACAAATCTAATTGATAAATATTTGTCGTGGAAAATGGTCGTTGGGTATAATCTGTATGAGCAGTTCCATACAAAATATAACGACTATCTGAAGAAATATCGTACAAATGAGTAGATAAAGAACCAAATGTAAGTCGTTCTAAGACACCTGTTTTTATATCATAATACGCCAAATAAGTACGATTTCTCCAACCTTGTTGCCTATCGTATGGGTCTAAAATCCGTTGCATTGCTTTACTTTCCCTTTTTTCGCCTTCATCTTTAAGGGAAAAAATCAACGTTTGTTCATTTGGGGCTATTGCAAAATTACCTTCTGGTAAATTATTATCAATAACAACTTGTTGCAAATCAACAGGATTCATAGACACTAATTCTCTACCTTTCATACCTTTTCGCGTAAAATACAAACTATTGGTTGTAGGTAACCAACGAGCAGATAACAAATAAGATTTATCTTGTAAAATCACTTTTTGAGTTGTTATATCTATCAATTGCACATAACTTTCTATTTGTGTATTTTTTCTTTCTGTAAAATTAATCAATGCGTATTTTCCATTAGGAGAAATTTGCACTTGACGAATATTTTTACCATCCATCAAAGTTTTAAAATCATACAATCGTTTTGTGTCATTTGTACATTGAGTTATTTTACCTGTACTATCGGCGGTAAAAACGACTTTCAAAAGATTTTCATTGTTGTTTTTTTTATTTGATAAATACCTAATATAAAAGTTGTTACAACCATTTAAAAGATTTACTTCAAAAGAAATTGAACTAAATGTATCTGTTGTTGTTTTTTCTTTCTTTTTTTCATTATTAAAATAAACAGCGACCATATCTGTAGCCGTTACTACAATTTTTGCATGATTGAATCCATCACTATTCAATTGAAAAGCAAATATATGCAACTGATATTCAGAAGTATCAGAAATAAAAGAAAGAACACCATTTGTATCGGTTGACAATATTGAAGATGCTTTCAAGGCTTTATTAACATCAATTCTTGTATCCAATAATTCTTTATTACCAAAAGATTTTCCTTTAATATTAACACTATCTACCAATATCGGTTGTCGAACAGAAATTGCACCACTATATTTATAAGATTGAACAATATCCGATTGTGCATATATCATCGAAGATGCCAAAATAAAAAAAATTGTTAAACTAAAATGTCTCATATTTTACTACATTTACAAAAAAAATAACTAAATAAGCAACGTTTTGTTAATCCAAAAATTGCAATCAGAGAAAAAAAATCAAAAAAAAAACATTCTATCAATAGTTAACACACACAAAATAAAGCAAAATAATCAATTAGAAAAAAATAATAACATAAATTAGAAAAATTAGAAAAAAAAATTATACCTTTGCAACGGGTAAGTCTTATACGACTAGCTCCTGCTGAACTCCCCCAGGACTGGAAGGTAGCAAGGGTAAGGTGGTTGAGCGGTGCGATATAAGTAGCTTGCCCTTTTTTATGGCAAAATTTCTTAAATTATACGAAAACAATCCTAACGAAAGGCATATTCAACAAATCGTTGATTGTCTGCAAAATGGTGGAATAATTATTGCACCAACAGATACTGTCTACGGAATTTGTTGCGATATTTTCAATCCCAAAGCACTTGATAAATTATGTCAACTAACAAATAAAAAAAAGGAAAAATCCAATTTTTCATTTATTTGTTACGATTTGAGTTCATTGTCTGAATTTGCAAAACCTATCAGTAATAATGTATTCAAACTAATGAAACAAGTTTTACCGGGACCATATACTTTTGTATTGGAAGCCAACAATAATGTTCCAAAACTCATACAAAAAAAGAAAACTGTAGGAATACGTATTCCCGACAACAATATCACAAGAACTATTGTTCAGAAATTGGGGCACCCTATAATGAATGCATCTTTGAAAACAGAAGATGATTTATTGGAATATATTACCGACCCAGAATTGATATACGAAAAATATGAGCATCTAGTTGATATTGTTATAGATGGAGGTTATGGAGATTACACCCCTTCAACAGTTCTCAATTGTGTTGGTGGAGAGATTGAATTGATACGCAAAGGGAAAGGGATAATTGATTTTATATAAAATACAAAAAATTATACCATAAATAAAACAGCAATGTGTCTTGTCGCTGCTTCGTAAGAAGAAGAGGAAAGTCCGGACAACATAGAGCATCATACTTCCTAACGGGAAGGCATCAGCAATGATGACAGAAAGTGCCGCAGAAAATAACCGCCGAAAGGTAAGGGTGAAAATGTGAGGTAAGAGCTCACAACATAATATAGCGATATATTATGGGGGTAAACCTTATGAGTTGAAAGACCATGTAAACCGAGGTTTGAGGGTTGCTCGCCTAACTCGGAGGGTAGGTCGATAGAGACAATTAGTGATAATTGTCGTAGATAAATGACAAGAACTTGAATTTTCAAGCACAGAATCCGGCTTATAGCATTGCTGTTTATTTTTTGCATAAAACAATAATAATCAATAATTTATATAACAAAAAAGGCTATTTTTTTCACAATAAAATAATCTCTAAAAGAAATTTTTTCTATTTGACTTTCAATGAAATAAAAAAAAAAATACACTATTATTTCGTTTTTTTGTTGTTCGTATTGTTTTTTTTGATACTTTTGCATTCCAAATATAACGGTGCTATAGCTCAGTAGGTAGAGCGTCGGACTGAAAATCCGCAGGTCACTGGTTCAACTCCAGTTAGCACCACAAATTTTAAGCATCACCTTCGCGATGTCGTTAAAATAGACGTAATGGCATTCCATTCTGCCAAAAGTGAAGGTCGAATTTTACAATATGGCAGTTTCATGAATGTGCATTTCGCTTGTTTTGAGTGACTGCTTTTTATTTTTTATTATTAATAGTCTTATATAATGAATAAACGCTGGGTTGTTAACAAATTGGCAAATACAGAAGATGTAAAACGCCTTACTGCCGAATTATCTATTAAGGCAGATACCCAGAAATCTCCTTGGCAAGAACCTCTTTCTGCTTTACTCATTCAAAGAGGAATACATACTAAAAACGAAGCTGAGACATTTTTCCGACCATCTTTGCAAGACATTCACAATCCATATTTGATGAAAGATATGGACAAAGCCGTTCAAAGAGTGGAAAAGGCTATCAATGATAAAGAAAATATACTTATTTTTGGAGATTACGACGTAGATGGTACTTCTGCTGTTGCTTTAATGTATAGTTTTCTAAAAAAACACATTAATGAAGGAAGCAAAATAGAATATTACGTACCAGATAGATACCTTGAAGGGTATGGTATATCGCAATTGTCTATAGAATACGCTCACGAAAATAATTTTTCTCTTATAATAGTTCTTGATTGCGGTATTAAATGTCATAAAGAAATTGCTCTTGCTAATACATACAATATTGATGTTATCATTTGCGACCATCATCTTCCTGATGAAACATTGCCTTCGGCATACGCAATTCTAGACCCTAAACGTGAAGATTGCAATTATCCATACAAAGAATTAACTGGTTGTGGGGTCGGATTTAAATTGGTTCAAGCTATTGCTCAAAACAAAAATATTGACATCAAAGAATTAGAAGAATATTTTGATTTACTTGCTATTAGTATCGCTTCCGACGTGGTTCCGATTACAGGAGAAAATAGAATATTGTCTCATTTTGGACTTCGGCTTATCAATAAAGGACCTCGCACTGGGATAGAATCTTTGTTGGCTTATGGCAAAATATTACGCAAAACAGACATAAGTTTACCTCCAAAAAAATCTGTTTTCACACGAGAAATTACAATTAATGACCTTGTTTTCTGTGTTGGTCCTCGTATCAATGCCGCTGGTAGAATGGACACAGGACGCAATTCTGTTCACTTACTTATTAGCCAAAAAGAAGAAAAAACATCGGAATTAGGTCGGCGAGTAGAAGAAAACAATAGCGAACGAAGAGAATTGGATAGCAAAACTACCAAAGAAGCAATCGCTATGGTTAAAAATGACACTCTATATACAAACAAACGTTCTATTGTTGTGTATAATCCTCAATGGAGTAAAGGGGTTGTTGGCATCGTTGCTTCTCGATTGGTTGAACATTTCTACCGACCTTCTATTGTTTTAACTTTATCTAACGGATTGGTAACTGGTTCGGCTCGGTCGGTGAGAAATTTCGATTTACACGATGCTTTGTGCAAATGTAGTCATCTTTTAGAACATTTCGGAGGACATACTTTCGCTGCGGGACTTTCTATTAAACCTGAAAACGTCAACACTTTTATCGATTTTTTTGAAAAAATTGTTACCGAAGACATTAGCGAAGATTCTATTCGTCCTACTATTGATATTGATGTAGAAATTTCTTTACACGATATTACAAAATCTCTTTACGATAGAGTTTTACGATTTGCTCCTTTTGGTCCTCAAAATATGAGTCCTATTTTTATGACAAAAAATGTTTTAGATGACGGAAATGTACGTATCGTTGGAGAAAATCATTTGAAATTATCTCTTTATCAATTAGATGCAAGAAGTTATCCTATTAGTGCTATCGGGTTTGGATTGGGAGAACATTACGATAAAATTGCTGCTGGGCAATCATTTCATATTTGTTATCACATTGATATGAATGAATGGCAAGGAAGAACGTATATACAACTGATTATCAAAGATATAAAATTTGAATTTGACGAAAAAGATATTATATAATCTATTTTATTATATGTTCTATCGCTAAACGATAACCATCTAATCCAAAGCCACAGATACTTCCTTTGCAACAACTTGATAATAAAGACTTTTTCCTTATAATTTCTCGATTATAGATATTGGAAATATGAACCTCAATTGCAATAATATTTGTTGCCCTTATTGCATCTGCTATCGCCAATGAGGTATGAGAAAATGCTCCTGCATTAATTATTAATGAATCAAAAGAATTGCAACGATGGATTCGTTCTACTATTTCTTTTTCACTATTCGATTGAAAATAATCTATCTCTATATTGTAAGTAGAAAAATGTTGTTTTAACGACAATAAATATTCTTCAAACGATTGATTTCCATATATTTGAATTTCTCTTTTGCCTTGTAAGTTCAAATTAACACCATTGATTATGAGTATTTTTTTCATTTTTATTCATCTATTTGATTAGAAATTCTAAATACATCTTCATCATCTTTTTTAAGATAAAGATGGGTTCTTAAAAAATTTTCTTGATTGCTTTGACTATTTTGAATCAACTCATTATTTTGTTCTTGCAATTGAAGAATTAAGTTTTTTTGCATTTCCAATTCTGCTTTCAATTGTCGAATTTCTTTATCTAACTTACGATGTTGAAAAACACCTCCTTCGCCAAAAAGAAAGTAACCTAAAAACACTATAAAAGCAATTCCCCACCGATACTTTTTTATTAATTGCAACAATTTCATAACATATATTTTTATAATTGCAAAAGTAACATTTTTTCAGATATGCTCACAACATCGCAAACATATTTTAATATTTTTTATTATATTTTAAATTGATATTATATTGTGTAATAACTATCCATCTTGATTTTATTTTTACAAACCTACTTTTAAAACCGAATATAAGAACATTTTGCTTATTATATCGCCATTCCATAGGTTGTTCAGAAATTCTTTGGCAGACCATACCGCCACTCCGTTAAATATCTTTACTTTTTTCAAAACAAACTACTATTAATTTGCACTTCAGATGTTCCTCTTGAAATGCTTTAAAACTTTTTAAATGCAATGAAACAATTCTTTCGAAGGATTTTATTTCTGCCTATTTCTAAATGAAAATTTGGACTGATACTTCAAGTTTTACAATAAAATGTGAAGTAGCGGTTAGGAAATTTACACAAAAATAAATTTAGTAAAGTATTATTGTACTGCTTGGTAAAATTTTTGCAAAAGTATTTTGTTATAATTGATAATCTCATCTATTTTATCAACCGACAACAAAGCTTCTCTATTATCCAAATTCACTGTTATTATTTGGTCTATACTACCAAGTTTTAAAAATAATATATTCGGAATTGAGTAACTCGTTCTTATATTGACATTTTGTGATTTAGTGAATTCTGCATGTTTTTGAGATGATAAATATATCATATTTCTTTCATCTTCAATATATTGTGCTTCTTGTTGGTTATTTGCACGTTTAAAAGGAATAATGTGGTGTAACTCGTAATTAGGAGTATGTTTTATGTTATGGTAGCGAAAATATTTTTCCTTTGGCTTTTGACTACGTTGAGCTGACTGGACAAATAATCCATATTGACCATCGTTGAGTATTAGATTATCATCTATAACCTTGAAATAGGTAGAATTATTTAGTAATTTATAAATTTGTTGGCTTTCATTTTTCCAGTTATGATAATCACGAGCGTAAGATTTGTTTATTCTGGGTTTTTGAGGATTACAATACATTTGTAATAGTTTATTAAGATTGTTTCTCTGAGTCTCTGTTAATCGGCGATATTCAACAAGATACATCAACTTATCATTAAAATATATATTTTCTCTATCATCGGAAAGAATATACATAAACTCTAAAATATTTATGTAATCAAAACGGTTGTCGGTAGAGAGCAACTCTACCATATCTGTTGCAGCATTCTTTGTTAGTATATCAACGGCATCGGTATAGTATTTACGTCGCTCAAATTCTGTCTTAGATAGAATAAAATTCAACCCTAAAACGGACAATCGTACAGAATAAACTGCTGCTCTTTTCTGTAAAGGTTTATGTTCTCCTATAGAGAACGATTCATTTATATGATGTTCGTCTTTGTCGTATCTATCTAAGAATCCAGCTCGGGCTAAATCGGGAAAAGTATTTTTCTTTACTGAATTGATAGTTCCTTTACCTATTCGTTCATTAATTTCTCTTACAATTTCATAATAAGTTATCGCTTCTGGTTGTCTTTCCCCATTATCATCACCTACGTGTATTCTAAAAATATCATTGCCTGCCTTCTCATGAATTACTTGGAGTAATGTTCTAAAATAATCATAAGTCAGTCTGTTATGTTGAGAACATTGCGTACCTCGATAGTTATCATCTTGCACTCTATCTACTATATAACTCAAAAACTGATTGTTGGTAGATATATGTTCTATTTTTTTTAGAATTTCATAATCTTTCATATTGTATTTCTCCTTCATTAATTTGTGAATATAATTCGTTATTCTCGCAACCTATAAATTGACGACCTAATTTTTGAGCTATACGGCTTGTTGTTCCGCTACCACTAAATAAATCCAACACCAAATCATTTTCATTGCTACTTGCCAGTATCATCCTTTCAATCATTTCATCTGGTTTTATCGTAGGATGTAGTGGTTTCTGAATTTTTCCGTTCACTTTTATCTTGTGTCTTTGTGATGTTATTTCCCAAACATCATTACATAACTTTCCTTTTTCATTTGGAAACCATCTTTTCCCATCTTTCAATATGCCTTTTTTTGCAGCGTGAGCTATTCTATCTACCGAATCATATGGAACTCGAATAGAATCAGTATTAAATATATAATCATTTGATTTTGTATAAAATAAAATAGTTTCCTGTGCATTCACAAATTTCTTGCGAGTAGCACTGAAGCCATCTTTTTTATACCACGTTATCCAATTTCTAAGAACAATAGGTTTTTCTCTTAAATGATTAAGTATGATTGCAGAATTATATGCATTATTGAATAGATATATGGACGCAGAGGATTTGCATTTTGATAGAAGTATATCAATCCATTTGAATGTAAAATCAAAGTACTTACTTTCAGTTTTAAAAGTATCCCAATCTGCCTTATGCATATTGTATGGAGGGTCAGCAATAACTAAATCAATAGAAGATTCTCCTAACATCGAAAGAAAATCAAAAACATCCGCTAAATAAATCCTATTGGTTTTCATAATCAACTAATTTTAGTTTTTTTTCTATTAAAGGCTTATAATTTTCATAAATCTCATAACCCACATAGTATCGATTCAAAGATTTTGCCACTTTCAATGTTGTACCGCTACCAGCAAAAGGGTCTAAAACAACATCGTCAACACAACTAAAAAGCCGTATACAACGATAAGGAATTGCTTCGGGCATTATAGCAGAGTGTTTTCCATATGCGATATCACTTTTATTTGGTATTGGTATGTCCCATATTTGCTTTGTGAAGGTCGTCCATTCTTGCTCAGAGAGTTTGCTTTTTTCCTTATTATCAGTAGTTGGAAACTCTGGGATACCATCTTTTACATAAATAGTGATAAATTCTGTTGTATTTTGAGCATAAAAATTCCTTGGATAAGGATAACTTCCAAACATCAACCGTTTTGACGAATTAATTCTATTCCAAATATACAAATCCATCAAATACAAATTAGTGTTATTCAAAACACTCTGTTGAATACTACTTTGAATATCAAATATATGACGATTATAATGCGTAGTCATTTCTTTTTTAAACATGGGCATTAGAGGTACATTGATACACAATTTACCATTAGGTTTTAATACGCGTTCGCACTCTTTCCACACCGTTAGTAAAGAATCAATATACTCATCAAAATTTTGACAAGCACCAATGTCAACATCTTTGCTATTAGAATGTTTCTTAAACTGATAACCATCTTTTGAATAGTCTTTGATATTAAAGTATGGTGGAGACGTTACAATTAGTTGCACACTTCCATTGGGCAATTCCAACATTTGTTCTGAACTATGCCAAAACACCTTATCCAAAAAATTTGGTTTGTGTTTTTCCATTTTTTTACCTTGCATTTTAGGCGTTTAGCATCTATCGGATTTTCAGGCATCTTTAGGACATAAAAAATGTGGACTCTGACATTATCCACATTCTAAAGGCCCTGAGATTGCCTGATTCCTTAGATAAGCCAAAGCCCACGCAAGCGTAGGCATTTACTGACTTATTCTTCAAGGAATCTATATCTAACAATTTCTCAGGTTCTTAGAATGTTCCGAATAAATAGCAAACGCTATGATTAATACTATTTTATTTTAAATTTCTATTTTCTATATATTTTTTATTTAATTAAAAATCAATTATATATTACTTTTCACAAAGATGAAGAAGTAATTTACAAAGATATATCTTTTTTAACACAAATTTATTTTTTTAGAAAAAATTTTGTTTTCAGTCACTTTTTTTCGGAGTCTGAGCCTGCCGAAGACAACGAAAAAACTCATGAAATACGGAGGTTTCGACAGGCTCAACCTCCGAAGATAAAACTCATGAATTTCGGTGTCTGAGCCTGTCGAAGACACCGAAAGAAAAACAGACACCGAAAAAAAACACAAAAGCAATGACGTTGCAGAAATAGTATTTATTTTTTCGGAGGTTTCGACAGGCTCAACCTCCATTGATAAAAAAATATAAAAGCAACAATGTTGCAAAAAAATGTTATCTTTGCATTTGTAAAAGAACACATACTGTTCCTTTATAAAATATTGTTTTCGTTATGATTAAGCCAGAAGACAGAGATAGGATATTAGATGCATGTCGTATAGAAGAAGTTGTCGGGGACTTTGTAAGTCTTACTCGTCGAGGAACTTCTTACGTTGGATTATGTCCATTTCACGCTGAAAAAACACCATCATTTCATGTAACACCATCAAAAAATATATGCAAATGTTTTGGTTGTGGAGAAGGTGGAGATTCTGCAAGTTTTATAATGAAACATGAACATTATTCTTATCCTGAAGCATTACGATATTTAGCAAAAAAATACGGCATAGAAATCAAAGAAGAGGAACAAACACCCGAAGAAATCAAAAATTACAACGAACGAGAAAAACAATTTTCTGTAAATAATTATGCCAAAAACTATTTTATTGAACAATTGCTTCAGACAGAAGAAGGTCGTAACATTGCACTATCCTATTTTAAACAAAGAGGTTACGATAACAAAACAATAGAAAAATTTCAACTTGGATATTGCCCCAAAAGCAAAGATAGTTTTACCCAAGAAGCACTTCGTAACGGATATAATATAGACACACTCAAAGATGCAGGATTGAGTATAATAAAAGGAGACAACGATTATATTGATAAATTTAGAGAAAGGGTTATTTTCCCTATTCAAAATATTTCTGGTCGAACAATAGCATTTGGCGGAAGAATTATGTCTTCTGGACAAAACGAAAAAACCGCAAAATACATCAATAGTCCAGAAACATTAATTTATCACAAAAGTGATGTTTTATATGGTATTTTCCTTGCTAAAAGTGCCATTAGTAAACAAGACAAATGTTATCTTGTTGAAGGTTATGCCGATGTAATATCAATGCACCAGTTAGGCATTGAAAATGTTGTTGCCTCTTCTGGAACGTCGCTCACCTCTGGACAAATAAAACTTATCAAACGTTTTACCAATAATATTACCATTATCTACGATGGCGATAATGCTGGTATCAAAGCCGCTCTAAAAGGAGTTTCTTTGATATTGCAAGAAGATATGAACGTTCGTGTAGTTTTGTTGCCAGAAAAAGAAGACCCCGATTCTTTTGCACAAGCACATACATTAGAAGAAACGCAAGATTATATTGATAAACATGAACAAAGTTTTATCGAATTTAAAATCCAACTTTTATTACAAAACGCTGGCAACGATTTGGGCAAACGTGCTGATGCTATTTCAAATATCGCAGCAGATATTGCTTTAATAAAAGATAGACTCAAAAGGGCTTTGTTTATCAAACAATGTAGTACTTTGCTCAATATTTCTGAGGAAGATTTGGCTTCAAGTGTCCAAAAATCTTATCAAAAAATATTTTACCAACAAAAAGGAAATTTTAGCACTTCTGAAACAGCACAAAATACTGAAATTGAAATAATTTCTCCTCAAAAAAAACATCCAAAAGAATTATTACCGCTCAAATCTGATTCAATATTAGATATTGCAGAACGAGAATTATTAAAATTGCTCATAAATAAAGGATGTTCTATTATTAATCTTCCGCAAGAAGATGATAACGAAGAATATACACCCATTTTTGAAAGATTGGACAATTATATTTTTCAAGATTTATATCAGTTAGATGACGAATTAACATTGAACAATCATGGTATCAACAATCCGCTTTATCGTAAATTGTTTGATATGTATGCCAATTATGCAGAAAAATACAATACCAATCCCATAGAAATGATACTCAAAAATGAAGCCGAACAACATGAAATTTGCGATTTGATAATTGAACTTACCAATATAGAAACATTTTCAGAAAAAGAAAGCAACAATTATATAAAAGGAAATCAACAAAATAACGAAACCATCAAAACCATAGACAACGACCCTTCTAAATTACACGAACACGCTATTCGCATTCTACAAAGGATTCGTTTGTTTTGGGTGCAAAAATGCAGAAATACTTTCATTGACAAACTAAACAATCCCAATTTATCGGAAGAAGAAATTGATAAAATATTTAAAAAAATCGAAGAATTGAATAGTCTAAACCTTAAAATGGAAAATATTTTAGGGACCTCATATCGTGAATAATTATGCAAGATGTTTATGTAGATGTTTTATTACCATTATCATTAAGTAATACTTTTACTTATAGAGCGACTCAATTTTCTGAAAATCTTGCTATTGGAAAAAGAGTTCTTATTAATTTTGGCAAAAATAAATTTTATTCTGCACTTATTTACAACATACATCAACAACGCCCACAAGGATATATTATTAAAGATGTTTTATCAATTTTAGATACTCAACCAATTGTAAACAAAGTTCAATTAGAATTTTGGAAATGGATTGCCAATTACTATATGTGTTCTATTGGAGAAGTTATGGCAGCGGCTTTACCTTCTGTATTTCAACTTAGTAGCGAAACTTTAGTTGCTATTCACCCAGATTTCAATGGAGACATTTCTTCTCTCAATCATCAAGAGATTGCTATTTTAGAATTGTTAGAACAACAAAAAACCGCAAATTTTAAAGACATCTCAAAAACATTGGGAAATGTTTACGTAATGAGTCAAGTTAGAAATATGATTGACAAATCTTTGCTTATTTTATGCGAAGATATTGAAGAAAAATTTCGACAACGACAAGAAACATTTATTGAACTTTCAACAAAATATCAAAATGATGAATCTGCACTTAGTCAATTATTCAACGATTTAGAGAAAAGTAAAAAAACACACCAACAAGCAGACGCATTGCTTGCATTTTTAGCACTATGCCAACAAAAAGGGATTCAAAAATTAAAAAAATCCGAACTTTTGTTACAATCCTCTATCACAGAAAGCAGACTCTCGTCATTAATAAAGAAAGGTATTTTAAATAGTTGTCAAATGCCTGTAAGCCGTTGGACATATCATTCTAATACAAACGAAGTTGATAATATTCAACTTAGTACACAACAAAATACTGCCTTTCAATCTATATTGAATTCATTTCAAGAAAAAAATAGCGTTTTACTTCACGGTGTCACAGGGAGTGGTAAAACAGAAATATATATCAAACTAATACAACATTATATAAATCAAGATAAACAAATACTTTATTTATTACCAGAGATAGCACTTACAGAACAAATTATCAATCGATTACGAGCATATTTCGGAGATAATGTAGGTATTTATCATTCAAAATATAATCCGCAACAACGGGCAGAAATTTGGCAAGAACAACTAAAAAAACAAAACAAACGTTTCAAAATTATTTTAGGCACTCGTTCTGCTATATTTTTACCTTTTGACAATCTTGGTTTAATCATCGTTGACGAGGAACACGATAGTTCTTACAAACAATTTGACCCTGCTCCCCGTTACAATGCTCGTGATGCGGCTATGATTTTGGCTCAAAAATTTAAAGCAAAAGTATTGCTCGGTTCTGCAACACCTTGTTTAGAATCTTATTACAATGCAAAAATAAATAAATACGCGTATATTTCTCTTAATGAGCGTTTTGGCAGACTACAACTTCCTCAATTAGAACTTATTGATATAAAAAAAGCCTCTTTCGCTCATCAAATGAAATCGCATTATTCTCAACAACTTTTAGACAAAATTCAAGAAACATTGGATAAAAATCAACAAGTAATATTGTTTCAGAATAGGCGTGGTTTTTCCTTACATTTGGAATGTCCTCAATGCGGTTACATTCCACATTGTAAACATTGCGACGTTACGCTCACCTATCATAAAAAAAGCAATAATCTTCGTTGTCACTATTGCGGTTTCGCTATCGCAGTAACAAATACTTGTCCTCAATGTGGACACAATACACTGGAAATGAAAGGTTTTGGAACAGAAAAAGTTGAAGATGAACTAAAACAATATTTTCCTAATGCAAAAATTGTTCGTTTAGACCATGATTCTACTCGAAACAAAAATGCTCATAATCAAATTATTGATGATTTTCAAAATGGGCGTACCAACATTTTAGTCGGTACTCAAATGGTAACAAAAGGATTAGATTTCGACAATGTAAATCTTGTTGGAGTGCTCAACGCTGACAATATGCTCAATTTTCCAGATTTTCGTGCTTACGAAAGAACTTTTCAACTGCTAATGCAAGTAAGTGGACGGGCTGGACGAAAGAAAGAACAAGGTTTAGTTATCATTCAAACAAGAAACCCTCAACACGATATTTTTAAATATCTAAAAAACAACGATTACAATTCGCTAATCGAACGGTTGATTGTTGAAAGAAAAAAATTTTTCTACCCACCTTGGTCTCGATTGATAAAAATAGGAATACAACATCATAATCAAGATTTTCTTGATATGGCTTCTGCTCAATTCGCGACAATATTACGGAAACACATCTCTATTCCAATTTATGGTCCAGAATATGCTCTCATTACCAAGTTAAAAAACAAATTTCGTAAAGAAATTACTATAAAACTCCCTATAAATAAGAATCTGGAACTCTATAAACAACAAATTTTAATTGCAATACAAGAAACCAGAACGCTAAAAAATTACTCTTCGTTGACATTCGTTTTAGATGTTGACAATTACTAACAAAACTTTGTTGCTCAACACTAAACAATTCATTATTAAACACATAGAACACATCACACATAGTCTATTTATTATTTCGATGTCTTCGGCAGGCTCAGACACCCGACTTAGGCTCAACCTCCATTGATAAAAAAATATAAAAGCAACAACGTTGCAAAAAATGTCTATTTTTGTACAAAAGTAGCATTATTTTATTTTTTTGGAAAAAAACAATCCCTATTTATAACTTTCCAAGTTGAATTTATAATTATAAATTTCATTTTGCATTAAAAAAAATGTTACCTTTGCAAAAAGTTATAAATACAAAAAATAATGAACTTGATAAATAAGTTGATAAAAATATTAACAGCGATTTTCGTTGTTTTTTTTATAATAAGTTGCCAAAGAAATTCTCAACAAAATATTGATACATCTGTTGTGAATATTCCAATTAGTGCAGACAAAAGTGATAGTTCTACTATGCCTAAAATCACTTTTGAAAGTTTAAATCATGATTTTGGAACCCTAATGCAAGGAGAAAAAGTAAGTTATACTTACCATTTTACCAATACAGGAAAATCTCCTTTAATTGTTTCAGCCGTAATACCTTCATGTGGTTGCACGGTAGCCCAATTTACACGAACCCCAATTCTTCCTAGCAAAAAAGGAGAAATTTGTATCAATTTCAATACAGAAACAAAACAAGGTCTTGTTAATAGTAGCATTGTTGTACAAGCCAATACCTACCCTTCTGAAACAAGATTATCATTTACAGCAACCGTAAAAAAATAAAAAACATTAAAATATATATACAATGAACTTAATAAATATCATTCTTTTTGCAAGTCCCAATGGACAACAAGCCACAAACGGCGGTGGTTTTTCATTTTTCTTTTTCATCATTCTAATGATGTTAATTATGTGGCTTTTTATGATTCGTCCACAACAAAAAAAGAACAAAGAAGCACAAAAATTTAGAGATAGTTTAGAAAAAGGTACAAAAGTAATTACCATTGGTGGTTTACATGGAAAAATTTGTGATATTCAAGATGATACAGTTTGCCTCGAAACCGAAGATGGAAGCAAAATAAGAGTAGAAAAAAATGCTATTGCTCAAAATGCAATAGAGAAAAAATAATTATACATGGCAAAATTGTCTTTGAATCGGTATAGCCATTTGTTTATTTGTCTTATTATTGCCATTTTGGCATGGTTGGCTGTGCAAATGTCAGATACTCATAAACAAATTTATCCTTTTAAAATTCAATTTATTAATCTTCCTGAAGGAAAATATATTTCGTATCAATCAGATACAATTGTTGATATTACATTCAATGCCTCAGGAATCAAACTTTTACCAATTGAATTTAAACGGAAAATATTGAATATTGACCTAACGCAAATCGCTTACAAAAAAGATAATAAAAACAATATTTCTATCAATAAATCTGCTATTGTTGAATACATGACACAACAAGGCTATCCTTCCGATGATATAGACATTGCAAATATAAAAAATATCACTATCAAATTAGAATCAATTCCTGTTGAATAGATTTTATAAACAAACAAGAACAATGGATAAAGAGTTTAAATTCAACACAATAGAAGAAGCCATAGAAGATTTTAAAGTTGGTAATTTTGTTATAGTTGTCGATGATGAAGACCGAGAAAACGAAGGAGATTTCATTATTGCCGCCGAAAAAATTACTGCAGAAAAAGTAAATTTTATGCTCCAATATGGTCGTGGGGTGTTATGCGTACCATTAACAGAAGACCGTTGTAAAGCATTAGACTTAGAAATGCAAGTCAACAACAACACCTCTTTATTGGGAACTCCATTCACTGTCACCGTTGATTTATTAGATAATAGTTGTACAACAGGAGTTTCTATGCACGATAGAGCCATGACAATCAAAGCATTGGCAAACCCAAATACTAAAGCTGAACATTTGGGACGTCCCGGACATATCAATCCATTACGTGCAAAAAATGGTGGAGTATTAGTTCGTGCTGGTCATACCGAAGCCGCTATCGATTTAGCAAGAATAGCAGGAATGCAACCAGCAGCAGCCCTTATAGAAATTATCAATCCCGATGGTACTATGGCTCGACTTCCTCAACTGATAGAAGTAGCCAAAAAATACAATATGAAATTAATCTCTATTCAAGATTTAATTGCATATCGCGTTCGTAAAGAAACACTTATCCGTAGAGAAGAAGAAGTAAATTTACCAACTCGTTGGGGAAATTTTAAACTAATAGCCTATACTCAACTCAATAATAACAATACTCATCTTGTACTCAAAAAAGGTGAATGGAATGATAATGAAGAAATTTTAGTACGAGTACATTCTTCTTGTGCTACTGGAGATATTCTTGGCTCTTGCAAATGCGACTGCGGAGACCAACTCCATAAAGCAATGGAAATGGTAAATCAAGAAGGTAAAGGTTTAATTTTATATATGAGTCAAGAAGGAAGAGGTATTGGACTTGTCAATAAATTGAAAGCATACCATTTGCAAGAATTAGGTCGAGATACCGTAGAAGCAAATATAGAATTAGGTTTTCGTGCCGATGAACGCGATTATGGTATCGGTGCCCAAATATTAAAAGATTTACATGCTACAAAAATTCGATTGCTTACCAATAACCCAACTAAACGAGCTGGATTGTTGGGTCATGGTATTGAAATTGTTCGTACTGAACCTATTATCATTCAACCTAATAAAGATAATATCAACTATCTAAAAACAAAACAATCGAAAATGGGACATAATCTTCATTTAGATTAATTCTATGGACGAAACATTCAATTTGATTGATACTGCAATACACGATTATTGCGAAAATCATACATCCAACGAAGATGATGTTTTGTACGCTCTTTATCGAGAAACAAATCTTAAAACAATAAGACCAAGAATGCTATCTTGTAAAAATCAAGGTACATTTTTACAATTAATTAGTCGAATTGTTCGCCCTAAAAGAATTTTAGAATTAGGTACCTATACCGCATATTCTACTATTTGCCTTGCCAAAGGTTTGACCGATGATGGACTAATTTACACTATTGAAAAAGATATTGAATTAGAAGATATTATCAGAAAATATCTCCATTTATCAGGAATAAATAATAAAACAAAACTTATTTTCGGAAAAGCATTAGATATTATTCCCTCTTTAAACGAAACTTGGGATTTGATTTTTATTGACGCTGATAAAGTAAATTATCTTAACTATTACAAAATGTTGCTTCCTAATCTTTCTAAAAATGGCATTATGCTGGTTGACAATGTATTATGGAGTGGAAAAGTAATACAACCTATCAAAGATAACGACAAAGATACTAAAGCGATTTTAGCATTCAATGACTTTGTACAAGCAGATGAAACCGTAAAAAATATGATACTTCCTTTTCGCGACGGAATTATGATGATAGAAAAACAATAATAAATATCTATTATTCTTGTTTTTTCAATGTATAATATTCTATCATCTTATTATCAAATACTTCTGCAAATTCATTACATAAAATCAACACGCCTTTCGTATATTTATAGAACATTTTTTGTCCAGAAGATGAAGAAAGTATCACTAAATCATTTTGAATAGAAATATTTCCTTCTTCAAATGTGGTAAATTCCCTTTCCAAATATATAATCCCCAAAACGAAATGTAACTAATTGTTTTTTAGGCAAAAAATATTTACTACTTGTACATTTCGTTTTATACCCCATAAATAGTTTGATGTTAATTTGTATGTATCATTATTACACAATTCCAATTTGACTTCAATTCCCGGACAATCAGCACAAGGCATAATCCCCTCATATATTCCACACAAATCAATATGACTGCTATCTTCAATTGAAACTTTATTGTCAATATTATCCGATAATGCCGAATTTGAAGAACAACCAATCAACAAAAAAAACAACGATAACAATACTATTAATTTCATATCACATATTTTTATAAATTTTCAATACAACGTTAAAACAAAAATTTTAGTATTTTTATTTATAAAAATGAAATTCTTGAAAATAAAAAAACGGAAATTAAAAAATTTCCGTTTTTTATTTAAATTTCTACAATAAAAGAATATATTACTATTCTTCTTTTTGAGCTTCGTCTGTTGCAGGAGCTTCAACTTCTGCTACAGGTTCTACATTTTCTGCAACTGTTTCTTGTACAGGAGTTTCAACTACTTCTGCTTTTTTCTTACCACCTCTACGAGTTGATTTGGCTTTCTTTTTACCACCTTTATTTTGTGTGTAATTTTCGTTATAATCAACTAATTCAATGATACACATTTCAGCAGCATCTCCAATACGATACCCTGTACGTAAAATACGAGTATAACCACCAGGACGATTGGCTACCTTTTGAGATATTTCTCTAAATAATTCGGTCACAGCCTCTTTATTTTGAAGATAACTAAACACAACTCTACGAGAGTTAGTGGTATCGTCTTTTGATTTTGTAATAAGTGGTTCAATATATTTACGCAAGGATTTAGCCTTAGCTACTGTTGTTGTAATTCTTTTATGAAGAATTAGTGAAGTAGCCATGTTTGACATCATCGCTTTACGATGTGCACTTGTCCTTCCTAAATGATTAACTTTTTTCCCGTGTCTCATATTTTTACCTTTCTATATCCAATTTATATTTTGAAATATTCATTCCGAAATCTAATCCTTTAGATTTCACCAATTCTTCTAATTCGTTTAACGATTTTTTACCAAAATTTCTAAATTTAAGCAAATCTGCTTTTTGGAACGCAACTAATTCTCCAAGTGTTTCTACTTCTGCTGCTTTCAAGCAATTCAATGCTCTTACAGATAAATCCATCTCCGATAATTTAGATTTCAACAATTGGCGAATGTGTAATGAGGCTTCATCAAATTCATTTGCCAATGCAACTTCCTCACTTGAAGATGATATTTTTTCATCAGAAAATAAAATAAAATGTTGAATCAATACATTTGCTGCTTTTTTCAATGCTTCTTTTGGATGAACAGAACCATCAGTAGTAATTTCAAAAACCAATTTTTCAAAATCAGTTTTTTGTTCTACTCGAAATGGTTCAACTCTATACATCACATTTTTTATTGGAGAATGAATAGAATCAATTACTATAACTCCAGGAGCTTCATGAAGCAATTTGTTTTCTTCTATAGTAACATATCCACGACCCTTATCAATAGTAAGTTCTATGTCTAATTTTACATTAGGTTCCATTGAACAAATATGAAGGTCGCTATTAAGCACTTGAAAATTATTTAAAAATTTATTAATATCGCCTGCTACAAACTCATCTTGACCTGTGATAGTAATACGAACTTTTTCATTTGTTTGGTCATCGATTTTGCTCTTCAAACGAATTTGTTTTATATTAAGAACAATATCGGTAACATCTTCTATCACACCTGGTATTGTGGCGAATTCATGTGCAACACCATCTATTTTTAATGATGTTATTGCAAATCCTTCTAATGATGAAAGCAACACCCTTCGCAGAGCATTTCCTATTGTTTGTCCATAACATGGCTCAAGAGGACGAAATTCAAAGACACCAAAGGAATCTGTCGATTCTATCATTAGTACTTTATCCGGTTTTTGAAAGGGTATAACCATTATTTTATTATTTAATTGTTATTAACTATTTTACTTTTATCTATTATTCGTCAATTATTACTTAGAGTACAATTCAACGATTAATTGTTCTTTAATGTTTTCAGGAATTTCTTCTCTTTCTGGATATTGCATAAATTTTCCTGACATTGAATTAGCATCCCATTCCAACCATGCATAAGCACTTGCATTGCGATGACTCAAAGAATCAACAATAACTTCACATGCTTTTGAACGTTCTCTTACTCCTACAACATCTCCTGGTTTTAGAGAATACGATGGTATATTTATAATATTTCCATTTACAAGTATGTGTCTATGTGATACTAATTGTCTTGCTGCTGCACGTGTAGGAGCAATTCCCAAACGATAAACAACGTTATCTAAACGTGACTCTATCATTTGAAGCAATATTTCACCTGTGATACCTTTTTTAGCAGAAGCCTTGTGGAAAATATTTTTAAATTGACGTTCTAAAATACCATAAGTATATTTTGCTTTTTGTTTTTGTTTCAATTGCTCTCCATATTCTGATAATTTTCCAGAACGTTTGCGAGCACCTTGTGCTCCTCTTCTTTCTTTACTTAAATTTTTATCAGGACCATAGATAGGGTCGTTGAATTTTCTTGCTATTTTAGTTTTTGGACCAATATATCTTGCCATATCTTAATTTACTTTAACTGTTAACAAATACCCTTATACTCTTCTTCTCTTTGGAGGTCTACATCCATTATGAGGAAGTGGTGTTACGTCTATTATTTCTGTAACTTCAATACCTGCTGCATTGATAGTTCTAATTGCAGATTCTCTTCCACCACCAGGACCTTTAACATAAACCTTCACTCTACGCAAACCCAAATCATAAGCAACTTTTGATGCGTCTTGTGCTGCCATTTGTGCTGCGTATGGAGTATTCTTTTTAGAACCTCTAAAACCCATTTTTCCAGCAGACGACCATGAAATGGCTTGTCCCATATTGTTTGTCAAAGTAATGATAACATTGTTGAACGAAGCTTGAATATAAGCCTTACCAACCGCGTCCACTTTTACAACTCTTTTCTTTGTAACTTTTGTCGATTTTGCCATAAATCTTTTCTAATTTTTAATTCTTAATTATTTCGTTGCTTTCTTTTTGTTGGCAACAACTTTCTTACGTCCTTTACGTGTACGCGCATTGTTTTTCGTAGATTGTCCACGAAGAGGTAATCCAATACGATGACGGATGCCACGATAACAACCAATATCCATTAAACGTTTGATATTCATCTGAACTTCAGAACGAAGAGCTCCTTCTATCTTCATGTCCGCGATGATTCCACGAATGGCACTGAGTTCATCATCATTCCAATCTTGTACTTTCTTATCAACAGATACATTGGCTTGTGCTAATATCTTCTCAGACGTTGAGCGACCAATGCCGTAAATGTAAGTTAAACCTATTACTCCTCTTTTGTTGTTTGGTAAATCAATACCAGCAATTCTTGCCATATAATCTTACTCTTTTTACGTTATTTTATCTATTTATTATCCTTGTCTTTGTTTGAATTTAGGATTCTTCTTGTTTATAACATAAACAACTCCTTTGCGACGAACTATCTTACAATCGTCAGATCTTTTCTTAACTGATGTTCTTACTTTCATTTTGTATCTTTAATTTTTATATCTAAATATAATTCTTGCTTTTGTCAAATCATACATCGACATTTCCATTTTAACTTTATCTCCTGGCAATATTTTTATATAGTGCATTCTCATTTTTCCTGACACATGAGCCGTTACTATATGACCATTCTCAAGTTCTACTCGAAACATTGCGTTTCCAAGAGATTCTTTTACTATTCCATCTTGTTCTATAGCTTCTTGTTTAGCCATTTAATTACTTATTAATTATTTCTTCTACATATTGATATGTTGATAACACCTCAGTTCCTCCATCACGGATTGCAACCATGTGTTCATAATGTGCCGATGGCAATCTATCTGCTGTTCGCACTGTCCAACCATCTCTATCTACTTGAATATTCCTTACTCCTAAATTTATCATCGGCTCTATACAAATTACCATACCTTTTTTCAATTTAGGACCTTTGCCTTTTGTTCCATAATTTGGAACTTCTGGACTTTCATGTAAGTTACGACCAATACCATGACCTATCATTTCTCTTACAACAGAATATCCAAAACTTTCCACATAACTTTGAATTGCGTAACCAATATCGCCTATTCTATTTCCTTCTACGGCTTGTTCTATGCCATTGTACAACGATTGTTTTGTTTTTTCGCACAAATTACGGATTTCTTCTGCAACATGTCCAACACAAAATGTATAGGCATAATCTGCATGAAAACCATTCTTTTTTGCTCCACAATCCACTGAAACAATATCTCCTTCTTTTAATTCATATTGTCCTGGTATTCCATGAACAACAACATCATTAACAGAGATACACAATGTAGCAGGATAACCATTATAATTTTTAAAACTTGGCACTGCTCCATTGTCTCGTATAAATGTTTCAGCAACACTATCCAATGTTGTGCATCTTATTCCTGGTCGAATAAGTTTCGCAACCTCTCCGAGGGTTTTACCAACTATCAAAGAACTTTCTTTTATAATCTCTATTTCTCTTTCAGTCTTCAGATGTATCATCTACCAAACGTCCTATTGAATATTACGTCCTTTTATACGACCTGATTTTGTTAATCCATCGTAATGATGCATCAACAAATGACTTTCTATTTGTTGTAAGGTATCTAAAATTACACCTACCATAATCAATAGAGAAGTTCCTCCAAAGAATTGAGCAAATTGTGAATTGATACCCAACAAACGAGCAAATGCAGGCATTATAGCAACAAATGCTAAAAATATAGAACCTGGCAATGTTATTTTTGAAATAATATTGTCTATAAATTCTACTGTTTTTTTACCAGGTTTAACCCCAGGAATAAAACCTCCATTTTTCTTCATATCTTCTGCTATTTGCGTTGGATTAAAAGTAATAGCAGTATAGAAATATGTAAATAATATAATTAGTACTGCAAAAATCAAGTTATACCAAAAACCATTATAGTTTGTCAACGCTGTGGTAAATGCTCCCATTGATTCAGCACTTGATGAAAATCCAATAATAGTTAATGGTAAAAACATAATCGCTTGTGCAAAAATTATTGGCATAACTCCAGCAGCATTTACTTTTAATGGCAAATATTGTCTTTGACCTCCATATTGTTTGTTACCTATAATACGTTTTGCATATTGTACAGGAACTTTTCTTGTACCTTGAACCAACAATATCGTAATTAATATTACAAACACTAAAAGTAAAATTTCTATCAAGAAAACTACCAATCCACCATTTGTTTCTGCTACTCTTGATATAAATTCTGCAGACAATGCAAAAGGTAAGCGAGCAATAATACCTACCATAATGATGAGAGAAATACCATTACCTATTCCTTTTTCAGTAATACGTTCTCCCAACCACATAATGAATAATGTACTAGAAACTAATACTATCAAAGATGTGAATATAAACGAAAATGGTAATTGTCCTGTAATTACTTCTCCTGAAATAGTATGAAATACACCCGAAGAGGTTCCGACAGTACGTACCATATTAGAAAGATATGCTGGTGCTTGCAATGCTGTTACTGCAATAGTCAAAAGTCGCGTCATTTGCGTAATTTTTTTTCTTCCACTTTCTCCTTCTCGTTGTAAACGTTGGAAATAAGGGACTACCAAAGTCAATAACTGTACCACAATTGATGCAGAAATATAAGGCATAATACCTAATGCAAAAATTGAGGCATTTGAGAAAGCACCACCAGAGAACATATCCAACAATCCTAACAACCCTTCACGAGAACTAGAAGTGAATGCAGTTGCTGAAAGTGCATGTACATCTATACCAGGTAGAGCAATGTACGAACCGATACGATAAATTAATATTATACCTAATGTATAGAGAATGCGTTTACGCAAGTCCTCTATATGATAAATGTTCTTTAATGTGGCTATAAATCTTCTCATTTTTACAATTTTGTTGCTATACCCCCTTGGGCTTCAATTAACTGAATCGCTTTGGCAGAAAATGCATGAGCTTTAACTTCTAATTTAGATTTTAATTCTCCTTTTGCTAATATTTTCACCAAATCTTTTTTACCTATTAAACCATTTGCTCTTAAAACATCAATATCTACAACATTCACACCTTTGTTTTCAGCCAAATATTGTAAAGTTGAAAGATTTACACTAGTGTATTCTTTTCTATTGATATTTCTAAAACCGAATTTAGGCACTCGTCTGTACAATGGCATTTGACCACCTTCAAAACCAGATTTACGAGAGTAACCCGAACGCGATTGAGCTCCTTTATGTCCTCTTGTAGAGGTTCCTCCTTTACCAGATCCTTCTCCTCTACCTATTCTTTTTTCAGCTTTTACTGCTCCATCGGCAGGTTTTAAACTATTTAAATTCATCTTTCTACGTTTTTCCTAATTTTGTACTAAACTTCTTCTACTTTCAATAAATGTTTTACCGTTTCTATCATTCCTAAAACTTGTGGTGTTGCCACAACTTCTATAGGACGATTCAACTTATGAATACCTAGTGCTTCTATGGTTCTTTTTTGCACTTTTGACCTGTCTATTTGACTTTTTACTTGTGTTATTCTTAACTTTTTGTCCATCTTTTATCCCTTTCTATTAACCATTGAACACTGTATTCAAATCTACACCACGCAATTGTGCTACCATATAAGGGTCTTTCATTTTTGACAAAGCGTTGAATGTGGCTTTTACCACACTATGTGGGTTGGAAGAACCTTTTGATTTTGCCAACACATTTTTAACTCCAACACTTTCTAAAACAGCACGCATCGCACCACCGGCTATAACTCCAGTACCAGGAGTTGCTGGTTTCAAGAATACCAACGAACCACTATAACGACCTTCTTGTGCATGTGGTATTGTTCCTTTTAAAACAGGTACACGAATCAAATTTTTCTTCGCATCTTCTGTTCCTTTTTGAATAGCCGCTGTTACTTCTTTGGCTTTTCCCAATCCATAACCAACAACACCATCTTCATTACCTATAACCACGATGGCTGAAAAACTAAAAGTTCTACCACCTTTGGTAACTTTAGTAACACGTCCTACGTGAACTAATTTTTCCTTGAATTCTATCTCACTTGCTTTTATTCTCTTATCTGACATAATCCACTTTTAGAATTTTAAACCACCTTCTCTGGCTGCTTCTGCCAAAGATTTTACTCTTCCATGATACAAATATCCATTTCTATCGAATACAACAGTTGTTATACCTGCTGCCAATGCACGATTTGCCAATTCTTGACCAACCAATTTGGCTTGCTCTATCTTCGTTATTTTTTGAGCATTAATTGCTCCCATTGAAGATGCTGAAGCTACAGTTACACCTAAATCATCATTAATGATTTGAGCATATATTTGTTCATTGCTTCTGAACACTGACAAACGTGGACGTTCAGCAGTACCATGCATATTCTTTCTAATTCTATGTTTTATTCTTTCCCTTCTAAATGCTTTACGATTTTTTGTTCCCATTCTTTACAGATTTTTTATGTTAACAATCTAATCTTATTTTTCTGCTGATTTACCAACTTTTCTACGAACAACCTCACCTTGGAAACGAATACCTTTACCTTTGTATGGTTCTGGTTTACGATAAGACCTGATTTTATTCGCAACTTGACCTAATAATTGTTTATCAGCACTCATCAACTTAATCAATGGGTCTTTCCCTTTTTCTGTTATTGTTTCAACAGTGATTTCTTTTGGAAACTCAAATATAATATTATGAGAATATCCTAAAGATAGTTCTAATATTTGACCTGTTGCTTGAGCTTTGTATCCAGTTCCCACCAATTGTTGAACAATAGTAAAACCTTCTGATACACCATGTACCATATTCGCTAAAAGTGAACGATACAATCCATGCAATGCTTTATGTCTTTTTTGTTCTGTATGACGTTCTACATGCATTACCCCCTCTTCCATAGAAAGAGTGATACAAGGATCTACATATTGTTGCAATTCACCTTTAGGTCCTTTTACAGTTACAATATGTGTTTTTTCGTCAACATTTATATTAACACCACTGGGTAATGATATGGGTAATTTACCTATTCTTGACATTCTTTTATCCTCCTTTTATTAACTGATGTAACAAATAACTTCACCACCGATACCCAAACTACGAGCTTCTTTATCGGTCATCAAACCTCGTGAAGTTGAAATAATAGCGATACCCAATCCATTCAATACGCGAGGCAATTCATCTGCTCCCACATATTTACGTAAACCAGGACGACTAACGCGTTTCAATTCTGTAATTGCACATTGTTTAGAAATAGGATGGTATTTCAAAGCAATCTTTATCATCCCTGGTATACTTGAATCTTCAAATTTATAATTTAAAATATAACCTTTTTCAAACAATATTTTTGTCATTTCTCTTTTCATATTTGACATAGGTATTTCTACTACCCTATGTTTTGCCATCACGGCATTACGTATTCTTGTCAAATAATCTGCTATTGGATCCGTATTCATCTTTCTTAATTTTAAATTAATTTACCAACTTGCTTTTTTTACACCTGGAATCAAACCTTTTGAAGCCATTTCTCTAAAATTGATACGAGAAAGACCAAAAGTTCTCATATATCCTTTTGGACGTCCTGTCAATTTGCAACGATTATGCAATCTGATAGGATTTGAATTTGGTGGTAATTGTTGTAAACCTACCCAATCACCAGCTGCCTTTAATTCCGCTCTTTTGGCTGCATATTTTGCCACTAATTTTGCTCTTTTAACTTCACGAGCTTTCATTGACTCTTTTGCCATATCTTATTTCTTCTGATTTTTAAATGGTAATCCAAACTCTTTTAACAAAGCTAAACATTCTTCATCATTTTGTGCAGTTGTAACAAATGTAATATCCATACCATTGATTTTGTTTATTTTATCAATATCAATTTCTGGGAATATTATTTGTTCAGTAACGCCCATAGAATAATTTCCTTTTCCGTCAAAACCTTTATCGTTAATACCTCTAAAATCACGAATACGAGGTATTGATACTGATATAAGTCTATCCAAAAATTCATACATTCTATCTCCACGTAAAGTTACGCGAACACCTACTGCATTACCTTTTCTAAGTTTGAAATTTGAAATATCCTTTCTTGACTTAGTAGCAACGGCTTTTTGACCTGCTATCATTGTCATTTCATTGATACCATTATCTATTAATTTTTTATCTGCGGTTGCAGCTCCAATACCTTGATTCAAACAAATCTTAGTAATTTTCGGAATACGCATCACCGTTTTAAAATTAAATTGCTTTTGCAAAGCAGGTGCAATTTCTTTATTGTATTTTTCTCTTAATCTTGGTGTGTAGCTCATTACTTAATCTCCTCTTTCGATTTTTTTGAATACCTTACTAACTTGCCATTATCTGCTACACGCCTTCCTATGCGAGTTGCATTTCCTTTGGAATCAACTAACATTAAATTGGAAATGTGAACAGAGGCTTCTTTCTTTACGATTCCTCCTTGTGGGGTTTTTGCAGTTGGTTTAGTACTTTTTGATACCATGTTTTTACCTTCTACAAACGCTCTGTAATTTTTAACATCAACTTTGAGCACTTTTCCGGTCTGTCCTTTATCATCCCCTGATAAAACTTTTACCGTGTCCCCTTTTTTTATATGTATCTTCGGTTGCATGTTTAATTAATTTTTTTCTTTATACATTAAAGCACTTCTGGTGCTAATGAAACTATTTTCATATATTGTTTTTCTCTAAGTTCGCGGGCCACAGGTCCAAATATACGAGTTCCACGTAATTCATCTGAAGCGGTTAACAATACGACAGCATTATCATCAAAACGGATATAAGAGCCATCGTTTCTACGAACTTCTTTTGTTGTTCTTACAACAACAGCTTTGCTAACTGTACCTTTTTTTATTGAACCAGAAGGGATTGCGTCTTTTACTGTTACAACGATTTTATCGCCAACGGTAGCATAACGCTTTTTTGTTCCTCCCAATACTCGGATACACAATACTTCTTTAGCACCACTATTGTCTGCCACTGATAATCTTGATTCTTGTTGTATCATCTTTACTTAGCCTTTTCTATTATTTCTACTAATCTCCAGCATTTGTTTTTACTCAAAGGTCTGGTTTCCATAATTCTAACAACATCACCTATTTCACATTCATTTTTTTCATCATGTGCCATAAAGTTAGATGATCTTTTTAGGAACTTTCCATATTTCGGGTGTTTGAACTTACGTTCTACCTTCACAACGATAGATTTTTCCATCTTGTTACTTATTACAACACCTTCTCTTTGTTTTCTAAAATTTCTATCCATACCAAAAATTTATCTCTTTTATTTTACAGATTTATTTTCAGCAATCTCTCTTGAACGAATTTCCGTTTTAAGTCTTGCTATCGATTTACGATTTGCTGCAATTCTATTTGGATTTTCTATTGGAGAAACGGCATGATGCAATTTCAACTTTGCCAATTGCTTTACTTCCTCTTCCAATCTTTCGTACAACTCTTTTGTTGTAAGACCTGCTATCTCTGACTGTTTCATTTTAATTATATTGTTTCTTCTGAATAATCTCTTCTAACTATAAATTTTGTCAAGATTGGCAATTTTTGAGCGCCCAAACGCATAGCTTCGCGTGCAACATCAGTTGGTACACCATCTGCTTCAAACAGAATTCGACCTGGAGATATTCTTGCTACAAAATATTCTGGACTACCTTTACCTTTTCCCATACGTACTTCCGCTGGTTTTTTAGTAATAGGTTTGTCTGGGAAAACTCTAATCCACAATTGACCTTCACGTTTCATATAACGTGTAATTGCTTGACGTGCTGCCTCTATTTGACGTCCTGTCAGCAAACATTCCTCAGTGGCTTTCATGGCAAAGGAACCAAATGCAATTTCTGCACCTCGTTTGGTATTCCCTTTCATTTTGCCCTTTTGGACTCTTCTATATTTTGTCTTTTTTGGCTGTAACATCGTTTATCTGATTTTTCCTTAATTAATACTATTTTCTTCTTCTATCTCCGCCTCTTTCTGAGCGTTCTCTACCAAAATTGCCACCTCTTTCTCTTCTCATCATTTTACCTTGTTTGGAAGATGCTTCTGTTGACGCTTGAAATAGATCTTTTTTACCATAAACTAAACCTCTGCATATCCATACTTTAATACCTATTCTTCCATAAGTAGTATGTGCTTCTGCATGACTATAATCTATATCTGCACGCAAAGTATGCAATGGGGTTCTGCCTTCTTTATAATGTTCGGTACGTGCCATTTCGGCTCCACCTATACGACCAGAGATAGAAACTTTAATACCTTCTGCTCCTGAACGCATTGTTGATGAAATCGCGTTTTTGATAGCTTTACGATAAAACGCACGACGTTCTATTTCTTCTGCTATCGTTTTGGCAACCAATACTGCGTCTAATTCTGGACGTTTGATTTCACTGATATTGATTTGAACATCTTTTCCTGTGATTTTCTTCAATTCTTCTTTCAGCTTATCAACTTCTGAGCCCATTTTTCCGATAATCAAACCTGGACGAGCGGTATTGATGGTTACTGTCACCAATTTCAAAGTTCTTTCGATATATATTTTCGAAATATTGGCTTTATGCAAACGTGTATTAAGGTATTTTCTGATTTTATCGTCTTCTACTAATTTTTGACCAAAATCTTTTCCACCATACCAGTTAGAATCCCATCCTCTAACGATTCCTAAACGTATTCCTATTGGATTAACTTTCTGTCCCATTTATTCTTCTGTTTGATTTACGTTTTCTACTTTGCTATCTAATACTATTGTAATATGGTTTGAACGTCTTCTGATTCTATAACCACGACCTTGAGGTGCGGTTCTCAATCTTTTCAATATGGTGCCACCATCTACAAATATTTCTTTTACGTACAAATTACTATCTTCTATTCTTGCATTTTCATTTTTTGCTTGCCAATTTGCAATAGCAGAAAGAAGCAATTTACGTATTTTTTCAGATGATTCTTTTTTACTATATTTCAAAACATTCAAAGCATAATCAACATTCTTACCTCTTATCAAATCTGCCATAAGGCGTGTTTTACGAGGAGATGTATTATTGTCCATCAGACGTGCTACGCATCTTGTGCGATTATTTTCTTTTCTAGCTTCCGCAGCTAATCTTTTTCTTGCACCCATCTTTATTCTTTAATTTGCTTTATTTTTTTCCTTTATCTTTACTTCCAGCATGTCCACGGAATATGCGTGTTGGTGCAAATTCCCCTAATTTATGCCCTACCATATTTTCTGTTACATACACAGGAATAAATTTGTTTCCGTTATGAACAGCGATTGTCTGACCAACGAAATCTGGAGAAATCATTGACGCACGACTCCATGTTTTAATGGTAACTTTTTTACCAGATTCCTGTGCTTCTATCACTCGTTTTTCGAGTTTATAGTGAATGTACGGACCTTTTCTTAATGATCTACTCATTGTAACTACTTTTTATTATTTCTTTCTTCTTTCTACTATAAATTGAGTTGAGGCTTTTTTAGGACGACGTGTTTTGTAGCCTTTAGCGATTAAGCCCTTACGTGAACGAGGATGTCCTCCTGAAGCTCTTCCTTCACCACCACCCATTGGGTGATCTACTGGGTTCATAACAACGCCACGAACTCTTGGACGTCTTCCCATCCAACGAGAACGACCTGCCTTACCTGAAACTTGTAAGTTATGGTCTATATTAGATACCATACCTATAGTTGCTTTACAAGCACACAATATTTTACGTGTTTCACCTGATGGCATTTTAATGGTTACATAACGTTCTTCTCTTGACATCAATTGAGCATAAGCACCTGCACTACGAGCAACTTTTGCACCGCAACCAGGTTGCATTTCAATATTATGAATAACTGTTCCAAGAGGTATTTCTGACAAAAATAAAGTATTTCCCAAATCTGGAGAAATTCCTTTACCAGAAAGAACTTTTTGTCCTACTTGCAAACCATGAGGAGCAACAATATAACGTTTTTCTCCATCTGCATAAAATAACAATGCAATACGAGCCGAACGATTTGGGTCATATTCTATTGTTTTTACCGTTGCTGGTACACCATCTTTTTCACGTAAGAAATCAATGATACGATATTGTTTTTTATGACCACCTCCGATATATCTCATGGTCATTTTACCTTCATTGTTTCTTCCGCCACTTCTTTTTTTAGGTAACAGCAAACTCTTTTCGGGGGTTGAAGCTGTTATCTCTTCAAAATTACTTACTAACTTAAATCTTTGACCGGGTGTTACCGGTTTAAACTTTTTTAATCCCATCTTTTCTTTTTAATTCTTAGATACCACTATAAAAGTCAATTGTTTGATTGCCTTTTAATTGTACTATCGCTTTCTTAAAACTATTTTTCTTTCCTCTTATTAAGCCGGCTTTTGTATAGCGAGAAGTGTTTTTACCTCTTTGAATCAAAGTACTTACACTTTCCACTTGTACATCATACATTTCTTCTACGGCTTTTTTTATTTGCAATTTATCTGCCCTATGGTCTACAACAAAACCATAGCGATTTAACTTCTCGCTAATCGCTGTCATTTTTTCTGTTACAAGAGGCCTAATTATTACATTCATCTTCCTAACTTTTTACGCGTTTATTTTAAAAAATTCATCAAATTTTGCAGCTGTTTGCTCTAAAATCACAATTTTTTGAGCGTTCAAAATTTGATAAGTATTTAAATTTGAAATAGTTGCAATATTCAATTTCTCCAAATTTCGAGAAGACAAATATACATTTTTATTTAATTCATTTACAACTATTAAAGTTTTTTTATCAAAAAGATTTGTATCTTTTAAGATTTTAACCATGTTTTTTGTCTTAGGAGCCTCAAAATCAAATTGTTCGAATACTGTAATATTTGATTCTTGTGCTTTAATAGACAAAGCAGACATACGAGCCAAACGTTTTACTTTTTTATTCAATTTGAAACTATAATCTCTTGGTTGAGGACCAAAAACACGAGCACCACCAGGAAACAAAGGAGATTTGATACTACCTATACGAGCACCACCACCACCTTTTTGTTTTCTAAGTTTACGTGTTGAACCAGAAACCATAGATTTTTCTTTACTACTATGAGTTCCTTGACGTTGATTTGCAAGATATTGTTTTACATCTAACCAAATAGCATGGTTATTGGGTTCTATACCAAATATGCTGTCATTTAACGTTACAGTTCTTCCAGCTTCACTCCCGTCTATTTTATATACTTTTAGCTCCATCTCTCTATTTTTAAATATGAACCATTATACCCGGGAACAGATCCCTTAATTACCAATAAATTCTTTTCTGGGAATATTTTAACAATTTGCAAGTTAATCATTTTAACTTTTGCACCGCCTGTTCTTCCTGCCATTCTCATACCTTTAAATACTCTTGATGGCCAAGAAGATGCTCCCATTGAACCTGGAGCACGTAATCTATCGTGCTGACCGTGTGTTCTATCGCCCACACCACCAAATCCATGACGTTTAACAACACCTTGGAAACCTTTTCCTTTGCTAATACCAGAAACATCTACAAATTCGCCTTCTTCGAAAACGGTTACTGTCAACACTTCTCCTTGTTGTTTTCTGTGTTCTATTTCAAAACGAGAAAACTCTTTTACGATACGTTTTGGAGATGTATTTGCTTTTGCAAAATGTCCTTTCATCGCTTTTGAGGTATTCTTTTCTTTTTTGTCATCGAACGCTAATTGAATAGCGTCATAACCATCTTTTTCTACAGATTTTACTTGTGTTACTACACAAGGACCGGCTTCTATTACTGTGCACGGAATATTTTTTCCGGAGGCATCAAAGATGCTGGTCATTCCTATTTTCTTTCCTATTAAACCTGACATTTTTTTAATTTTTTACTTATTGCTCACGCAATTGTTTTACCTTTTTACGATTAAATAACTTAATTAGACTTTAATTTCTACTTCAACACCACTTGGCAATTCAAGTTTCATTAACGCTTCAATAGTTTTTGCAGTAGTTCCATAAATATCCAACAAACGTTTGTAAGAAGATAATTCAAACTGTTCTCTTGATTTTTTGTTTACAAATGTAGAGCGATTTACAGTAAAAATTCTCTTCTGTGTCGGAAGTGGAATAGGTCCTACTACAACAACCTTATCATCTTTAACGGTGTTTACCGTTTTCACAATCTTTTCAGCTGATTTATCTACCAAGCTATGATCGTATGATTTCAGTTTTATTCTAACTCTTTGACTCACTTTTATTTATATTTAATTATTTATGAAATTTCCATTTTGACACCAATTCTTCAATTTTAGCTGCTGGAGGTTCTGCATAACTAAAGAATTCCATAGAAGCGGTCCCTCTTCCAGAAGTAAGAGAACGTAAATTGGTGATATAACCAAACATTTCTGATAGAGGCACTTGAACTCTAACGTGTTGAACTCCAGCTTTAGCAATTATTTCTTCTACAACTGCTCTTTTACGATTTAAATCTCCAGTTACACTACCCAAATATTCATCAGGAGTAACAACTTCTAACTTCATAATTGGTTCCAACAAAGTTGGAGTGGCTTTTCTTGCAGCCTCTTTAAATGCTTTATTTGCACATATTTCAAAAGCATTTGCATCTGAATCTACTGTATGATAAGAACCATCAATTAGGCGAACTTTAGCACTAATCATTGGATATCCCAAAAGTGGACCATTTAACAATGCTTTTTCAAAACCTTTTTCTATAGCTGGAATAAATTCTTTAGGAATATTTCCTCCTTTAACTTCATTGATAAATTGCAAACCTTTTACGCCGTCATCTGCGGGAGATAATTCAAATTCTATATCCGCAAATTGACCTTTACCTCCAGTTTGTTTTTTGTATATTTCTTTATGATGAACAGTAGATTTCAGTGCTTCTCTGTAAGAAACTACAGGATTTCCTGAATTGCACTCAACACGAAATTCTCTTCTAATTCTATCTAATAAAATTTCCAAGTGCAATTCTCCCATTCCACTAATAATTGTTTGCCCTGTTTCTTCGCTTGTACTTACTTTAAAAGTTGGATCTTCTTCAGATAATTTTTGCAAACTAATTGCAAGTTTATCCAAATCATCTTGCGTTTTTGGTTCGATAGCAATACTAATTACAGGTTCTGGAAATTCAATAGATTCTAATATAATTGGATGTTTTTCGTCACAAATAGTATTACCTGTTTTCATTTCTTTCATACCGACTAAAACACCAATATTTCCTGCACCTATTTCTTCTAATGGTTTTTGTTTATTAGCATGCATTTCAAAAACTCGAGAAACACGTTCTTTTTTTCCTGTAGATGCATTTAAAACATAAGAACCTGCTTTAAGTACACCTGAATAAACTCTGAAAAAAGCCAATTTACCAACAAATGGGTCGGTTGCTATTTTAAATATCAAACCAGCAAATGGCGTTTTTTCATCAGGTTGACGTAATTCCTCATTGTTATTAATAGGATTTTTTCCTACTATAGCATTTTTATCCAACGGACTTGGCAAATACAATGTAACAGCGTCTAATAAACGTTGTACACCTTTATTTCTAAATGAAGAACCACACAATACAGGTGTAATTTTCAAATTGATTGTTGCTTCACGAATTGCGGAAATAATATCTTCAACAGTAATTAAATTTTCATCTTCTAAATATTTTTCCAACAAATCTTCACGTTCTTCGGCAACACCTTCTATCAATTTAAGTCTGTATTCAGCAACTTCATTTTGAATATCGTGAGGGATAGGTATTTCTCTAATAATAGTTCCATTAGAGGCTTCATCCCATTCATAGGCTTTATTAGTAACAAGGTCAACAATACCTTTAAAATTTTCTTCAGCACCTATTGGAATTTGCAACGGAACAGGATTAGCACCCAATTTAGAGGAAATTTGTTCTACAACATCAAAGAAATTGGCTCCCATTCTATCCATTTTATTGACATAACTGATGCGAGGAACACCATATTTGTCGGCTTGTCTCCAAACGGTTTCAGATTGTGGTTCTACCCCACCTACAGCACAAAACAATGCAACTGCAGCATCTAAAACACGCAAAGAACGTTCTACCTCTACGGTAAAATCTACGTGACCAGGAGTATCAATAATATTTATTTTGAATGGGATTTCATCTCGTTTCCAAAAAACAGTAGTCGCAGCAGAGGTAATGGTAATGCCTCTTTCTTGTTCTTGCTCCATAAAATCCATCGTAGCCGCACCATCATGTACTTCACCAAGCTTATAATTTTTGCCAGTATAGTACAAGATACGCTCGGTTGTGGTAGTTTTACCAGCATCAATATGAGCCATTATACCAATATTCCGAATCAATTTAATATCTTCCATTTACTCTGCCTTGATTTGCGTCTTTATAATATATATGTTAGAAACGGAAATGAGAGAATGCTTTGTTTGCTTCTGCCATTCTGTGAATATCTTCTTTACGTTTAAAAGCGGCACCTTCTTCTTTGTATGCAGCCATAATTTCAGCGGCTAATCTTTGACTCATTGATTTCTCATGACGTTTGCGAGAGAAATTAATAAGATTTTTCATTCCTACAGATTGTTTACGTTCTGGACGAATTTCTGATGGAATTTGAAATGTTGCACCACCAATTCTTCTACTACGAACTTCAACAGAAGGTGTTACATTTGCCAACGCTTTTTTCCAAACCTCTAACCCATCTTCGTTAGTTTTGTTTGCAACTACATCTATTGCATCATAAAATATTTTGAATGCAGTATTTTTTTTGCCTCCCAACATAATATTGTTGACAAACTTTGTTACCTGAACATCACCATATTTTGGGTCTGGTAAAATTATTCTTTTCTTTGGACTTGATTTTCTCATATTATCTTTTATAGATATTACTAACTATGCTTTTGCTTTAGGACGTTTTGCACCATATTTTGAACGTCTTTGTTTTCTTCCTTCTACACCAGAAGTATCTAATGCACCACGAATGATATGGTATCTTACACCTGGAAGGTCTTTTACCCTACCACCTCTAATCATCACGATTGAGTGTTCTTGCAAATTGTGACCTTCGCCTGGAATGTAGGCATTCACTTCTTTTTGATTTGTAAGTCTTACTCTGGCTACTTTACGCATTGCAGAATTTGGTTTTTTGGGTGTGGTTGTATATACTCTCACACATACACCTCTACGTTGCGGACAAGAATCCAATGCAGGAGACTTACTCTTGTACTTCATTTGAGTTCTTCCTTTTCTAACTAATTGTTGTATTGTAGGCATATCTTACAATTTATCCTTTATTTTTTTATTTATACTTTTCCCTTTATAATATTTTTTTGGGAATGCAAATGTATAATTTTTTTTCCTAATAAGAACTCTTTTTCAATAAAATAATTAAAAAAATATATCAACATCTTCGTTAACAGGCTCAATATCTTCTTTTTTTTCTTTATATTTTAATATAATTATTTGATTTATAATACATTATAAATACAACAAGAAAACAACAACAAACACAAAAAAAATCTCAACACTGATATATTTTTTTCTATTTTGATTTATTTTTTAACAAAATAGAGTTAATTTTTTTCTATTCTCAACATTTTTTTTGGTCTCATTTGGAAGCATTTTTGAAAAAAACTGTACAAAATGCATCAATTTTACTCATTATTTTATCGTCCATTTTATTGCAAATCGCATCTTTATTTATAATCATTGATTTTGAAACAAATTCTAGTATATTATATATAATAGTAAGATTTGTTTCAGCACAAAATTAAAATCACAAATAAATTTTTATCAATAGTGTTTTATATTGTTTTTTTTGTACTTTTGCATATCAACAATTTTGTTAAACAGATTAGTTAATTAAAATATGAACAATATTGATAATCTATCAAATAGTGCTGAAGCAATACTTTTAGCTGCCAAAAAAGTATTTTTGCAAAAAGGGTATGCTGGTGCCACTACTACCGAAATTGCCCGTCAAGCGGGAGTTACACATGCTATGCTTCATTATTATTATGGCACAAAAGAAAACATATTTATAAAAATACTTGAATCAAGTGCACAAGAAATGATGACATCATTTTCATCTGCACTCAATAGTGATTTGCCATTTTTTGAAAAAATTAAAGTTTGTATCGAATTACATTTTGATTTTGTAGTTCAAAACCCGACTATGCCTTTTTTTCTTTTAAATGAATTTATCTCCAATGTAAAAAATATAAAAATGGCATATCCATTTTTAAACCCTATAATGATATCATGTTACAATATTTTACAAGAACAAATTCAAAATGAGGTGGCGAATAACAATATTCGTTATATAGAAGCCAGTCATTTACTATATAATATTATATCACTTAATGTTTGTTCTGTTATGATACAACCATTATCTGAACATTTATTTAATATAAACCAAGAAGAATACAAAGCATTTTTGGCACAAAGGAAATTAGAAAATATTGAAATTATATTTAATCGATTATATAAATAGCAAATGAGAAAAGAAGTTCCAATATATAATATAGGTATAGACATTGGTTCTACGACATTAAAAATGGTTGTCCTTGATTCCACAGGAGAAATATTATATACAGACTATCGAAGACACAATACCGATATAAAACAAGCAGCAAGAGAAAGTTATGAAAAACTATATCATCAACTTGGAGATTGTAAGATGAATATCACAATGACAGGTTCTGTTGGTATGGGATATGCTGAAAAAATCGGAGCAAATTTTGTTCAAGAAGTTGTTGCCGCAGCAGAATTTGTAAAAATCAAATATCCAGAAGTACGTACATTTATTGATATCGGCGGAGAAGACAGTAAAATGATATTTTTTGAGGAAGGAAAAATACCAGATATTCGTATGAATGGTAATTGTGCAGGAGGAACTGGAGCATTTATTGACCAAACATCGGCATTATTAGAAATAGAAACATCTGAATTAAACAATTTAGCCAAACAAGCAAAAAATAGCTATCCGATAGCAAGTCGCTGTGGTGTATTTTCAAAAACTGATGTCCAAAATTTGATAAGCCGTAATGTAAGTCGTAACGATATTGCAGCCTCTGTTTTCAATGCTATAGCAATACAAGTAATAAGTTCATTGGCAAAAGGACATGATATTTATCCCAAAATATTTATGTGTGGTGGACCATTTGCATTTTTATCAGAACTTAAAAAAGCATTTCAAAATGTACTCAATCTACAAGAAGAAGATTGTATTTTACCAGAAAAAGCAGAATTAATTCCTGCTTGGGGTTGTGCATTAATTTCTCTACAAAAAGCACAAAAAAACAATATTCGATTAACAGAAGTTATTTATTTAATACGATTCAAAAAAGAAGATTTATTCCAAGAATCCATCAGCAATAGATTACCAAAGTTATTTGATTCTCAAGAAGATTTTGAGCAATGGCAACAAAACAAAATAGTACATTTTGTACCACGAATCAAAATTGAAGAACTCGAAGACGAAGAATGTTTTTTGGGAGTAGATTCTGGTTCAACAACAACAAAATTGGTAGTTTTAGACAAAAAAGGACGTATTTTTTTTGAAGATTATAGCCGTAATAAAGGCGATAGCTTTAATGCTTTTTTAGAAGCATTGAAAAGATTGAAATCGTATGCTGAAAATCACAACAAACATTTAAAAATTGTTGGTAGTGCGGCTACTGGTTACGGAGAAAATTTAATAAAGACCGCATTCAATCTTCAAAGTGGCGTTGTGGAAACAATAGCCCATTTTTTGGCAGCCAAACAAGTAAAACCCGATTTATCGTTTATTCTTGATATTGGTGGACAAGATATGAAAGCGATTTACATAGAAAATGGAAGTATCAATCGATTGGAAATCAATGAAGCATGTTCTTCTGGTTGTGGTTCTTTTATAGAAAATTTTGCGAATATGCTACATTATCCAGTAGCAGAATTTGCAAAAATATCTTGTTTTGCACAACAACCTTACGACCTCGGTACACGCTGTACCGTTTTTATGAATTCAAAAGTAAAACAAGCAATGCGAGAAGGTGCTGCTACTGAAGATATTGCTGCGGGATTTTCTTATTCGGTTATTAAAAATTGTCTTTTTAAAGTTCTTAAAATAAAAAACATTGATGAATTAGGAGAAAATATTGTTGTTCAAGGTGGAACATTTAAAAATTTATCTATTGTTAGAGCATTAGAAATACTTACAGGAAAATCGGTGTATTATTCAGATATTCCTGAATTAATGGGAGCATACGGTGCTGCAATTTATGCACAACATCACCATAATTTAAACAATAGTGTAAACATCGACCATTTAATTCATTCTCAAGAATATAATTCTACATTTGAACATTGCAAAGGTTGTGAAAATCAATGTACTGTAAAGATATTTCATTTTAACAATGGAAATATATTTTACTCTGGCAACAATTGCGAAAAAATATATTCCAACAAAGATGAAAATTTTGTAAAAGGTGAAAATCAACATAATACAAAATACAAACTTCTTTTCAATCGTCCGATAATAAATAAAGAGAAAAGCAAATTACGTATCGGAATACCTCGTGCATTGGGGATTTACGAAAATTATCCTTTTTGGAATGCTTTACTTTCGGCTTGTGACATTCAAATAGTACTTTCGGGAACATCAAGCAATAATCTTTACCAAAAAGGCATTCGTACATTGATGTCTGACAATATTTGTTTTCCTGCTAAATTGATGCACGGGCACATTGTTGATTTGATAGAGAAAAAAGTGGATAGAATACTTTATCCATATATTGTTTTTGAACGAAAAGAAGACAAATTATCAAAAAATAGTTACAATTGTCCTATTGTAGCAGGTTATTCCGATGTTTTAAAAAGTTCGATAGAACCTGCAGAAGAGCACAATATTCCATTAGATTCGCCAATTGTATCGTTTAACAATGAGAAATTGCTTCGTAAATCTTGTACCAAATATTTATTGAGTTTAGGTGTTGATAAAAAAAATATCTCACAAGCAATTGATAAGGCAATTGCTGCACAAAATGAATATATGTCAACACTTCAAAAAGATGCTCAACGAATAATAGAAAATGCGAAAAAAAATAACAAAATGGTTGTTGTCTTGGCATGTCGTCCATATCATATCGACCCATTGATTCAACATAAAATTTCTGATGTTATAGCAGATATGGGGATAGATATTATCACAGAAAACATTGTAAATAAAGAAGATAACACGATTTACAAACATATTCATTCTATTACACAATGGGCATATCCAAATCGAATTTTCAAGGCTGCAAACTATGTTGCCAATAGCAAAGATAATATTCATTTTGTAGAATTAACTTCCTTTGGTTGCGGACCAGATGCATTTATTTTAGATGAAGTTGCTGAAATTTTGAAAAGAAAAGGCAAAAACCTTACTATTTTAAAAATTGACGATGTAAACAACATTGGTTCTTTACGTTTACGGATTCGTTCTGTAATAGAAAGCATTAAATTTCAAAGTGTTATACAAAAAGATTTGCCATTTAAGACAACAAAATTATTTACCAAATCGGAAAAACATCGTACAATTTTAGCACCTTATTTTGCAGAAGGATATTCTGAATTATTACCTCCATTATTTAAATTAATGGGATACAACCTCATCAATTTACCATCTGGCGATATAGAAAGTGCAGAATTAGGATTGAAATATGCTAACAATGAAATATGTTATCCTGCAACTATTGTTGTAGGCTCTATTATCAAAGCATTACAAAGCGGAAAATACAATTTTAATGATATTGCCGTAGGAATAACACAAACAGGAGGACAATGTCGAGCATCTAATTATATTTCATTAATAAAGAATGCTTTAGTATCTGCAGGTTTTGAACATGTTCCTGTGATTTCTGTGGCTTTTGGCGATGATATGACCAACGAACAACCCGGTTTTAAGCTCAAATGGAATAAATGTTTCAAAACTGCACTTTTTGCATTAATGTTTTCCGATGCTTTATCTAAATTGTATTATCCTGCTGTTTGTAGAGAAAACAAAAAAGGTATTGCTGCTCAATTAAGAAAACAATATCTACAAGCCTCACTTGCTTTAATAGAAAAAAAAGACAGAAAAGGTTTGCTAAAATTGCTTGAAAAAGCGGTAAAAGATTTTGAGGCTATCACAATAAACAACGACAAAGTTCCTGTTATTGGCGTTGTTGGAGAAATATACATTAAATACAACTCTTTTAGTCACAAACATGTTTTAGATTGGTTAAGCAATCAAGGTATTGAAGTAGTGGCACCTTCTATGTATAATTTTTTCATTATTAGTTTTGTAAATCAACATATTAACAAGCATACACATCTAAAAAAAGTAGCAATTCCACTTTGGCTCAACGATAAAATTTATAATTGTGTTTACAAATACGCTAAACAATTTGACAAAGTTGGTTCTAAATATCAATATTACAGACCTTTTTCAAATATATTCCATGATGCAAAATTAGCTGTTGAAATCATCAATCCGGCTGCCAATTTTGGTGAAGGGTGGCTGATTCCTGCTGAATTGGCAAGTTTTGCCAATAGCGGTATCAACAATGCTATTAGTTTACAACCTTTTGGTTGTATTGCCAATCATGTAATTTCTAAAGGTATTGAAAAACGTGTCAAAAAATTGTATCCTAAAATGAATTTATTGTCATTAGATTTTGATTCGGGAACATCTGAAGCCAATGTACTCAATAGGTTGCATTTTATGGTAGAAAATTGTAAACACTTATCAGATTAACATCTCTTTTTCAATAGAAACTCTGTTCTACCGAATTTTGCAATGTTGTTGCTTTTATATTTTTTTATCAATGGAGGTTGAGTCTGCCGAAACCTCCGCAATTCATGTGTTTTAATTTTCGGTGTCTCCGATAGACTCAGATAGCGAACACACGCACTGCGTGTGTTCGCATTACAAATACTTATATTCAATCCTGATGGATTACAAATCCAGCAGAACGGCAATAACATACCTCTAACGAATAATCAAATTCTTCATTTTTGTATAAAATCAAAGAATCAAAACCTGCGATGTCAAGTTTCTCAATGGTCAATAATTCCCGTTGTTTTAACCTCAATACTTTACGAAGAATCCAATTCCCAAGTGCTTTGTTTGGATTGGACATGAGAGCTTTAGAGTTGTCTTGACACACTTTTGCTTGAAGCACATTCCCATCAGGTAAACGGAGTTTAAACACAACATCTCGACTTGGAAAAAAATCAGGTTGCAATTTGTGTATTTTGGCTGGTATTTTGATGTAAACTTCATCGGGGTCTCGCGGACGCCCATTTGCATTCCATTGATTCAATCCTGACCGTTCTTCAACTTTACGCACACCATTTTTATCTGTCGAATATAGTGGAAGAATAACATTTGGTCTGTTTTCGATACGTTCTAAAAGTATCGAATTACCAATTAATTGCTCCAATAACAAATAAGGATCTTTAATAATATCAATTGGCAAATGGACACATTCTTGTGGAACTTCAAAATGCTTCATCAATACCGATTTACTTTTATTAAAAGTGTATTTATGCTTTCCATCATCAAATGTGATACTTTTTTCGGAATCTTTGACTCGTGCTATTTCTTCTGTGTTTACAAAATCATAGTCCGCATTGAATAGAATCAGTTCATTATAAGACCGACCGACAATATGGTATATTGGTTTTTCTATATTGTAAAGATTGTTTGCCAACAAAATTCGTTCATTTCTAAATTCAGCTAATTTATACGCAAGTTCATCGCCATGAAGTAATCTTAATTGTGTTGAAAGTTTATTAAACTCTGCAATTTTTTCGATGGATTGGTTATTTTTGAGTTGAAATGTTTTTATCCCAACCCCGATATTAGCGATTCGAGCATCATAAGCTGTGTCTGTGCGAGAAAGATTTTCTGCTTTCAAATATTTGCAAAACAAATTTTCTGTTACTCTGTAATGTATGAACGGAATTTCTGATTCAGAAAACAAATTGGATAGTTGTCCCATAAGCGACAACATTTTTATATATTGTTCATTGGTTAACCAATCATGTACTGATAAATTCATAGTAAATCAATTATTTGTTGTGCTACCATACGAATAAGAGGAACTGTAACTGAATTTCCTGCTTGCTTATAGCATTTACTTTTTGCTATATTTGGGAAACTATATTGTTCAGGGAATCCTTGAAAGTTCAAACATTCTTTAGGGGTTAATTTTCTAAATCCGTTTGGGGTGATGATTAACGGAACATTATGTCCTCCAGTTCCCATATTAGCTGTTAGCGTTGGACAGACATTTGATTGATTTTGCCTAACATATTGTCTTCTCCACTGATACACCGTGTTATTATCAGTCATCATCTCTTTAAGAAATGGGTAATAGCGAAAATCTTCCCTATAAAAAAGACTTTCGTCTGTTTCTGAATAATCAATACAATCATGAATTGTTCGTGTTAATGGTTGCTTGGAAGGGAAAGTGAATTTTGTATAATTAGGAACTTGTTCAGAGTCAAATCCAACAATAAATATTCGTTCCCTATTTTGTGGAATGTTGGCATATTCCATTGTATTCAAAATTTTGCTAAAAACTATATAACCAAAATCTTGCAATGTTTTCTCTATTACTGCAAAAGTTCTTCCTTTATCATGATTCTTTAAATTCTTTACATTTTCAAGGAAAAACACTTTGGGTTGATGGTCTCTGATTATGGTTGCTATATCAAAAAACAAAGTCCCGCGTGTGTCATTAAAACCACGCTGATAACCAGCGATTGAAAAAGCTTGACAGGGAAATCCTGCACAAAGAATATCAAATTTTTGTGGAATATAATTTTTAACTTCTTGTTTTGTAATGTCGCCCAATGGGATTTCACCAAAATTGTGGTAATATGTTTTTTTCGCATCTTCATCCCATTCTGATGAATAAACACATTTACCTCCAATATCTTGCATTGCTAATCTAAAACCACCTATTCCTGCAAACAAGTCAATGAATGTAAAGGTAGTTTCGTTTTTTTGAGAGAACGGAATCGCTCTATTCTGTGCCATTGATAGTATTTTTTTGCATACTATCAATCACTACGGACATAAAAAAGGTGTGAACCTCTATTCGCGTTCACGGTGGAGCCTAGGAGAACCACCGCCAATAACCTTAGAGAATCCACACTATGTGTGAATTATTAGGTTATTGTAAGAAGTCCTATAAAGGCACATCCGTGAAGCATTATCCGTTTCGTTGAGAAATCAGTTTCCTAGGCTTTTTTCTTTTCGAACGCGAAATAATAGTAATGCTTTGTTAATAAAAAATTGTTTACATGCTTACTATTAGCATGAAAACTTTTGCAAAAATACAATATTTTTTAATACAATTTTTTTGTTTTAGAATTTTTTTTTGTTTATTTACTGTTTTTTCGGTTGTCTTCGGCAGGCTCAGACACCGAAAAAAAACAGACAGCGAGAAAAAAACACAAAAGCAACATCGTTGCCGTTCTGCTGGTTTTGCAATTCAGCAGGATTGAGTATGAGCATTTGTAATAATACACAACAAAAAAAGTGAACAATATTACTATTGTTCACTTTTTTATTTTTTATATTTTTCAATACATTAAATCAAAGGCAATATTTGTTGGCGACCATTTATCAGAAGTACAATTTCTTTATAACCAAAATTGATAGCACACTGTTTGGCATCATTAAATCCTAAACTAATTTCATTACTCTGATGAGCGTCCATACTTATAGTAATCGGAATATCCATTTGTTGCATTTTTTTTATTATCCAAGGAGAAGGATAAAAAGTATCACAACGTTTTTTATAAATACCTCGAGTGTTAATTTCTACCACTAAATTTTTGGATTTAATCAAATGAAGTGCTTCTTCAATATAATTTTGATACCATTTTTCATCTTCCCGAAAATAACGATTTTGATTGTGCATTTTTATTTTATCGAAATGAGCAACAATATCAAAACATTCATTTTCAATCATTTCAAATAATTGATAAAAATATGTTTTCACCGCTAATCGAATATCATTAGCAAAAATTTTGTTTAACCCTTCATCATAAATATCTTTATTTGGTCCATCGATAAACCACAATTGATTTTGGTATTTTACTAAATGAACTCCACCAATAAGATATTGAATAGCATATTTTTCTTTAAAATATTGAAAAGAATTAGAACAGTGAGGAATATAATCACATTCCAATCCATAAGATATAGGCAATTGAGGATGCAATTTTATTAATTGCTGTATTTCAGCAATATAAATTGGTAAAATGTCTTCTTTTATAGAAAATTTATTCTCAAAAGGCAACGGAGCATGCGGAGAAAATCCAAAAGCCGTAAAAGATTGTTTTACGGCTTCATCTATAAATTCTTGAGGGTCCCCTTTTCCATCGCAATAACGGCAATGGGTATGAAAATTGAATAACATCAATTTATTTTAATAAAAAACTAACATCACTTCCCGGTTCAACCTCGTATGCATCTTTTCCATAATGGAAAATAATCATTTTTTTACCACCACGAAGCAACATTTTTTGTCCATCAACCCACAAAGCACACGCTTCTCTAAGTCCAACAACTGTAGTATTTTGATTTACAGCCAAATACTCATTCAGTCTATCTTGACGAGTTTCACCACCATGTTTAATCATTTTATCAATTTCAGGTGTTGGGTCTAAATAATGCGGATTGATTTGGAAAGGAACTAAATTAAGTGCTTTAAAACTTTTTGGTTCAACAATAGGCATATCATTAGTTGTACACAACGTAGGACAAGCCACATTAGAACCAGCACTCCAACCGATATAAGGAGTACCATTTTTAACCTTTTCAGCAATAGCATTTATCAAATCGAAATTGTGCAATTCTGCCACCAAATGGAATGTATTCCCACCACCAACAATAATACAATCAGCATTTTGAATAGCCTCAATTTTGTTAGTAGCCTTGTGAATAGAATTGATATTTTCAAATCCCCATTTTAGGAAAGCATTTTTTACACGTTGTTCGTAGGCATCGTAACTTTTTGGATAAGCATTCCCCGCAATATTTACACCTGCAAATGGAATGAAAACAATATTACTTTTGGCACCTACATTGTTTTGTTGACAAAAAAACTCAATTTGCGTTTGACACCAAGCCAAATAAGGTTCGCCGAAATTGGTTGAATTACTAATCAATAAAAGTTTCATAATCTATATATTTAATAATTATTCTGAAATACTTTCTACCATTACCTCAGGAGCGATTTTTTTTATCAAACCTTGCAAAACAACTCCTGGACCTATTTCTGTAAAATGAGATGCTCCATCTGCTACCATATTTTTAACAATAGCAGTCCAAAGAACAGGAGCAGTAAGTTGTTCTATAAGATTTTGTTTTATTGAAACCGTATCCATTGAAGGTTTTGCAGTAAAATTTTGATAAATTGGACAAATGGGAGTATTGAAATGTACTTTATCAATAGCCTCAGCCAATTCTTTTCGAGCAGTTTCCATAAATGGAGAATGAAAAGCACCACTTACTTTCAATGGCAAAACACGTTTTGCACCAGCCTCTTTAAGTACATTCCCAATTTCTTCAATTCCTTTTACAGAACCAGAAATAACTACTTGTCCTGGACAATTAAAATTAGCAGCGACAACAATTTCTTTTGATTTTTGACAAATTTCCACAACTTTTTCATCGTCAAGCCCCAAAACTGCAGCCATAATAGAAGATTGTTCTTCACAAGATTTTTGCATAGCCATAGCACGTTTTGACACCAAACGTAACCCATCTTCAAAAGAAAGGCAACCATTGGCAACCAAAGCAGAAAATTCTCCCAAAGAATGTCCAGCAACCATATCAGGTTGAATACCATTATTCAATGTTGCTGCCAAAATTGTAGAATGCAAAAAAACTGCTGGTTGAGTTACTTTGGTCTGTTTTAGGTCTTCTTCTGTTCCTGAAAACATAATATCACTAATACGAAAACCTAAAATTTCGTTTGCTTGTTCAAAATATTTACGAGCAATATCATTTGATTGATAAAGGGATTTGCCCATTCCAACAAATTGGGCACCTTGCCCCGGAAAAACATATACCTTCATATTTTATCTTTTATTAATTATAAATGTATTGCTTTATCTATTGCTGCCTCTACGGCTTCCATAACGGCTTCCGACATAGTAGGATGTGGATGTATAGTACTTAAAATTTGCTCCGCTGTAATATTTTCTTGTCGTGCTAAAGTTCCTTCTGCAATCATTTCGGTAACATTATCTCCCACCATGTGGAATCCTAACATTTGATTCGTTTTTGCATCAACAATTACTTTCACCAAACCATCTCTATTGCCTGCTGCTGTTGCTTTTCCAGAAGCGGTAAATGGAAATTTTCCCACTTTGATTTCATAACCTGCCTCTATTGCTTTCTTTTCTGTCATACCAACAGAAGCCACTTCTGGAGTTGTATATGTACATCCCGGAATGTTGTTATAATTAACTATTTGAGGATGATGTCCTGCCAATTTTTCTACACAAACAATTGCTTCACGCGAAGCCACATGAGCCAATGCAGGTCCATGAACAATATCCCCTATCGCATAAACACCTTCTACATTGGTACGATAATATTCGTCAACAATTACTTTACCACGTTCTACTGCGATTCCAGTTTCTTCCAACCCTAAATTATCAATATTTGTTTGTACACCAACTGCCGATAAAACAACATCTGCTTCTATTTCAATAATATTTCCTCGTTTATCTTTAACTTTGGCAATACATTTCTCTTTAGAAGTATCGACTTCTTCTACAGACGCTTCTGTCATTACTTTCATACCTTGTTTGCGGAAACATCTATCCACTTGTTTGGATATTTCTTCATCTTCAACAGGTAAAATATTGGGTAATAACTCTATAAGTGTAACTTTTGTTCCTAAACTATTGTAGAAAAATGCCAATTCACTACCAATTGCTCCACTACCTACTACAATCATCGATTCAGGTTGTTGAGCCAATGTCAACGCTTGTCGGTAACCAATAATTTTTTTACCATCTTGAGGTAAATTTGGCAAAACTCGCGAACGTGCTCCTGTGGCTAAAATAATATGTTTTGATGTATATTGTTGTACATTCCCGTCATTATCGGTAACTTCTACCACTTTATTTGGTTTAATTTTACCATGTCCGGCTATAATTTCAATATTATTTTTTTTGAATAAAAATTGTATTCCTTTGCTCATATTTTCAGCAACGGCTCTACTGCGAGCAACAATAGCAGCAAAATCTGGTTTAACTTCCCCAGAACATGTTATACCATAATCTGCACTATGTTGCATATATCTATATACTTGTGCCGATTTCATCAATGCTTTGGTAGGAATACAGCCCCAATTGAGACAAATACCTCCCAATTCTGCACGTTCTACTACTGCTGTCTTCAAACCTAATTGTGATGCTTTTATTGCTGCAACATAACCTCCAGGACCACTTCCTATTACTATTAAATCAAAATTTTCCATACTACTTAATTTATTTTTGCAAAGATAACACTTTTATTTTTTACTTATCTTATAGATTCAACTTAAAATAAAAAAATCTCAGCCCGCTGAGCAATGGCAAAAATGCAATAGTAATTATTTCATAGTTAACGGTCAGATTAAAATTTTCTATTTTTCTATACTACAAATACCGTGCCAAAGATAAAAAAATGAAATAAAAACAATATTTTATTTTTATTTGCGTAACAAAAATTACGATTATAGATTCTATTTTATTAGTGTTATTTTTGTATCTTTGCACAAAAATAGAACTTTTTACAATATATACAAATTGAAGTAACAATTTGAAAAAAAGATATTTATTATTGATGATTTTGCTTTTTTTGCTTTCCATTGGAGCAATGGGGCAAGATATTGTTTCAAAAAAAACAAAAACATTTGTCATAGAACAAGATACTATTGTTTTAGACACAAATTCTTTGGTCTGGGGAAGTATTGAAATCTCCAATTTGCAACCAACAGACTATACCATTGATTATTTAAGAGGACTTTTGATTATTAAAAATCCTGCTATAAAAAAACAAAATATCAGTGTTTCATATCGATGTTATCCCTATAGTTTGGGAGAAAAAAAACAAAGATATTCAACAGACTTAATTGAAAAACACATATACAATCCCATTATTAAATTAAATACGACACCTTTAGAACAACCTACTTTTGATGAAATTTTTTCTGATTCAAAATTAAACACCTATGGTAGTCTTTCTCGCGGAATTTCTATTGGAAATAGTCAAGATATGATTGTAAATTCCAATTTGAATTTACAACTATCGGGAAAATTAAGCGAAGATATAGAAATATTAGCCACAATTACAGACCAAAATATCCCTATTCAACCAGAAGGGAATAGTGCTCAATTACAAGAATTTGACAAAGTCTTTATTCAAATGAAATACAAAGACAAAGCAACATTATTGGCTGGAGATGTTGAAAATGAATCAAATGGGAACGCTTATTTTATGTCCTATCGAAGAATGGGACAAGGATTAAAAATGAATACCGATTTTCAATCTATCAATAAAAAAAAGGATACAACACATTACAATATCAATTTTAGTGGAACCGTCGCCAAAGGTGTTTATTGTGTGCAGAATATAATACCAATAGAATCAAATCAAGGACCTTATAGATTAGTAGGAAAGAATAATGAAACCTACATTATAATTTTAGCAGGTAGCGAACGAGTTTATATCAATGAAGTGCTTTTGCAACGAGGCGAAGATAACGATTATGTTATCAATTATAATTCTGGAGAAATAACATTTACCGCAAAACAAGTCATCACTAAAGATAAACGCATTGTTGTTGAATATGAATATGTTGACCAAAGTTATCTTCATTCAACAATGTTATTAGATGCCAAAATTGAACATAAAAAATGGGCATTTCGTTTCAATTTGTTTAGTGAACAAGACCACAAAAACCAAACAAATTCTTTGGAGTTGAACAACGAACAAAAACGACTCTTGTCTTCCTTGGATAAAGGTATTGACAAAGCAATTTTATCGAATATTGATAGTGTTGGTTTTCAATCAAATGAAATTATGTATAAAATGATAGATACCATTGTAAATGGCATAATTTTCGATAGTGTATTTGTTTATTCCAACAATCCAGATAGTGCATATTATCGATTAGGATTTTCTTTAGTTGGCGACCATCAAGGAAATTATATTTTATCCGAAAGCATTGTAAATGGACGAGTTTATGTTTGGGTTGCTCCTATCAATGGTATTCCTCAAGGAAATTATGCTCCAATACAACAGATAAGTACACCTAAATGTTTACAAATGTATGCTATTGGCATTGATTATCAAGTTCATAAAACAACAAAACTTTCTTTCGATGCGGCTTTATCAAACAATGATATTAATACTTTTTCAAAAAAAGACAATAGTGATAATATTGGATATGGATTAAAAATAAATTTACTTAATGAAACCGATTTAAAGAAAAAAACTTCACAATTGGCTCACTGGAAAATGAATTTAGAAGCTTTTTATGAAACCAAAAACAATACATTTTCTTATATTGATGATTATCAAGATAAAGATTTTCGCAGAAACTACAATATCAACGATACTTTGATGAACAATTCATATCATTATATGGGAATAGATATTAATTTTAAACATATTCAAAAAGGTAGTGCAAAACTTGCTTCTGAACTTTTTCTTATTCCGACATATAATTATTATGGAAATAGAAATTTCCTTGCTGCCAATTACCAAACCAAAGGCGTTAAAATGGGTTTGGAGGCTGCAATTCTCAAAAATCGACAATTGGATTTTGAAACGCAATTTATTCAACACAAAGAAGTCATTAGCAGTGATTTAAAATTTGTTAATATCGGAATTGCCAATGAAATGGAAGTAAATTTTTATCAAACTTTATTACACAAAATAATGCCAGAAAGTTTTGCTTCCAACGAACTGACTTTTTTTATCAAAAATAGTGATAGCTTATCAAATTATGCATTTGGATTGAATTATACAAACAGAATAGATGCCGACGGAATAGATTCTGTATTAAGCAATTATGCTATTGCACATCAAATTGGAGCAAATCTTGATATTTTAAAATTAAAAAACAACATATTAAGATTCAATGCTTCATATCGTTATTTAGATTATCGTGATAGCATTGGAGAAAACACATTATTGACAAATTTAGATTACCAAGCCAGATGGTTCAAAGGAGCAATACAAATGGGTTTGTACTACGAAATCGGTAGTGGAATGGAAGAAAAAAAAGAATATTCTTATTTAAAAGTAGTTGATGGACAAGGCGTTTATCAATGGATAGACTACAATAACAACGGAATAGAAGAATTAAACGAATACGAAGTTGCTAAATATCAATACGAAGCAAATTACATTCGATTGTGGCGAACTTCAAATCAGTATATAAAAACATTTAATAATCAATTTTCTGGAAGTTTTGTTTTGCGACCTGCTTCAGTATGGAGACAAGAAAAAGGAATAAAAAAATTTCTTGCCCGTTTTGCCAATACTACCACTTATCGTTCTTTGTATAAAAATACACTTCAAGGACTTGTTGGAATGTTTAATCCTTTCTATATCAATGTAACCGATACCAATTTGGTAACAGCCTCTGGAAATTTTAGAAATGTATTTTCTTTCAACCAAATGAGTTCTATTTGGGGAGCAGAAGTGATATACAACAATTCTCAATCTAAAAATCTAACAGTCAATGGTTTTGAAGCATTTGATGTTTATTCTTGTTTAGTTAATACACGTTGGAATATCAAACAATCTTTTACTTTTAACGCTAATTATGAAAATGGTTTCAAAATTAGAAAAAGTGAATATATGAACAAAAATTACAATCTATCCCAAAATACTTTAACTGGAATATTTTCTTATCAATATAAAACAAATTTCAAACTAAGTTGTTCGTATGCTTACACGCAGAAAAACAACAAAATAGATGATAATGAATTATACATTGGAAACAAAGCAAGTATAGAAGTTAATTATAGAATTGTAAAACGTGGCAATTTGATTTTTAAAACAGATTATTATTATATCCTTTTTCGAGGAAATACTAATAGTTCAGTTGCATACGAAATGTTAGAGGCATTGCAAGCAGGCAATAACTTGGTTTTTCATCTAAATTTTCAAACAACATTGTTAGAAAATTTACAACTTAATATCAATTACGAAGGCAGAATATCATCGGGAGAAAAAATGAAACATTTGGCAAGTGTTGATTTGAGAGCATTTTTTTAAATCACATATTACACAGTAAATCAACAATTTATTTTTACTAACTCTCTAAAACAATCACCACGGTGTTCAAAATTTCTAAAACTATCGTAACTTGCTGCCGCTGGAGAAAGTAAACAAATTTTACCTTTTGAAGTAATTTGTTTCGCTAAATCAACAATCTCAGGATAAGTATCTTTGAAAAACAATTCTTTAATACCTTTTTGTTTAAATAAATGCATCATTCTTTCCCCTGCTTTACCTGTAAAAATAAAATTTCGTACTTTTTTATTTGAAAAATAATCTACAAGCGATTGATAATCAATCCCTCTATCCATTCCACCAAGAATAAGGGTGTCCACATTTTCCAAAGCATCCACTGCTGCAATAGTTGCTTGCGGAATAGTAGAAATACTATCGTTGTAAAAAGTAATACCTTGATATGTGCCTATATTTTCTAAACGATGTTTTAATGGTTGAAATGTTGGCAAAAATTGCATAATATCTTCAATATTAACATTTTCTAAACAACTAATAGCAGCAACAACTGCCGTTAAATTGGCATAATTGTGAATACCTTTCAAAGGAAAAATTTCGGTATTCAATGGTAGTATTTTTTGTCGCTTGTCGTTTACAACAATATGATTATCATTAAAATAACAATATGAATTATTTATATCATTTACAGAAAAACCTTTAGAAAAACTTACAAAATATTGATTTCTAATAAGATTCATAATCCTCTCATCATCAATATTATATACAAAAAAATCGTCTTTATTTTGACACAAAGCAATATTGTATTTTGCTTTTTGATAATCAAGATAAGTATTATAATGGTCAAGATGTTCTTCGAACAAATTGAGCAAAATCGCAATATGAGGTGCTTGATGAATAAATTCTAATTGATGAGAAGATAACTCTAAAACTATATAAGTTTGAGGCTCAATATTGTCAATTAATTCAAAAAGTGGTAATCCAATATTTCCACCAAAAACAACATTTTTATTTAAATTACTTATTATATGATAGATAAGTGAAGAAGTTGTACTTTTTCCTTTAGTACCAGTAACACCTATACATTGTTGAGCATAAGCACGCAAAAACAAATCAGTTTGCGAACTAATTTTTTCTTTATCAATTGTTTGTATAATACTTTTAAGACTTATTCCAGGAGATTTTATGACTAAATCAAAATCATTAATAGTATCCAAATAATGCTCTCCCAAAAGCAACTGAATATGAGAATCATTGAATTTTTTAGAATCTATATTTGTATTTTTATCGGCTATAGTTAACTCTATATCAGGTAAATGTTTTCTAATAAATTTATAACTTGATTCTCCTTCTCGTCCATAACCTAAAAGAAGGATTTTTTTTCCTTTTAAAAAATTGATAATATTAAATGTTGTCACTCGTCTAAATTATTTTTAATATCTATTAAAAAATCTTTTATTTTTGATAAAGAATTTTGAATTTGTACGTTTCTATCTACAATTTTTCGATTGGAAGATAATTTTTCTCTTGCTCCATCAATGGTATAACCTTTAATTTTTAACAAATAGTAAATACTTTTTATTGTATTTATGTCATCTTGGGTATAGTAACGAGTACCTGCTTTGTTTTTGTAGGGATGCAATTGTGGAAATTCTGTTTCCCAGAATCGAATCATTGATGGATTTATGCTAAACATTCTGGCAACTTCTCCGATAGAATAATATGTTTTTTCGCTTTTTTTTTCTTGCTCTATCATAAGTTGTTTTTTTATTTATCTGAAAATAACCACGTTATATTATTTTTATTGAAAAAAAATTAACAGACAAAGATAAAAAAAATAAAATTGATAGAAGTAAAAATATACCAATTTTTTTTTGTAACTTTGCCAACTGAATAAAAATCGGAATAAATGTGTAATAATTATAATATCAAATTATGGACAATCAAATATCAATGAAGATTAAAAAAGGGCGTATAATAGCATTATTGTTATCCATTATATTTTGTATCCAATTGGAAAACAGCAACTTATATGGTCAAATCAATAGAGGAAAACGAAAAGCAAATTTTTCGAGTACGGGAAGAAGCAAATCAACAATTCGTCATGGTATTACATTGCAATTGATAGACAATCTTTCTGCAAAACCAAAACAAATGGATTTTGTACCTGCATTTGGTATTGGCTATTCTGCTGGTCAATATTATGGTATTGGCAATCGATTTATGCAACAAAGCGTTACTTACCAATTAGGAATAGGGACATCTGAAAATTATATGGTTCACAATTTAGTAGGAACTTTTCATTGTAGTTATATTGGGGCATTCGATATGAACCCTGTTATTTATGGTGTTGCTATGCAATTTGCATTTTCAACAAAAAGTTCTAAAAACCCCAACCCTTATGGTAATTTATATATTCGTCCAGAAATAGGATTAGCATATCCTTTCAACTATTCCAAACGAACCAAAGAAGTTCTCAGAGTAACAGGTTCTTTAACGTATGGTTTTAATATAAAAACATTCTATTATCATTATATACCAGAACAAGAAATAGAAAGTATTGAATCTAAATTTCCTTGGGCTGCAATGTGTCATCATGTCATTACATTTAGAATGAATATCAATTGTAAAAATATGCGAGAAATGAGAAAATAACCATTTTTGAGCAAGAAATAAAATTTTAAGTTGAATTTTAATAAGTATAGAAAAAAATATAGTACCTTTGTAAGATATTATCAAATAACATTAATGGAACTCATGTTGTCTGATAAAAATTTTCGAGTTCCTTAAATAAAATTAAAAAAAATGAAAAATTTCTTTAAAATGGTTTTAGCAACCATGTTAGGCGTAATTTTGTTACAAGTATTGCTACTTTTGTTATTTATTTTTGTTTCTATTGGAATGGTTGCTTCTGTTTCTACCAATACTCCTACAAGTATTAAACCTAATTCTGTCCTTCAACTTAAATTAGAAACCCCTATCCAAGAACGAACAGCAGATAATCCTTTTAAAAACTTAAATTCTTATCAAAACCAAGTACCATTATCGTTTAAAGACCTTGTAGATTGCATCAACAAAGCAGCAACAGACGATAATATAAAAGGCATTTCTATAGAAACTCAATATATTGGAGCATCATTGGCAACATTAGAAGAATTGAGAAATGTATTGATAGCATTCAAAAAATCAGGAAAATTTATTTATTGTTATGCCGATGGATATTCACAATCAGCATATTACGTTCTTTCTGTCGCCGACAAAATTTGTATAAATCCTCAAGGAACATTAGATTTACATGGACTTTCTTTTAATACCATGTTTCTTAAAGGATTGCTTGATAAATTAGATATTGAAACACAAATTGTAAAAGTTGGAACATATAAAAGTGCCGTTGAGCCATTTGTTCTTAACAAAATGAGCGAAGCAAACAAAAAACAAACTTCCGATTTGATAAATTCTATATGGAACAATATTGTAAATCAAATAAGTAAAAGTAGAAATATTTCTGCAAAAACAATTAATGACGATTGCAATCAATTGTCTTTTTTCGCTAACTTAGAATTAGCAAAATCAAAAGGATATGTAGATACTTTGATGTACAAAGACCAATATATACAATTTCTTAAAGATGTATTACAATTGAAAGAAAACGAAAAAATAAATTATGTTCAATTGTCTGAATATAAAAATGTTGAAAATAAAAAAGCCAATCTTTCAAAAAATAAAATTGGCATTTTGTATGCAAATGGAAACATCATTGAAGGACAAGGAGACAATAATTCAATAGGATACAATATCGCAGAAGAATTAAGAAAATTGCAAAAAGATAGTAGCATAAAAGCAATAGTTTTACGTGTAAATTCTGGTGGTGGTTCTGCTTTGATGTCAGAAAATATTTGGCGAGAAGTGGTAAATTGTAAATCGTCTAAACCTGTGGTTGTTTCTATGAGTGATATGGCTGCCTCTGGAGGATATTATATCTCTTGTGCTTCCGATTTTATTGTAGCAGAACCAAATACCATTACCGGTTCTATTGGTGTTTTTGGTATGATTCCTAATTTTCAAAAATTGATGACTAACAAAATTGGAATCACTTTCGATGGTGTAAAAACAAATTCTCATTCAGATTTTCTTTCCAATCGTACTCGCCCTATGGACGAATATGAACTTGCTGTTATGCAACAAAGTGTAAACAATGTTTATAGTACATTCCTCCAACGAGTAAGCAATGGCAGAGGAATTCCTACTGATTTTGTTGATTCTGTTGGTCAAGGCAGAATTTGGTCGGGTATTGATGCCCTCACTTTAAACCTTGTTGATACTTTGGGTGGACTTGACGTTGCAATTGCAAAAGCCGCTGAATTGGCAAATTTGAAAGATTATACAACCCAAGATTATCCTCATATAAAAACTTTCTTTGAAGACATTATGGAATCTTTATATATTGCTCATTTACAGATAATTGAAAACAAAAAACAAACAGAACTTGGTGTTTTTTATCCATACTTTTGTCAAATGGAAGAAATTTTAAATCGTTCTGGTATTCAAGCAGTTGTTCCATACATTTATGTTATTAAATAAATAATTATGATAACTCATCGTAAACAACAACAATTGATTTTCTTTTTTCTTGGTTTTTTCTTTGGACTTGTTGTTGCTATAGTTGTTGGCTATTTCGGAGTTATCAAACAATTTACACAAAATCAAATAGAAAAAATCAATATTCTAAATAATCAAGACACTGTATTTTTGTCTGCACCTCCACAAAATATAACTGCTAAGAAAAAAAATACAAATCCAACTAAAGATTCTTTAAGTATTCTAAATACTCAAGAAGATACACTTTTAATAAATGAAATACAGACAGATAGATTTATCTCCTCTATTGTTTTATCTATTGAAAATACGGATACACTTGCTGATAAAAGTAACTATTTTCTACAAGAAATATTGGTAGAACAATGGGAAAACCCTATGCACTTTATTGGTTATCAACTAAATAAAGAAAAATTAGTAATTTATGGTGTTGATATTGAACAAATTACACTAACAACAAATAATGAAAAACTTTTTTTGTGGATAGCCAACAATAAAATTGCATTAGAATATACTGACGATTTTCTACATTTTCCAAATCAAGTATTTCAAAATGAACTAAATAACAACAATAATGAATAACGAATACGAAAATTCTTCTCAAAATATTAAATTACCGATTTTTTTGGGAATAGTTTTAGCAATAGGCTTTTTATTAGGTTATTTTTACAATAAAAAGACACTCATTCCTCAAAATAATTCTCAAAATAAAATTGATGAAGTACAATCTTTGATTCAAAGATATTATTTTGATACCATTGACAATGAAAAACTTATCGATGATGGAATCAAAAATTTACTTTCTTGTTTAGACCCACATTCTTCGTATATGAATAAAAAGGAAAGTCAACAATTTCAAACATCAATGTCGGGAGGATTTGAAGGGATTGGCGTACAATTCAATCTTCTAAATGATACATTGATAGTGGTAGGAGTTATTGTCGGAGGTCCTTCTGCTCAACAAGGCATACTTGCTGGAGATAAAATTATTAGTGTAGATGATACAACTATCGCAGGGGTTGGTATTCAAAACAATGACATTATTCAAAAATTAAGAGGAAAAAAAGGGACAAAAGTAAAATTGGGTATTGTTCGTCAAGACATAAAAGAACCTATTTATTTTGTTGTAACTCGCGATAAAATACCAGTAAATAGTATTAACTATTCTTGTCTTATTGCTCCCAAAATAGGTTATATCAATATTGATAATTTCACATTAACAACAGCCTACGAATTTGATACTATTTTGAATAATCTCCTCAAAAAAGGAATGGAAAAATTGATTATTGACCTTAGAGGAAATTCTGGTGGTTATCTTGGTGCGGTTATTTCAATTTGTGATGAATTGTTGCCTTCAAAAAAAATGATAGTTTATACCAAAGGAATGAATTATCCAATTCAAAAATATAGGGCAACATCAAGAGGTCAATTTCAAGAAGAAAAACAAAAAGTTGTTGTGCTTATTGATGAATATTCTGCTTCGGCAAGCGAAATTTTGGCAGGAGCAATACAAGACCATGATAGAGGAACTGTAATCGGTCGTCGCTCTTTTGGGAAAGGACTTGTTCAAACGCAATTTTTCCTCTCCGATAGTTCAGAAGTCTTGCTAACTATCGCTCGTTATTATACACCATTAGGTCGTTGTATTCAAAGACCTTTTAAAAATGGGAACAACGCTTATTTCAATGATATATTAAACCGTTATTCATCTGGAGAATTGCAAACCGAAGACAGCGTTTTCTTTGATGAATCTTTAAAAGTAACTACTCCTGCAGGAAAAGTACTTTATGGTGGTGGTGGTATTATGCCCGATATATTCATTCCTATAAAAACTTCAAATGATTTTGTTTATTTCAATCAATTGGCAAATAGTGGCATTGTTTTACAATATGCAATGCAGTATGCAAACAACAATCGTAAAACATTGATAAACAAATATAAGACAGCAGAAAATTTTGTCAAATTTTTCAACATTAACGATGAAATTTTACAAACAATTATTTCAAAAGGAAAAGAAAAATCGATAAAAGGAACGCTTACTCCAACAACAAAAAAAGAATTGCAACAATGGACAAAAGCCTATATTGGAAGAAATCTTTTTGGGGATAATGCATTTTATCCTATTTTGTTTCAAGATGATGATATGATTTTAGAGGCTATCAAAGTACTAAATCAATAAATATGAAACAATATTGTACTATTCCTATTTTTATTCCAGAAAGTGCATGCCCTTTTCGTTGTGTGTATTGCAATCAATATCATATTGCAAATCTATCACAACCAATTTCACCACAAGAAAGTCGAGAAATTATTGAAAAATATTTACAAACAATTCATTCTCATCAAATTAAAACCATTGCTTTTTTTGGGGGAAGTTTTACGGGTTTAGCCATAGATAATCAGAATCAATATTTGGATATTGCTTTGGAATACAAAAAAGCAAAAAAAATTGACAGAATACAACTTTCAACTCGACCAGATTACATATCAAAAGCAATTTTAGACAATCTTAAACAACATCAAGTAGATATTATAGAATTAGGTGCTCAATCTTTAGACGAACAAGTACTTAAAAATGTACATCGAGGACATACTGTACAAGATGTTGTTCAAGCAGCAGAACTTATCAACGAATATCAATTTGAATTGGGTTTACAAATGATGATAGGTTTACCCGGTGATACTTTGCAAAAATCTATTCAAACAGCAAAACAAATTGTTGAATTAAAAGCCAAAAACACACGTATTTATCCAACTTTGGTTATTAAAGATACTGCATTGGAGCAAATGTATAAAGAAAATAAATATACTCCGCTATCAATAACAGAAGCCGTTGATTGGAGTGCATATATTTACAAAATTTTCATTGAAAACAATGTAAAAGTTTTACGTCTAGGCTTACACCCTTCTGAAGGACTGATGTCTGGAAAAAATTTGATAGCAGGTCCTTTTCATGTTTCATTTAAAGAATTAGTTTATAGCGAAATATGGAAAAGAAAAATAATAAAATCTATTGATAAAAACCTTTCAAAGACAATTTGTATCAGTGTACACTCATCTCAAATCAATTTTGCGATTGGATACGGAAAAAGTAATAAAAAATTTTTAGCATCTTATTTTAACGATATAAAGTTTTTGATAGACAACAACTTAAAAGAAGAAGAATTTAAAATCACATATATTTAGTTTTTATGCTTATTTTTCACGATATGCGATTACCCGAAGTTGCTATTGACGCACTTCGGTATTATGGTTCTACATTGGCTTTCATAACCAAAGATATTGTAGAATCGTATTTATCAGGTCACCCGGATATTTTTTGTTGCTGTGGCTTAGAAAAACCTATTTTTGCTCCCAATACACCAAAATACGTCTTCGATACATTTGAAAAAGAAAATATTCCATTCTTCGTAGGAAAAAATAACGTTAATTGTACTAAATTTCAAGATACGGCATACAATGCATTAGTAAGCGAAAATTATCTTATTCATCATCAAAAATCTACAGATAAAGAGATTTTAAAAAGATGTCAAAACAAAGAGTTTATTCATGTAAATCAAAGATTTACAAGATGTTCTACTGTGTCACTAAAAGATAACAGTTTTCTTACTTCTGACAAAGGAATTGCTAACACATTGTGTGAAAAAACATTAAATTGTTTATATATTCAACCAACAGGGATTATTTTATCACCATTGAATTATGGTTTATTAGGCGGTTGTATCGGTATTTTCAACGATACTGCGTTGATTATCGGTGATTTATCTTATCATCAAGAAGGTGATAAAATAAGCTACTTTTTTAAAAATCTACATTATCAAATAGTTGAACTCTATAAAGGACCCTTATTCGATGGTGGTGGTTTGTTTTTCTTTTAACTATTGACCATCCAATAAAGAACAAAACACCAAATAATTAATATACAAACCGTTACAACATAATAACGTGGCTTTTTTACTTTGTGTCGGACAATAGGCATAATCAACAAAATACCAAAAACACCACCAAGTAATTCTAAAGTATGTAAAACTATTTCACTAACTCGCCATAAGTTGTGAGATGCAAAATATTTATCAATAGCAAATAATATAATTGCTATTATATTGATTATAAGCAAATAAAGCATTTCAATTTATTGATTGCTATATTTTAATATTTCATCGTTCATAAAAACAATTTCCACACCAGCAAGAGCAAACATTGTTTCCGATTCTTGTCCGTCGTGGTATTTTTTTTCACAAACAACTCTTTTGATACCACAATTGATAATTAACATAGCACAAGTACGACAAGGTGTCATTCTACAATATAAAGTACTACCTTCCAACGAGATGCCCATTTTAGCGGCTTGACATATAGCATTTTGTTCTGCATGAACTGTTCTAACACAATGATTGGTAATGCTACCATCTTCGTGTATTGTTTTACGCATTTGATGTCCAACATCGTCACAATGAGGCATACCAATAGGAGAACCCACATAACCTGTTACCAACAATTGTTTATCTTTTGCAATTACACAACCACTTCGTCCTCTGTCACAGGTTGCTCTTTTGGCTACTGTATTGGCTATTTCCATAAAGTATTCATCCCAAGATGGGCGGATATATTTTTTTTCTTCCATGTTTAATCTATATTTGCTAATATTAATTCTATATTTTTATGTAAATCAGCGATAGTTTTATCATTGTTTAAAACATAATCTGCCATAGCGATACATTGTTTTAAGTTTTGCTTATTCACATCATCGTTTTGCATTTCTCTTTGTTCATTAGACAGAAATTCTTCAAAAGTCACATGGTCTGTTTCTGAATTTCTTTCCACAATACGATTGTAACGAATTTGTGGGTCTGCATCAACTGCCAAAAGATAAAAATCTGATTTTGAACGTAGAGAAATCACTTCTGCTGGTGTTCTAATAGATTCTATTATCGCATTTTTGTTAACTTTTTCTGCTTGTTGATACAACGCATCTATAATGTATGATGGGTGATGTTGTTTACGTAAATTATTAGCAACTAACACCATACTATCTCTATTGAGAGGCAATTGTTGACGTTGGATTTCTTCAGTAAGAAATTGACGAACAGAATAATGAATGAAATCTTTTTTTTCAACGAGATATTCTACAATAGTACCTTTGCCCGCACCTAAAGTTCCTGTAATTCCTATTATTTTCATTTTGCAAAAATACAAAAATCTATTATAAATTTTGCATTTTTAATCAAAAAATTTATATGCTATTGAATGTATATTAGAACGAACGTTTAAAGAATTCAATTTATTGTTTTCCGCCGAAGGGTGAACTCTATTGGAAAGAAAAATGTATATCAAATCATAATGAGGGTCTATCCAGATAAAAGTTCCTGTAAATCCACTATGCCCAAAACTTTGAGAGGAAACGGCTTTACAACAAGGACTTGGAGCATTTCCTCTTGATGGTTTGTCAAACCCCAATGCTCTGCGACAAGAATGTCCTTTTGGAAAATAATATGAGGTAAAATAGTCTATTGTAGATTTTTGCAAATAACGATAATTTTTATAAAATCCATTATTAACCAACATAAAAGCGATAGCATACAAATCATCTATATTAGAAAATAAACCTGCATGTCCTGAAATACCTCCTAACAATGCGGCTCCTTGGTCGTGGACATAACCACAAAGCAATTGTCGTCGAAACAAGGTATCATTTTCTGTTGGAGCTATTCTTTCTTTATTAATTTTTTCAAGAGGATTGAAACAAGTATTTTTCAATTGCATTGGTTTGTAAAAATTCTCGTAAAGATAAATATCAAGTGTTTTTCCACTAATACGATGAATAATTTCTGCCAAAAGATAAAATCCCATATCACTATAAAGATAAGAAGTATCTTTTCGTAAAGGACTATTGATAATTTGTGTTAAAATGGTATCAGCATAATCTGTTCTAAGATATTCATTTTTAGCAACATTTAAAGCATAATCGGGAGAATATTCTTCTTTCCACAATTCTTCACGAAAAGAATTATCATTGTTAAGCGTTGCTTTATAAAACGCTATCCATGCTTGTAATCCTGCGGTATGTGTTAACAATCTATATATTGGAATATTACTTTTGTTGCTATTTTTAGTTTCTGGTAAATATTTGGATAATTTAGCATTCAAATCAATTTTTCCATCTTCGTACAATTTCATTACTGCCAAAGTTGTCGCCATTACTTTAGTAAGAGATGCTAAATCGTAAATTGTATTATCGTTTATTAAACGTTTGTCATCATAAGTATAAGAACCATAATTTTTTTTAAAAAGAATATTATTCTTTTGTGCTATCAATATTTGACAACTGGGAAATGCTTTTTTTTGTATTGCATTTTCTACAATGGTATCAATTTCATTTTCAATAATTTTTAATTTATTTTCATCAACTTTATTTTCTGATAAAAATATGCCAGTATGAAGTGGAAATTGATTCAATTCTATTGGCAGTTGCCCACTAATAGCATTTTTTCCGCAAATTGCTTCACCAATAGCCAAATCTGCCATTGGTAGAGGGTGATAACCAACAACAATTGCAGCAAATTTATCAGCGAAAGGAAATTCATTCAAAGCATACGGATTTCCAGATAAAAGCAATATTACAGGAATATTTTCATTGGTAAGATTTTTTAAAAATTGAATACTTTTTTCGTTTAGTCCGTATTGTTTACTTGGATATTGATGCAAATTCGATAAACTTACAATAATATAATCAACATTTTGTTTAGCATCATTTATTTTTTTTGTTGCATTTGCCAAAGATTCTTTTTCTGTTATGGTGGTTATATCAAGATAGCGTTCCAATGTTGTTTTCAATGTAAAATCATTAGAACGACTTTCTCGAAGATAAAGTCCTTTTTTAGTTTTTTCCAAAGGGAGAATATTATTTTTGTTGCTCAATAAAGTGACAGCCTTTTGCATTAATTGAGCGTTTAAAGCATCTACATAAGATAAATTCAAATCTTGTTTTATGTTCTCTAAATCAATAGATTTTGAGTTGTTGAGAACATATTTTTCTTTCATTTTCAATATCTTTAAGCATTTATTATCAATATCTTCAATAGTTAAACGACCATCTAAAAGGGCTTGTTTAATCGCCATAGCAACCACAGAAAATTCTCCGGGAATCAATAAAACATCACAACCTGCTATCAAACAACGCACTTCTAATTCTCCCTGAGGAAACAATTTCACAATACCTCCCATTTCTAAGGCATCAGTAAAAATCAAACCATTAAAATTCATTTGTTTTTGCAATAAATCGGTAGAGATTTTTTTAGAACATGTGGCAATAGCATTTTGGACAGAATCTAAGGCTGGAATAAGTAAATGTCCAACCATCACAGCATCAACACCTTGTTGAAACAATTCATTAAAAGGATATAATTCTATGGAATCCAATCTTTGTAAAGAATGATTGATAATTGGAGCGTCTTTGTGAGAATCAACTTTTGTATCTCCATGACCGGGAAAATGTTTAACACAAGCCATTAAACCATTGTCTTGCATTCCTTTGGCGTAAGCGGTCGCACAATTGGCAACTCTTTGAGGGTCAGAACCAAAAGAACGGCTATTAATTACTGGATTCATTGCATTGTTGTTCACATCGACACAAGGAGCAAAATTTACATGTATTCCCAAACGACGACATTGTTGTGCCATAGATGCTCCCATTTTATAAATTGCCGAAGTATCATTGGTAGCACCAAGAGCCATTTGACGAGGATACAACGTTACACTATCTAGTCGCATTCCCAAGCCCCATTCGCCATCTATGGATACCATTAGTGGTATTTCGCTCACGGCTTGCAATCTATTGGTAAGTGCTGCTTGGCGATAAGGTCCTCCTTGAAAAAAACAAAGTCCTCCTATTTTATGTTTTTCTACATATTTTACCAACTGTTGATTATAGGCTTCATCTTTATTAGAATGTGCCCGTATCATCATCAATTGGGCTATTTTTTCATCTAAAGTCAAAGTTTTTAATACTGAATCTGCCCAAGAAATATTTGTTTGGGCTACAGATGAAGGCATAAAAAAAATATTGCCAATACTTATAAAAATAAAGGAAAAAACTATCTTTTTGAAAAAATTACCTTTCATTGTCAATTCGCTATGTAAATATGCAAATATACGACAAAATACATATCCAAAACTTATCCACCAAAAGGATTTTTTAACATTGCATTGTTTGTTCTAAATAGTAAATTAATATTTTTTACATTTTTTAAAGTTTAAAATATATTCTTTTAAAACTTATAAATTTCACATAATTCATGTTTATATACTTCACATTCTTCCTTAAAATTTTCATTATCGGCATACAAACATTTGCCAACCTCTAAATGTATTAAGGAACGAATATCTATTGTTTTTCCTTTTTCTTTTACTAATCGCGTTAATTCATCTAAAACTTTTCCTTTTCCTTTTTCTTTCTTCCCTGTATAAAATAAAGAAACAACATATATGTTTGTCACTTTGTTAAAAAAAATATCTTTTTCTTTTTCAATAATATCTTTTAACATTTTTCCTTCGTTAATAACATCTGTAATGATAAGCACATTCTTATAATTTTCTTGTGGAAAAGAAATACCTTTTTCATATTCATTAAAATTATCTCGATAAGGATATGGGGTATATGTATAATAAATATCTTTCACTTGCAATATAGTTGACATTACATTACCTTCCATTCCGACTCCGATAATTGCATCAAATTTATTTTTTTTATTATCCTCTATCCCATCATATACTCTTTGCAATTCTTTTTGTATTTTATCTCTATAGTCTTTCTTATTAAGCAATGATATTGTATCAATCCAATGATGTGTTCTCGAACATTCATCTTTTCCCCTGTGAAAATGCCCTGGATGAAACAAGCGTTCCGATTTAATAATAGACATCATTTGGTCTTGAAATTCCTTACTACCAATCACTTGCACATCTTTCTCTTCTTGTGGCTCTTCTTGTGGCTCTTCTTGATTATTTGTTTCGTTTTCTAGTATATCCTCAACGTCTAAATTGTTTTTTGTATTGTTCTTCTCCTCATATAAAACAATTTCCTGATCTTCTCCTAATTTCTCCCATTCTTCATTATATTCATATTTTCTCCCTTTTAAGGATATCTCTTTTTCGTCTTTACATAATTCATAAATTTTAAAAGAACATCGTATAGTATTCCCTTCCCTATCTTTCCCTACCTGTGCAAAACTACCAACAGCACTCTTATAAAAATCACTCTCACTTGAAGAGTCATTTAATTCATGCTCATTACCAAACATCAATATGTCAAACTGTTTTTTTTCCAATTTTAATCTGACGCTTCTCCACGAGTCCATGTCCCATCTTCCGTAAGAGGCTGACTTAGAAATGCAATTGTGATGAAAAATAGCAATTCTTACTAAATCGTTTTTAGCTTCTCCACATATATTTTCTAATTCTTGGCTGAAACTGTTTACTTCTACCGCCCCTTCACTACATATATCACTATTTTCTTCTTGTACAACTTTATAATTTGAATTAATTCCTACAATCAATATTTTTTCTTTTTCTAATTTCAAACAATCTACAATTTGTTTAGTTTTATCAAATTGTTTTTTTTGGTCTGAAAAAAAAATATCATAAAAACAATTTTTAAATAAATTGTATTTATCCTGATTGGCTTGGACTATGGGTCCTTCGTTGTTTAATATTGATCGATAAGTAGAAAGATCAACATCATGATTCCCAGGAACTATAAGTACATTCTTTTTCTCTATTTTCAATTTTTTTATTATTTGATTCAAGTATATTCTGGCATGGGCATATGCACCTTTTGCTCCTCTATCAACAATATCCCCAGTAACCAATAAGTAAAACTCATAATTGATGTAGTTGTTTAGAACAAAGTCAACAAATTTTTTAATATATTCTTCACTATCACGACTCTCTTCGATAAGCTTATAATTTTTGCTCTCCAATTTTTCCGATTGGAGAGCAACATGTAAATCTGAAATATGTATAAATGCTTTTTTATTCTCTGTTTCCATTTTTTTATCTGTTTTCATTAGTTAAATCTGTAGTTATTGTATAATTAAAGTATTTATTATTATCTTTATTTATCTCAAAAACGCATTCAACATCATCATATTTCTTTTCTTTAATAGGTTTCATTCTAACTATTGAAACATTGCCCAAATAAATACCGCCCAAATATTCGATAATGTTTTTGGTAATTTTAACCTCCGTCCCCAAACAAACCACATCAGAAACAACAATATATTTTTTCTTTGCTTCTATTGTCGCTCCAATGTTACGATACAATTTATTGATAGGTCCTACCCCATCTATCATAAACATATCTAAGCCTAACAACGTTGATAATACAGAAGCAATAAATGAACCATTAAAACTTTGGCAAACCAAAATAGGTTTGTCCTCAGATTTAAACAATTCTTCCCATTTCTTTCCCTCCTTATCTTGATGCTCTTGCATCTTTCTCGCCAATCGGTAAATACTATATAATACAAACTCTCTATCTTTTTCAATAAACTTTTTAATATTTATATACTTATTTATTTTCACTAAAGAAGAAAATGGAAAAGAATGGGGGTGTTCAGATATTTCTTCTGTATAATCTTTTAATTTTTCTAAAAACGCGTTTTCAAATACAGTTTTCAAATCTAATACTGAATCATCACTACCAATATTACTGAGTGTTAATCCGTCTATAGTTTGAATATCCCTATATAAAATTTTTGCATTTGTTTCATCGAATTTCTGTAGTACACTACCAAAAAAATTATCATTTATCTTCTCTAAATTTTCTCCATCTAAAACAAATTTTGAATATTCACCCAATTTCGTCTTAATATCCTCAAATATAGACGATATATGACTGTCCATCAGATTATTACTAATATAAGGATTAACTATTTCCTTTCTTATTATTATATCGCCAAATTTAATTTCTGCGTTAAGGCAATAGTAAACAATGCCATTATTTATTATTCTTGATACAATCATAATTTAATCGTTTTTTGGAATTTCTACTTCTATATGTACACCTTTAAATCGAACATTAAACATCCGAATGGAAGAAAATATAACATCTTTAGAATATTGTTCTAATGTGTTTTGAAACAAATTGACAAACAATTTGTATCCTTCTTTCACTTGATATTTCTTCTTTTCTTCAAATTCTTTATCCGTTATGCTTCCATTAAAAATTTTATCAATATAGTTCTTTCTGATATTATTTCTGATATTTTCTAATCCTTCTAATTCCATTCCCAATCGAGCTGAAAAAATAATCTGCGAACAGCTATCATGTATCCTAAAATAACCATAATAATGATTGACAACATTTATCATTAGGTCAAACAACCCCAATCTTTCTTTCACCATAGAGTAAAACAATGCTTCAAAAATCGCCACCATAGCGTCAATACGAGGATCATCATCTGGATTTCTCTTTGCTTTTTTATACAACTCTTCTTTTAATTCTTTCAAAGTATCATTTTCTTTATTTTTTAAAGAAGCCGCAAATCCTATTCCATTATCTGAAATTGAAAATTTCATAGCATACCTATCTGAAAACATCAACGCAAACACATCACTTTTTGAATGAACAATGCCATTAGTTATCAATTCTGAAAGTATTTCAGCATATAATGATATATCTTGTTTATTTTGTATTTCCTGTAAAATAGGTGCAAAATGGTTATATACTTTATAGGAATATTCTTCAACACAACGATTTCTTTCGTCATCAGTAACCGTATCTGAAATTTCAAAAGGAATATCTTTTTTAGTATAACATCTTATTTTGTGTTCTGATCGGATACTTCTAAGAGGAAAACCACCAATATAACGTTCATCAAACGATAACAAATCTTCTCCTCTTTCTCCTGCAACATCAAAAAAATCTGACCGATACAAAAACGCCAACAAGTTTGAAGTTGCTGAATAATTTGACAAGTTCAATTCAATTTTAGAACCTTTATTTCTTTTCAATTGTTGTGACAAACTCAATAATAAAGGCAACGATATAGGGTCTATCCTATATCTTCCTCCAATAAGGTCTTGATTATCAGTAAGTCTATATCCTATTGACTTGATTTCATCTTCATGGGATTTAATCCATGAAACTAATCTATCCAAAAATTCTGTGTAGAAATAGTATGGAGAAAACGTTCTTCCTTCTTCAATAATTACAACGAAATTGTCTTTACTCATTTTTTAATAACAATATTAAAAGTTTTTTTATTTCTTAATTCTTCACATCGTTTCCACAAATAAAGCGAAATCCGATAAACGTCATCTAAAAAAAACGACACTAAAAAAATAACAATTTTATCTATTACTATGATACAAAAAAGCCCCCAAGTTGTCATTTGTTTAACTTTCTTTTTTATCTCTAATTGACTTTTTATATCTTTGCTCATAATAAAAAATACGTTTGTATTTTTTTATTATACAAATTTCGTGCCAAAATATGCAATAATAGAAAAAACAAGTTTCATAATTATTTAATTTATTGTTTTTTAGTGATTTATATTGTTGATTTTTTTTTTATAACTTTACTTGTTGAATCTATAAATTTATAAAATAAAAAATTCTTTTAAAAACTTCAAAAAAATATTGTATATTTGCTAATTGAATTTTTTTATATAAAGATTTTATTAAAATATTGAATTATAAATATTTAAAAATTAAATAATAAAATTATGGCAATAGTAAAACCATTCAAAGGACTTCGTCCACCAGTAGAAATTGTAAAACAATTAGCATCTCGTCCTTACGACGTATTAAATTCAGAAGAAGCTCGCATTGAAGCAAAAGGGAACCCTATGTCTTTGTTGCACATCACAAAAGCAGAAATTGACTTGCCACAAGGAACAGACGAACATTCTCAAGCGGTTTACGACAAAGTTGTTGAAAATTTCAAAACATTCCAAGATAAAGGTTGGTTGGTTCAAGATAACGAAGAAAAATATTATGTTTATGCTCAAACAATGGAAGGCAGAACACAATATGGAATTATGGGTTGTGCTCATATTGATGATTATTTCAACAATAATATCAAAAAACACGAATTAACTCGTAAAGACAAAGAAGAAGACCGTATGATTCACGTTCGTATTACTAATGCAAATGTTGAACCTGTATTTTTCTCTTATCCTGCTAATGCAGAAATTGATGCTATCGTTGCTAACGTAGTAAAAAACACTCCTATTTACGACTTTGTAACTGAAGAAGGTTTTGGTCATCATTTCTGGGTTATCGATGACAAAAATACTATCAATCGTATTTCTGAAATTTTCAAAAACGACATTCCTTATTTGTATGTTGCTGATGGACACCATCGTACGGCTGCCGCTGCTTTGGTTGGGGCTGAAAAGAAAAAAAATAACCCTAATCACACCGGCAACGAAGAATACAATTATTTTATGTCTGTTATTTTCCCTGACAATCAATTGAAGATTATTGACTACAACCGCGTAGTTAAAAATCTTAATGGTATGAGCAAAGATGAATTTATTGCTAAATTATCTGAAAATTTTGTTGTTGAAAAAATGGGAGAAGACATTTATAAACCTGCTAAATTGCACGAATTTAGTATGTATATTGACAACAATTGGTACAAATTGACCGCTAAAGAAGGTACTTTCAACGACAACGACCCTATCGGTGTTTTAGACGTTACCATTCTTTCTAACCTTGTTTTAGATAAATTGCTTGGTATCAAAGACTTAAGAACTTCTAAAGACATTGATTTTGTTGGTGGTATTCGTGGATTGAACGAACTTAAACGGAGAGTTGATAGTGGAGAAATGACCGCTGCTTTTGCTCTTTATCCTGTTTCTATGAAACAATTGATTGACATTGCTGATTCTGGTAATATTATGCCTCCAAAAACAACTTGGTTTGAGCCTAAATTACGCTCTGGATTAGCAATTCACGTTTTAGAATAAAATATTTTAATTTGTTTCAGGGGGAAGAGATTTCTTCCCCTTTTTATTATTTATGCAACAACCTGAACTTATTTTAATTGCTAATCATCAAATGGGGTGGTCGCCTAAAATTGATTTTGGGAATATTTTTCATATTGAAACTATTGCTCCTTTTATCAATAATTATGCTAATGCTTATTACCAACTTACTAATAATATAATTTCTACAAAATACAATTTTGCACAACCTCAAAAAAAGGATGATGGCTCTTGGATTTATCATCTTTGTGGTATTGATATTCGTTTACAAAAAAATATCATTCAATGGAACTTCCCTTTTATTTTCCGAGCGATGATAGATTTTAAACCTTTGCAATATGCTGTTTTTCAGTTGGTTTCAACTTCTCTATTCCCTTTAAAATCTACTGATTGGGCTATATTTCCTTCTTTTTGGATTTACAAAACAATTACCATTCGTAATCAATGGCAAAAAGAACGTTTAGAAAAAATGCAAACGAAAATTGTTCACGAAAGTCTTTCTTTTAAACGCTCTCTGCTCAATTTAGAACATTGCCTTGGAAAACCTTCAAAAGCCATTTCCGACATTGCTCAAAATCAATACAAATCTTGGTGGAAACATTCTATAGGCGATACTTTAGATATAATTTCTAATTAATTTGATGCTATTATAAAAAATATTCCTTTTTCAATAAATCTGTTCTTGACGGGACATTTTTAAATAAACTACACTATCGGATATTATGCCAAAATGTTCTGTTTCAAAACTTTCTTCTTTTATATCATGCCACGGCATTGGACGATAATAAACACTATCTCTTCTTGTGTAATAGATTTTTTGTATCTTC
>JAZSKB010000025.1:0-22653 GCA_045534635.1 Bacteroidales bacterium
GAAGATACAAAAAATCTATTACACAAGAAGAGATAGTGTTTATTATCGTCCAATGCCGTGGCATGATATAAAAGAAGAAAGTTTTGAAACAGAACATTTTGGCATAATATCCGATAGTGTAGTTTATTTAAAAATGTCCCGCCAAGAACAGATTAATTGAAAATATTGCCTTATTGTTAGTTTTTGGATTTATTGGCTGTCAAAAATCTTCAGACATAGCAAGTAATAGCATTCGGTTTGATACATATTGGTGATTAGTTCAAACGAAATAACGTTTTTTATATATGAAATCAAATAATAACAACAGCACAAAACGCAAAAAAATACGGAAATGGATAATTCCGATGGCAATAGTATTGATTATCAGTTTTATTTTCATTACTAATATAAATGTTTCTTATTGGTCACGTAGCAAATGTTATACAGATACAAATAGTATTCCCGCAAGGCGGGTAGCACTATTGCTTGGAACCTCCCGTTTAGGAAGGCATGGAGGGAAAAACCCTTACTTTGAATATAGGATTGAGGCAGCCTCAAAATTATTTCATAGCGGAAAAATTCGCAAGATACTTATTAGTGGCGATAATAGCCGTAAAGGCTATAATGAACCTATGGATATGCGTAACGCACTCTTGGAAAAAGGAGTTCCTGATAGTTGTATCGTATTGGATTACGCTGGATTTCGCACATACGATTCTATGGTGCGAGCAAAAAAGGTATTTGGTCAAGATAGCCTAATTGTAGTATCACAACACTGGCACAACGAGCGTGCCTTGTATATTGCACATCATATTGGTATAGAGGCGGTCGCCTTTGATGCGAAGGATTGGAGCGGATTTACTTCCTTGCGTCTTCAAGTGCGAGAATGGCTTGCTCGTACCAAAATGGCAATAGACTTGTTGTTTCAACGTGACCCTCATTTTCTGGGTGAAAAAATAGAAATTTAGTCAGTGCTATTCTCTTTTTTATTAGGTAGATAAAATAAATGCAGAAAAAACTTCGTTCCAAGGGATTTATAGTTCTCTAACATTTATAACTTCAACTAAAAAAGTAAAAAAAACTACAACTCGTATAAGATTAATAAAAAAGTAGAGTTGTAAATTTTACAATCTCTACTTTGTTAAACAAAAATGAAAAAAAAGTCTTATTCTTTTATGAATTTTTTAGTGGCAATAACTTTGTCTTTTGCTGTAAGATTAACAATGTACATTCCAGAAGCAAAATCGCTAATGTCAACATTAATTAATTGATTGTCAATGTTCTGCTCAAATACTTTGCGGCCTAATTGGTCATAAATAGCAATGTTTCCATTAACAAATTTTTCCAATTGAATATTGATTTGTTCTGCAGAAGGATTAGGATAGATATTCATATTTACCAAAGAAATTAAAGATTCTTTTATCCCTGTTGGAGCATTAAAATATAGCTCATCTAAATAAAGAGCACTTCCATTTTGTCCTTTACATTTCATTAGCGTTTCGATACTTGTAAAATCATAATTAGCACTTGCTGCAGCAATAAAGATGATGGAGTCAGGAATTTCTTCTGTAGTGTAATTAATGTCAATAATAAATTGAGAGTAAGCACTAACCTCAGAATAGAAAACTTTTTTACCTTTTCCTATCATTTTTTTATTCTTAAACAAAGTTACTTCAACAGCGGCAGAATCTCCATTTACAGGAGCATATTTCATATAGCCACTAACATTAGTAGGACGAGCATTGAAAGTACGACCCATTTTACAATCAACGTTCATAAAATCAATTTCGAGTGTGCCACATGCTCCTGGTAAAAAGATAGTCTCTCCTCCAAAAGTCATAGTATTAGAAACCATTTTTAAAGCGTAATTACCTTCGTATGCATCTTCTTCACGGAAAGAAGTTAGAGGAGCATTTCCATGTTCGCCTTCTAATTCATAAAGACTATTGAGTGTTGTAAGGAAGTTTTCTTCGGAAAAATCCCAATACGAACCTTTACCACAAGTATTTTGTACCCAATTATTTTCGAATCCTCCATTAGGAAAAGTTGGAGTTTGTGCGTTAGCTATTACGCATGACATAGCAAAAATTGCTGTTAAAAAATTTAATTTTTTCATATTCTATTGTATTTGATAAATAATATTAAACTTATGCTTTCTTTTTTCTTTTAGGGAAAAATGGTTCACCTTCTGTAAATTTATAAGATACTTGAATAGTTGTCAACCGCGGAGCCTCAGGACTCATAGGACGCAAAGAATATTCGGTATTGAGCAAATTATTTACAAGTAGAGATAATTTGATGTTCCACAATTCAACACTTGCTCGAAGACCAAAAATTGTAGTTCCTTTTTGATGTTCTGGTTGATTTCGATATTCTTCCAATCCATCGAAAGGAAAAGATGCTTTAGAAGTTCTTACCGGACGTGAAGCATTTTCATTGTATCTATCTAAATTATAGAAAAATTGGTCAACATTTTTCATTAAACTATAATATTGAACACTACCTCCAATAGAAAACAATTTAAAAAATTTAAAATCAATATCCGCTTTGAGAATGTGTTCAATTCGATATTTCATAATAAAATTATCGGTATTGCTTGAAGTACTATTATAATTATAATTTTGAGTAAGGGTAGAAGTAAAAATATAAGCAGTATCTTCTACTTTTGGATTGGTATAAGCGTAAGCAAAATAAAGTGTATAATCTACGTTTTTGCCAATTTTTCCTTCCCCGCCGAGATTACAATCTACCCCCATAATGCGAGCTGGACCAGTATTGAAAAATTTAAATCCATAACGTTTGAAAACACTTGGTTCCTGTTCTTTTGTTAACCAAGGACCAAGGAAAAATTCAACATAATTTTTATATTTTTGATAATACCAAGCAACATCTATAAATCCCTTAAAATCAAGCAATTTAAACATTTGTTGAATACCTAATTCTACATTCCAACTTGTTTCAGAAAGTAAATCAGGATTAGGATAAAAACCATAAATACCAACTTTTGTTGTTAGATAACGTTCTCCGATTGTAGGAAAACGATAGCCTTGACCGAAAGATGCTCTAAAAAAAGTATAAGAGCGAACAATATTATAATTGATACCCGCTCGAAAAACAGGACGAGCCTCAACATAATTACCAGAAGCAGAATCTTGTAAGAAATGCCCAAATTGTTCAAATATTTGATAATATTCGTAACGACCTCCTCCTAATAAAGTTAGATTTTTTTGTTTCAAAAACTTTTTTTCCAATTGTACATACAAAGCACCATTTCCAGAATATTTTGGTAAAATGGGTTGTCCTGTATCTAAAATGCTTACACCAGAAAATACATTTCCTTGAGAACGAGCAAATTGTCCAACAGCTCCTGTAAACATTTGTAAATTACCTGCTTTTTTGAATATTTTAGAGTATTGATATTCTAAATAATACATTTCCGAACGACTATCTTGGTTATTGGTCGCATAATTATCGCTATACATTATTCGCGATTTTACGGAATGCGTTTGATTATTTTTTGCATAATATTTAAAAAATGGGTCAATAAAAAACATAAAATCACGCATTTCAGAAAGAGAACCCGGAAAAACATTGTACATACCATTGTCAGCATTGAGCCAAAAATGGGTCATCGTATTTTCCGAATACATAAAATTGGCATTGATACCAAAATTCATGTTTTCGTTTACATTGTATCGAGTACCAACATTAAAACGAACACGTTTTTCTTTTGTTAACTTTTTATAATTTTCCGATTCAAAATCAAAAGAAGAACTGCTACCCATCCATTCACCATATTCTTTTGATTTCATATTTGTATATTGTGTAGAATCGTAATTGACATAACCATCATCATGAGCATATTCTGCACTGAGAACAAGGTCAAATTTCTTTATTTTTCGAGCATGAGAAAGACTAACACCTCCAGTAAGAGGTACAGTTCCTTTTGCCCAACTACAACGATAATCCAATTTAGGACGAGAATACATTCCCGTATAAAAAGAAACTTTGGTTTGAGGTTTGCCTTTAGCATAAGCCGTTCTCACATTAATTGCTCCTGTAATCGCCGAAGAACCATATAAAACAGAAGCCGCTCCTTTGAGAACTTCTATTTGTTCAATATTTTCCATTGGAATAAGATTCCATGCTGGACGTCCAGCATCAACACGCATTACTGGCATTTCGTCCATCATAATCATAACACGGCTTCCCATTCCTGAACTAAATCCACTACCTCCTCGCATTTGCGGTTCATTGTCAACAACTACCAAACCTCCAACTTGGTCGAAAGCATTGTCCAATGATGTAATGTTATTATCTTGAATATATTTTGAACCAACATATTCAATAGAAGAAACAGATTCATCTCTTTTTATCTCATATCTTTTTGTAACAACTTCTACACCACTTATTTTGTTAATAGAAGATTTTAATTGAATGTCTAATGAAATAGTTCGCGAACCTTTAAAAGAAATAGTTTTTACAACAGTTTCATATCCTAAATATTGAAAACGAACTTCACATTCTTCACTTTTTAAATGAAGAACATAAGAACCATCTTCTCCACAGACGGCACCAATAGAACCATCTTTACAATTTGGTATAACATGAGCACCCCATAAACCTTCCTTATTTTCTTGGTCGGTTACTTTTCCTTTTAATGTATAATTTTGTGCTTGAATATTACAAGATAAAATTATAATTATCAGGATTAGTGCTTTTTTTAATAAATTAGTCAATTTTATATTCATCTATTTGATAATAAGTATTAAAATTTAATTAGTTTTCCTATTTTAACTATATTATTGTCGGTTTGAATTTGATAGAAATAAACCGCTTTGTTCAATGAGTTTAAATTGATGATATTTTTTTCGTTATCAAGTTTTTGTTGAAGCATTAACTTTCCTTGTTCATCAAACAAAAGGAAATTACTATTGAGAAGAGAATATTCTATCTCAACAATAATTTGAGAATTTGTAGGATTAGGATAAATTTTTGTAATAACATTGTTGTTTTCAGCAATATCATTTATATCTTCTATAAAATTGATACGATAAGTAAGTTTATCAACACCATTTGCGGCAGTAACATTAATTTTAGTTTGTCCGGGTATTTCTGTCGCTGCTTCTATCTCAACAAAAGCATTGCTATCTGTAGCAATAGCAGTTACCACAGGAATACCAATGTATGTAGGAGAAACTCCAAATTTATAATTTCTTGTTGTGCTTGAAAATGAAGATATTGCCTGTCCATCGATATAAATATTCGATAAGGTAGCATCAGTATTAGCCATAATATAGAAAGTAAGCGTATATATATTACTATCTCCATTGATTGCTTTGACAATAATATAAACAGTATCTTCTATATTGTTTGTTTGAATAATATCAATAGTCGCTCTTGCATCTTCGGAAGTTGCACTGATAATAGGAGTAACTGTTGAACCGTATGGCAAGCCGATAATATAATTATTGGTAAATTTATCGAAATTATCTATTGGTGTACTATCTGTAGAAATATTGCTCAAAAAAGCATTATCACCACTTTCGATAGAAAAATCTATGGTATAAGTTCGAAAAATAGAAGTATCTCCTGCATAAACGGTAATAATTGCTTGTTGAGGAATTTCTGTAATTTGTTGAAAATCAATAGTCGCATCTGCTTGTGAAGCCGATGCGGTTATTATAGGAATAATCGAATAACCATACTCGTATTCTATTGCGTAATGTAAGGTATCAGGATGAAAATTTTCGATTGTCTCATTATCAACACGTAAATCTGTTAATAATGCTTCTGTAGATAACTCTACAGAGAAAATAAAATGATAAGTTTTTTCTTGAAGATTGTCCCAACCTACAATGTGTAAACTAATAGTATCATCAACTCTTGTTGACGAATGCGTATTTTCTATAATAGTTGCAATACTACGAGTATCTACCAAAGTGTAATTGATAGTTGGAATATGAGTAGTTGCAATAGGCAATTCTATATGATAAATACTATCAATATTATTGATAGTGTAATTGTGATTGTTGGTATCAAGCGTATAGGAAAACGTTGCCAATTCTACATTTGAACCTCTTTGAAAATGAACAGAATATGTTTTTTGGTGCAAATTATCTTCGGCAGTAACACGAATTTGTGCTTCTCCAAAAGTAGTACTTGCTTGAGCGATTTGTACTTTAGCCTTTTGCCATTGTGCAGTTGCTGAAATTATTGGTAAATCACTTGTTTCCCATGGCAAAATAACATAATAATCAAATGTATCTGGATGAAAATTCTCTATATCAACACCATTAACTTTCAAAGCAGACAGTGCAGTATTTGAAGAAGGTAAATAATTGAAAACAATGGTATAAATATTGGAATCTATTTTATTTTCTGCAACAACTACTATTTGAGCAGTATCATTGATTTTCGTTGGAACACGACTAACATAAACAGAAGAACGACTATCTGTAGGTATAATATTCAATTCAGGAAATTCAGGAATAGCAAGTTTTTCTGGTGCAATATCAACAATATAATCGAAAGTTGTAGCGTCAAAATTGTGAATAATAGAATCTGCATTGTTAAGCCTATAACCAATAGAACTCAAAGTTGCAATAGGAGATAATTCTCGTTGAAAATGAACAACATAATTTTTTTCAGTGATATTATCTTCTGCGACAACCTTTATAACAGCAGAATCGTTGTAACTTTCTGCTTGTACTATAAATACTTGAGCAGCAGAATGTTGAGCAATAGCATTTATGCTATCTGCTTTATTTTCTGTATATGGTAATGTGATAATATATGACAAATTATCACTATCAAAATTATCTATTGGCTCTCCTTGATAAGAAATAGAAGATAAGTTAGCATTGTTAGAAATAGTTACATTAAAATGAACTTGATACATTTTGTGAGAAGAGTAATCATTAGAATGAACCATTACAATTCCTACTCCATTTGGAGATTGCGGTTGAGTAACTTCTGTAATCGTCTCAAAATCAGCAGTAATAAATTTTAAAGTTGGTATTTCTGTTGTTTGTGAAGGTAAATAAACATCGTAAATTAGTGTGTCTGAATGAAAATCGTCAATAGAATATTCTTTTCCATCAAGCAGATATGTTAAATCGATAAGGTCTGGAGAGTTAGGAGCTCCTATTGAAAGAAAAATTCTATATTTTTTAACAACTGAAGTGTCTTCAGCAATAATAGTAATGACAATTTCTCCAGGAAGTTTTTGTGGATATTCAATAATACATTTAGTCGTAGAATCCGATGGTATTATATTAATTGTTGGCATTACCAAAGAATCGAGAAAAACATAATATTTTGTTTGATTTGGGTCAAAATGAAATGAAGGTAAATCACATTGAAAACTATCAATACTTGTATTTGTAGAAAGTGCAACAGTAAAAGCAATAGAATATTGTTTTTCAGTAATACCATCTTCAGCAATAACATTTATAAATGCAGTATCTCCTATTGTGTTTGGTTGTATTATTTGTATTGTAGCGTTACTATCTTGAGTAACAGCATAAATTACAGGAATTTCTTTTGTTCCAGAAGGAAGTATAATATCGTAATGTTCTTTCCACGTTTCAAATTTATCAACATAGGTAATGACATTATTAATAGAATATCCTAAAGAATCTAAATTAGCATTGTTGTTTTTTGCCAAAGTAAAATCGATGGTGTAAGTTTTTGTATAGTTAGTGTCTTCTGCGACAACGTTAATAGTAGCAGTTCCTGGTATTTGTAATACTTGATTAATAAAAACTCTTGAAGTGGAATTTGCAGGTTTTGCTTCTACATCTACTTGTGTTGTTCCATAAGGCAGTTCTATGGAATAATTAAGTGTATCTGCATGAAAATCAACCAATAAGTTGTTGTTGTATTTAATCCATGCCAACGCAGCATTAGTAGAGATACCAACAGAAAAATTGACAATATATGTTTTTTTGGTAACACCATCTTCAGCGGTAACAACAATAGTGGCAGTTCCTGGCAAAGAACTAGCTTGTGTGATTTTAGGAACAAGCCCCGCCCATTCTGTTGTTGCATTTACAAAAGGAACTAACACTGTTCCTGATGGCAAAACAACATCATAGGTTAATATATCCGCAGAAAAATTCGACAAAGGTTCGTTATTTTGACCATAAGTAATACTTGATAAATTTGCATTGTTGGATAATGCTACAGAAAAAACAATATAGTATATTTTGACATTTCCATTTTCTGCAGTAACAGCAATAGTAGCAACTCCTTCTGGAGATGTTGCTTGCGTAATTACTGCATTCGCTGTTGTATCTGCCAAAACATATTCAGTAATTGTTGGTGCAATTGTTGTTCCCGGAGCCAAAGAGATATATGTAGTATCTTGAGAAACTGTAATATTATTGCTAACATTTTCACCATAAGGAATATACGAGAAAGATGCTAAATTATTATTATTGGATTTGTAGATACTATAATGAATATTATATATTTTTTGGGTAACACCATCTTCTGCAGTAACAGTGATTCTTTGTATTGCACTATCAATAGAGCCTTGTGATTTATAAATAGTATTTACAACAGCCTTTGCATCATTAACTTCTGTAGTGTAAGTGATAGTAGGAAGAGGTGTTTGTGGATTTGTTCCTTGAGGAAATTCAACATAATAATCGAATTTATCCATTTTAAATCCGGAAATAGTTGTTCCATTTGATTTAATATCGGTAAGCCAAGCACTATAAATCATTTCAATATCATCAATATAAAGAGCATCGTTGGCTGCACCTCCACCGGGTGTTTTATTTGTTGTAAATGTTGCAAGAATATAATTAACCGATGAAGTTCCATCGTAAACAAAAGGAATTTTTTGTTGAACCCAATCTGTAGGTAAAAATTCTTTTGTTGCTTGACCTTTATACAAACTTGTTGATGTAAGTTGCGGTGGGTCTTGAAAATCTGTATTTCCATGAAGAACTACGCTAATTCTTGCTCGTGATGATGAATTTGCTGCTGTAAATTTTGTCCATACATACAAAGAATCGGGAGTTCCATTAAAAACAACATTGTAATTGTTTCTATCTGTATAGTTATAATTGGAAGCATCTGCTGCTGTCATACTACCAATATTTATACGTCCTGTAGTTATATTACCATTAGCCACAATTCCAAGTATGGATGTTGCATAAATTTTCAAACTTTTAGAACCAGAAGAACCTGGTCGTCCTGATTCTTCAGAATGATGATTCGATTGAGCAGAACCACAGCCAATAGAAAGATGACAATTCGCTGTATTAAAAGTATTCCAATTATTAGGAACTCCATTACTCCACGATTCAAAATTCCCATTGGGAATTTGATATACTTGAGCATTTATTTTACTGCATGTTAGTAATGTTAGCAGTAAAAGTATTTTAATATTTAAATCATTCAACATCTTTCTCATTTTCAATATTTTAATTAAAAAATTAATAAGAAACAATATTAGAATTGCAAAAGTAGTAAAAAAAACAATGCAAACATCATTTTCGGTTGAAAATATAATAAACTAAAAATCAATATAATTCAATTAATTTTGACAGAAATGATAAAATATAAGTCAGTTTTTTCTATTACAAAATGAAGATTATTTGTCTCAACAGAACAATATGCTAACGAATTATTGTAATAGAACCTTTTCGCATAAATTCATTGCCTTTATAAATGAATTTGAAAAAATAATAATAAACGCCATCTTGTTGATTTTCAGCACACCAATTGTTTTGATAATTTTCTTGTTGGAATAAAATTTTTCCGTTGCGAGAAAAAACCATAAGTATATTCGAAGAAATTGAATCTAATCCAAAAATTTCAAAACAATCGTTGTAAGTATCTCCATTAGGAGTGATGATATTGGGAATAAAAATATTAGGTTGTTCTATTGTTGAGGAAATCAATTCAGGATTTTTTGTATTATCTTCACTTTTTTCTATTGATGAAGAATTAAAATTTTGATTGGTTTCATTTTTAGAAACTGCCGTTGTTGCTTGTTTTGCTGAAGAATTTTTGTCTATATTCACAATTTGTTCTGTTTTTAATTCAGAAATAGTATCTGCGAGAACATAAGTTGTTGTATCAGCAATGGTAGTTGTTTCTAAAAAAGTGTCTTTTGGTAAAATAGAAATATCTTCAGAATATAGGAAAGTGTCAACTATTTGATTTTTAGTATGTTCTCCTGTATTAAAAAAGGTTGTATCATTTGTTGTCTCTTGTGTATTTATTTGAGTAATAGGAGTTAAAAAAGTCTCTTTATTGTTATTATTTTCTTTATTTCTATCACTATTACTATAAATATAGAAAAGACCAACAATGCAAAGAGTTGAAATAGTTGTAATAGTAATAGTCAAACCAATTTTTCCGCTAATAAGTTTTTTGGCATTTGTTGAAGTATTATTCAACAAATTATTGTTAGCAATAGTATTATCTAATTGAGAAACAATATCTCCCCAACAAGAAGAGGGTGGAACTTCTGTATGAGATTGAAGAATTGATTGTATCTCTTTTTCAAAATTCGTAAAATTTGTATCTTTATTCATAATAATTTTTCAGTTTATGTTGAAGAACTTTTCTTGCTTTTGATAATTGAGAACGAACAGTACCAATACTAATGTCTAATTGTTGAGCAATTTCTTCGTAAGAATACCCTTCAATGGCAAACATATTAAAGATAGTACGATAACCCGTAGGAAGTTGTGCGATAATATCAATTAAATCTTTGGCATTCAATTTATTAATAATAGAATCTTGTTCAAATTCTACATTTTGAATGTTTGTATCTTCTTCGTATAAAACAGCATATTTGTTGTTTGCACGCAATAAAGAAATAGCATTGTTGACCATAATTCGTTTCATCCAACCTTCAAAAGAGCCTTTGTATTCGAAAGTATTTATTTTAGAAAAAATAGCAGTAAATCCAGTAATTAAAGCATCTTCGGCAGTAGCACGATTGTCCATATATCGCAAACAAATCGCAAACATTAAAGGACTATATTGCTCATATAGTTGCTTCTGTGCTTGCCGATTACCTTTTATACATTCTACTATTAAATCATTTTCTGACAGCATAACTTTCAATAATCAGACGTTTTTTGATTTTAGAAAGTTGTCTGAAGCAACAAATTTTTTCACTTTTTCTATCCATTTTTTTCCATATTTACGTGTCAATGCTGGCTGTAAAAACTCGAAAACACTTAAATTCTTTTTTTTACCAATTTCTGTTGCTATTTGACAAACTTCCCAACGATGATATTGTAATGCTTCGTAATAAGGATATTTTTTTATACGAATTGGATATAAATGACAAGAAATTGGTTTTTGGAATTTTATTTTTTTTTCAATAAATGCTTTTTCAATACCACATTTAGCGATACCATTTTCGTAATAAACAAAAACACAGTCTTTTTCGTTGATAAGTGTTGTTGTCAATTGCCCTTCAATATCGTAATCAAAAATTCCAAATTGTTCTATTGCCGTTTTTCCCTCAGGAGTAAGAAACGGTATAATTTTGTGTAAATCGTTTTCTATTAATCCAATTTCTTCTTCTTCTAAAGGAGCACCAGCGTCTCCCTCAACACAACAAATTCCTTTGCACTGGGAAAGGTCACAGCAAAAACAATTGGTAAACAATTCCCGAGAAATTAAAACATTGTCAATTATTAACATATAATATTTGTATCTATTTCAAAATCACGTTTTTTCCTATTGTTTAAAGTTTTTTCTTCTTTATTGATTATTAATGAAGAAAAATCAAAAGGATTTTCTAACGAATATTGCCCAATATGCGTTCTTCTCAAAGAACTCAAATATGCTCCACAACCTAAAGCATTTCCAAAATCACGTGCAATAGAACGAATGTATGTTCCTTTGCTACATTGAATAGAAAATTGAATTTCTGGTAATTGTATGTTTTGTATTTGAAAATCGTAAATGGTAATTTCTTTTGCTTCGATATTTACCTCTTTTCCTTTGCGTGCTAAATCAAACGCTCTTTTCCCATCTACTTTTACTGCAGAAAAAATCGGTGGAATTTGTTGTAATTTTCCACAAAATTGTTGACGAACTTGTTCTATTTCTGTTTTTGTTAGATGTTGATAAGGTTGAAAATTTTCTGGTTGTTTTTCTAAATCGTAACTTGCTGTTGTCGCTCCTATGGTAAAAGTTCCTTCGTATTGTTTTTGATAAGATTGAATTTGTGGAATTTGTTTGGTACATTTTCCAACACAAACTATCAGTAATCCTGTTGCAAGAGGGTCAAGTGTACCTGCATGACCTATTTTGAATTTTTTTACTCCAAAATGTTGTTTGATTGCATATTTTAATTTGTTGACTACATCAAAAGATGTCCATCTTAATGGTTTGTCTATTAATAAAATAGAACCTTCTTCAAGATTAATATCGGCGATATTTATTACAGACATAATTTATTGGGCAGGGATTTTTATATTTTGACCAGTTTTTAGTATTTCATTGATAGAAAAATGATTAAAGTCCGCTATTTGTTGAACACTTACATTGTAAGTTCGTGCTATAGAAAACAAGGTTTCTCCATTTTTTACAATATGAGATATTATTTTTGTTTCAACATTTGTTTCTATTTTTGTTTCAGAAATGTTTGTTGAATCTATATTCGTTGAAATACTATTAATTGAATCTTTATGAGAAACTGATGTTGAAATTGTTACCGTAGAATCTTTATTGGTAGAATCTGCAGTTTGTGTTTTAGGTGCAGGAATAGGTATTTTTTTATAACCAACTATCAATTTTTGTCCGGGATGAATAGTTTTATTAATAGAAATTTTGTTCAATTTAGCAATTTCTGTAGCGGAAGTGTGGTATTTTCGTGAAATAATTGACAAACTTTCTCCCGATTTAACCGTATGATAGCGTGCCTGCAAACGAAAACCATTGCTATCAATAGTGTGAGAATGATTAAAAAATATATTATCCGCAATAACACTATTGCTAAAGAAACTATCAACATTGTAATTATAAATGCTATCTTTAAGTATCAAAAAATTGTTAATGTATTCTACAGGCAATGTCAAAGTCATTACTTCATTAGAAAGTGGAATAATATTTTTTTTGTATTGAGGATTGAGAGCGTTCAATTCTTCAATAGGAATATTCAACACAGTGCTAATTTGTTGTAAATGAACTTTTTTTTCTATATGAACAGTATCAACTTGTCCAAATTTGGCTTGACTATCACAAATATCGTATTTATCGTAGTACTGCATAGCAAACCATGCTCCATAGAATGCTGGAATATAGCCTCTTGTTTCTCTTGGTAAATAATTATAAATTTCCCAAAAATCGGTTTTCCCTCCTGAACGAATAATTGCTTTTTTAACATTTCCTGCTCCACAATTGTATGCTGCCATTGCTAAAACCCAGTCGTTGAAAAATATATTAGATAAATCTTTAAGATGTCTTGCCGCTGCATCGGTCGCTAAAAAAGGATTTCGACGGTCATCAACTAAAGTATTGACTTCTAATCCGTACATTTTTCCTGTATTGTACATAAATTGCCATAACCCTGTTGCCCCTGCTCGTGAAACTGCATTAGGATTGAGTGCAGATTCTATCACTGCTAAATATCGCAATTCTAAAGGACAGCCATATTTGTCTAAAGCTTCTTCAAACATAGGAAAATAATACTTGGCTAAACCTAACATAACGCTCACTTGATTTTTACGACGAAGATAAAGGTTGATATAATTGCGAATTTCTTCGTTAAAAACCATAGGAAAAAGTGTTTTTTCTGTAAGTGCTTGCAAACGCAACATCATAATAGAATCTTTGTTAATCGCTTCTATTGACGTTTCCGAAAAAGGTTTTTGTGAATTTTCGTGGTATAAAATTTTCTTTGCATACCAAGAATTCATAAGGTTATCTAATTGTTCTACAATTAGGGATTCCGCTTGTGGAGGTGTTTGTCGAATACTATCTTGTTGTGCAAAACATAGAGTAACAAGAAACCACAACAATACAATGATATAAACTTTTTTAACCATAAAAATCCATTAAAATTGCAAAGATAACATTTTTTTAAATACAACGAAAAATTGATAATAAATAAATAGATTCAAAAAGCAAAATAAAAAATATAAGAATGCTGTTTGTGTTTTTGTATGAAAAAAAATTGTACTTTTGCAAATCGTTAATATATAAAGATATGGAAGAAATACACATAGGAAAGAACATTAAAAAACTCCTCGAACAGAAAGGGATAAAAATGAAATGGTTTTGCGAACAAATGCACTGCCATCGCAATACGGCATACGGTATTTTTGAACGGGCTTGGATTGATAGTTACACACTTATGAAAATCTCTATTATTTTAGACTACGATTTTTTTGCTGACTTATCTGTCTATTACTCCAATTATAAAAAACAATCAAATTCTACTGATTTACAATATTTTAAGTAGATGTCCATTTTTTACGTGCGTTTTGCACATTTTTTACAAACACAACAAAATAAGTTGCTAAAATATTTTTATAGAACTTTGTAAAAATTTTTATCTAAAAAAACAATATACAAGACAAATGAAGAAAATAGTTTATATAATTTTACTTTTTGTAATATCATTTTTAAGTGTTACATCTTGTAAAAAAACCGAAAAGAAAATTATCGGAAAGTGGAAAGTTTATTATGCCGATGTTTACTCTGATACTATGTTTACAAAAAAATCTCTTCCTGATGATACATGGACATTTAGAAATAATGGAACAGTTGTGAGTACAGCAGGTTTTTATTCTGGAATAAGACATTACGATTGCATTGAATGTAAATTTTCTTGCAAAAAAAAGAAACTATATATCTATGATGGAGACCTTAGTTTTGAAAAGAGTTATGGCAATGCCGAAATGAAAGGAAAATTTGTTTTCAATGGAGAAATTGAATTGGACATAGATAAAATTTCTAAACAAAACGACAAAATATATTTATCTGGAATATTTATAAAAAGGTGGTATGAAGAATATACCGATTATAAATATCCTATAAATTCTTATTTTGATTCTACAAAATCTGCTGAAAATAAATATGTTCTGTTGGAAAAATTTTAGTTAAAAACTATTAATTTAAATTTTTTTATGATATTTCTTATCATTCATAATGAGTACCAAAATAGAGGTGGTGAAGAATCTGTTGTTGAATTTCAAAGAAACTTACTTCAACAACAAGGACATAAAGTTTTGCTTTACATTCGCAATTACCATGAATTAGGTGATACTTCTTGGGGAAAAATAAAAAGTATTTTTACTTCTATTTACAATCCTAAAAGTATTAGAGATATAAAACGCATAGTCAAACAAGAAAAACCTGATATTGCAATAATTCATAATGTTTTTTCGATTATTTCTCCTGCAATCATACCTATATTAAAGAAAATGAATGTCAAAGTTTGGCAGGTTGTTCATAATTACAGAATGTTCTGCCCAATAGGTATCTTTTTTCACAATGGAGAAATTTGTGAAAAATGTTTAAAAATAGGAAGAGAAATACATTGTGCAAAAAATAATTGTACAAATAACAGCATTCAAAGTTGGGCATTCGCCTTTAAATTTTTTATGGTAAGAAAACTTAATTATTATAAAAGCGTTGATAAGTTTCTTTGCTTAAATAGAAAACAGAAAAAGCAATTAAATCAATATGGAATAAAAGAAAACAGACTTCATTTGTTACCAAATGCAATAAGTGGCTTTCCTTTACAAGAAACCAAACCTAAAGAAGAAAAAATATATATCGGTTTTGCAGGAAGATTAACAAAAGAAAAAGGTTTTGAAGATTTAATAAAACTTGCTAAATTACTTCCTAATTATGTTTTTCGTGTCGCCGGAGATACCAGAGAGATACCAGAGAAATACCAGAGAAATACCAAAAAATATAGACTTTTTAGGATTCTTAAACAAAGAACAAATAATAGAATTTTATTCAATGAATAGAGTACTTTTATTTTTAAGTCATTGGTATGAAACCTTTGGGCTTACGGTTGTAGAATCAATGGCGTGTTCTACACCTGTAATCACATATTCAATAAGTGCAGCAAGTGAAATTATAGATAATGAAATTGATGGTTTTATTGTTGAGAACTTTGATTTAAATAATATCGTTCAAATAATAGAAAAACTATTCAACGATAATGAGTATTATGATAAAATGTGTAAAAATGCTCTTGAAAAAGTTAAACAAAAATATACAAAAGAAGAATATTATAGTAATCTTCTTCTAATAGATTGATTGTGAATAGCTTTCTGTTCTATCAATTTTATAATCGGCTCACATCAGAAAGAAGTCTTTGTAATGCGAAAAAAATATTTTTTTATAAGAATTTCTGAATATCAATATATTGTCAAAATTTAGGAAAGTTTTATTTTTTTTTCAACATATTGATTTTCAGCAAGAAAAGTTTGTGTTACTTTTTTCGGTATTATTAGTGATATTTTTTGCTTTTTTTCGATTGAATCAATATTTTTGAAATTTGTTGTTTTATAAAAGCAAAATTCGATAAAAAATTATACCTTTGCGAATATTTTAAAAATAAAATATTTTGAAAGCAAAAGATGTTATTGCTCTACAAGAATGGTTATCAAACCCTATAAATATAACCATTTTAACCCATTATAATCCTGATGGAGATGCTCTGGGAGCATCTTTGGCATTATCTATGTATTTACAACAAATGGGGCATAAAGTTTCGGTAATAGTTCCTAATAGTTATCCAGAATATTTGGCTTGGATGCCTCAATGCAATCAAATTTTTATTGCTACAGAACAACTTGACGAATGTGAAAATATTCTTCAACAAGCAAATATCATTTTTTGTTTAGATTTTAATGCTTTCAATCGTATTGGTATATTAGAAAAATTTGTTAGTAAATTAAAAACATTTAAAGTTTTAATTGACCATCATATTGACCCTAAACCTTACTTTGATATTATTTATTCACTTACTAACGAAACCTCTTCTACTAGTGAATTGATATACTTTTTTATTTCCGAAAAAATGGGAGATAAAAAAAGAATTACCAAAGAAATTGCGGAATGCTTATACGTTGGAATTATGACAGATACAGGTTCTCTAAGTTATTCTTGCAATAATCCATCTACATATATGGCAGTAAGTGCATTGGTAAATTTTAAAATAGATGTAGAACAAATTCATCGACGGGTGTACGACACCTTTTCCAATGACCGTATTCGTTTGTTAGGTTATTGTCTTTCAGAACGATTGCAAGTTTTAGAAGAATATGCCACTTCTTTTATTTTTCTAACTAAGGAAGATTTAAAACGATTTAACTATCAACAAGGAGATACCGAAGGGATTGTTAATTATGGACTTTCTATTAAAACTGTTAGATTTACTGCATTTTTTACAGAAAGAGATGATAGAATACGTATTTCTTTCCGTTCCAAAGGTGATTTTGATGTAAATATTTTCGCTCGAGACCATTTCAATGGAGGAGGTCATCGCAATGCATCGGGCGGTAATTCTTACGAAGATATGCCTACCACTATCGAAAAATTTATCAATTTGTTGAAACAATACAAAACAATTTTAAATTTACCATGGGACAAGTAAAATTTCTTTTGTATAGTTTATTGTTTTTCTTTTTGATGGCTTGTCAAAGACATGCTCCAATTGTTGATATTCCTCAACCAAAAGCAGATTATAATGAAGAAAAAATTGCAGTTAATCAAGAAATTGCAAGAAGAGAAGCCGCTGATATAGAATTAATAGCAAAAAGATACAATTGGAATTTAATACAAACAGAATCAGGATTATTGTATCAAATACTTCAACCCAAAAACGAACAAAAACCCCAAAAAGGGAATTTAGTTCAAATCGAAGGTTCTATTGTTCTACCTGATGGTACAACCATTTACGATAGTCAAACTGATGGTATTAAAGAATTTATTGTCAATGGTTCTGATGATGCTGTTGGATTACATGAACTTGTTCAGTTAATGAGCAAAGGAGACCAAGCACAAGCTATTATTCCTTCGTTTTTAGCCTATGGCATCACTGGAGATGGAATAATGATTCCTGGATTATCAAGTTTAATATGTGAAATAACATTAATTAATATAAAATAATAACTGAAAAATGAAAAAAATATCATTAATGACAGCACTTTGTTTTGCTGCAATCGTAATGTTTTCCTCTTGTGGAAACAAAGTTTATAAAGGATTTGACAAAGCCGAAAATGGCGTGTATTACAAGGTTATAGAGAAAGGACAAGGAGAGAGGAAACCTCAACTTGGAGATTATCTATTTCTTGTTGCTTCTTACACTTCCAACAATGATTCTATTACCGCATTTGCTGAAAGAGAAATCACAGATGTAATGCGAGAACATGCTTTTGTTGGAGACTTGTACGATGCTTATAGTCTTATGTGTGAAGGTGACCACATGCAATTTGCCATTAAAGCAGATTCTTTCTTTTTAATCTCTATTGGCTTTCCCGCCGAAGAACTTCCTAAATACATTACTAATGAAGATGTTATCTATTTTGACATTAATTTAAAGAAAATCAAATCTTTAAATGATTTCCAAGTGGAAGAAGAACAAACAATAAATACTTACATTCAAGAAAATAACATCACAATTGAACCTACAAACGAAGGTTTGTATTTTATTTCTGAACAAGAAGGTTCGGGAGAACTTGCTACAGAAGGTAAAGTTGTAAGTGTTCACTACACAGGAAAATTTTTAGACGGTACTATTTTCGATTCTTCTGTAGAAGGAGGAGAACCTATGAAATTTACTTTAGGTCAAGACCCTTTAATTCCTGGTTTTACACAAGCAGTTCAAATGATGAACAAAGGAGCAAAAGCCACTATAATTATTCCTTCAAATTTGGGTTATGGTCAAAGTAATCCAAATCTTCCAATTCCTCCATTTACTCCTCTTTTGTTTGAATTAGAAATAATTGATATTCAATAAAAAATAGTTTAATATGATTTTAAAAAAATTCATTATTGCATTTATAGTCTGTTGTTTGTTCGTTGCTTGTAAACAAAAATATGCAGGATTTGAACAAAATGATAATGGTTTATTTTATCAATTTCATCTACAGAATGAAAACGCAGTAAAACCTGCTAATGGTGATATTGTCGTATTATCAATGAATATTCATACAGAAAACGATTCTATAATAGAGCCAACAAAATCTATATCAACAATGATGCAATCTCCAAAATTTAGTGGGGATATTTTTGATGCACTTGCTATGATGCACAAAGGAGATTCTGCTACATTTATTATCAATGCAAAACAATATTACCAAATATATAATTATGGTCATATTCCTGATTTTGTCAACGATAAAACAATGTTATGGTTTACATTCTGTATTCATGATATTTACAATTACCAAGAATATCAACAATCTTTGTTAGAAAAAGCAAATAGCATTGAAAAAGAGCAAATTGAAACTTATCTTTTAGAAAACAATATTACTATTGAACCAAGAGAAAGTGGTTTAATTTATATTGAAACCAAAACGGGAAAAGGAGCTTTCGCTCAAGTTGGTACTACTTGCATAATGAATTACACAGGAAAATTTTTGGACGGCACCATTTTCGATTCTTCTGTAGAAAGAAATCAACCATTTTCTTTTGTGCTTGGTCAAGGTCAAGTAATAAAAGGTTGGGATGAAGGAATTGCTCTTATGAAAAAAGGAGGAAAAGCAACTTTGATTATTCCTTCTGCTCTTGCATACGGAGAAAGAGGTGCTGGTGGCGGTAGTATTCCTCCTCATACTCCATTAATTTTTGATGTAGAATTAATTGATTTTAAATAACAAATTAAAAAGAAGCAACTTTTTAATGAGTTGCTTCTTTACTTTTTATTATGCATACAATAGCCTTAATTTGTTTACTTTTTTACACATTGCTTCTTTTTGTCATAGTATATTTTACTGCACAAAAAGCGAATAATGAAACATATTTTATTGGCAATAGAAAATCTCCTTGGTTTGTTGTTGCCTATGGTATGATAGGTTCTTCTCTTTCTGGGGTGACATTACTTTCTGTTCCCGGTGATGTTTTTAAAACACAATTTACTTATTATGGCATTGTTTTAGGTTATTTAATAGGATACATTATTATTGCTTTAGTTTTATTACCATTATATTATAAACTAAATTTAACTTCTATTTATAGTTATTTAGGAAATCGTTTTGGAAAATATTCGCATAAAACAGGGTCTTTTTTCTTTATTCTTTCTCGTTTATTTGGTTCTGCTTTACGTATGTATCTTGTTATTTTTGTTTTACAAGAATTTGTATTTTCTTATTACAATATTCCTATTTGGATAACAGCAATTTCTTTTATAATTATCATTTTATTGTACACTTTTCGCGGTGGAATCAAAACCATTGTTTGGACGGATACATTACAAACTACTTTCTTATTGGCTGCGTTAGTATTAACCATTGTTTTTATTGTTAACGATATGGGAGTAAACCTTAATACTATTTGGCACAATATCGACACTGCGGGTTATACAAAAATGTTCAATACCAATTGGCAGGATAATAAATTTTTTGTGAAACAAATTATTAGTGGTATTTTTATCACCATTACTATGACAGGGTTAGACCAAGATATGATGCAGAAAAATTTAAGTTGCAAAACTTTAAAAGATGCTCAACAAAACATGTTTGTTTTTTCAATTATTTTATTGATTGTTAATGCATTATTTTTGTTTCTTGGTGGGTTGCTTTGTGTTTATGCTACCCAAAAAGGAGTAGATATATCTTCTATGCTTACCGATAAAATTTATCCTACTGTTGCATTTGAACTTTTACCTCCTATTGCTGGTATTGTTTTTATCATTGGATTGATTGCTGCTGGTTATTCAAGTGCTGACGGAACTTTAACATCTTTAACAACTGTTGTTTGTGTTGACTTTTTAAAAATAGATTCTTCAAAGAAAACAGAACAAGAACAAATTCAGACAAGAAGAATTACGCATATCGTTATTAGTTTATTCTTTTTAGCAATTATTCTTATTTTCGCTAAATTTCACAACAAAGCGTTGATAGATTCTGTTTTTAGCATTGCAAGTTATACTTATGGACCTCTTTTGGGATTATTTTCTTTTGGTTTGTTTACAAAACGTCGTTTAAAATTTGAATACTTAACACCATTTATTGCGATTTTATCACCTATTATTTGCTGGTTTCTCAGTAATTATTCAGAAAATTTGTTTGCAGGCTATAAATTCGGATTTGAATTATTATTAATAAACGGATTTTTAACCTTTATTGGACTATTACTAATAAGTCAATCTGGAAAAGATAACAATATAACATCTTCCAATAATTTATAAAAAACTCTTTTTATAAACAAAAAACTTTACCACTTTTTATCATAGTTTTTGGAATAAAATGTTACAGTGTTTGGCTGGAGGATTAGATATTTTAATTTACTATTAATTTAAGTATTTCATATATTTTTTTGGCAAAAATTTTGATAATTCAGGACTTAATTCTGTTGATAAATTTCTTAATCCTATGTAGTTAGCATTAATAACATTATATTTTTTACATTTGTCACTAATAGTCATTTTGGGAAATAAAAATCCATTATCCAACCAACATTGTGCTTGTTTTTCTTTATCAATAGGAACTAATTTATTTCCTTTTACAAGTAATGGAAATTCATTGAATATCATCATTCTATTACCCAGACATTGAGGATTCAACTTTAATCCTACATAATTATTATAACATGAATCAATGGTACATTTTATTCGAGAATAAGAAGATATATCTTTATAAACTAAAAGATAATTTCCCCGTGAAAAAGAACCTCTACGAAGTATATACATTTTTTTAATGGTATCATATATTCCAGGATATTCTCCTACATATTCATATTTTCTATTAGAAAAAGAATAGTTGTATTGTTTTACTATAATAATATCTTTTATAGGAGTTTCTATTTGATTTTCATCATAAATATTTATTTCGCATCGCCAAGATTCCTTAGAGGAAATGAAAATAGTATCTTTGCTCTTCCGTATAAAACAAGTGTCTATAGCATACCCATAATTATAAAAAAAACTAATAGTACAAATAGTATCATTTATAATTTGTATTTGACCAAATGATTTTTTTCCATAATATGTTTGGACTTGGGAATAACTAAGTATATGTAAGACAATGACTATAATAAAGAATATTATTAATTTTTTCATATCTATTTTGTATTAACGATTCCCAATGTATTTCCAACCATTCTGTCTTGCGACAGCTCGATACTCTCCTGAATTACCTTTATATTTATTTTCTAAATTATTATATCCTCGTAATTCATAATTACGATACGTTTGTGTTTTTCTATATGTATAAACATCTCCTCTATAGTTAGCCTCTTTCTCTAATTCCCTGTTATTAGTTGGTTGTATTTGTCCATTACTTTGTAGATAAAAACCCAGTTCTCCTGAAAAATACTGATGAGCATGTTTAAACTCATGTAACATAGTGCCTGTAGTTCCAACATATTTTTCTGCCATGTTAATATTAATAATATTCTGTCCGTCATTATTTACACCTCCATAAGTCAAACTACCCGCGGCATCAGCATAATTTCCTCCAATATCTTTATTAAAGGAAATATCCCCAAAAGTTAAATAATAAA
>JAZSKB010000054.1:0-3459 GCA_045534635.1 Bacteroidales bacterium
TTCTATTTGAAGAACCCACCACAGGAGCATTCCAATTCCATAACAAATAATACCGAGAATGAGCAAAAACAATGGAGTTTGTTTTTTGGAAAGCAGATATGTCTTCATAAAAATGTAATTTAAATTTCTTGTCATTTTTTCTGTATTTTATTAAAAATTAAAAGGAAAGGAGAATATCTCCTTTCCCTTAAATGATTCTTTTATTTTTCCTTAATTGTTATAACACCTACTTGCTTTACTGTATCTTCATAAAGATAAATTCCATAATGTTCAAAATCTTTAATCTCTTTTTTCTGCTTTAAAGGATTATAAATAATATTTTCATTGTATATCATTCTTTCTCTCATTTCTTCTTGTTTGAAAACTATTGGTAAATCAAAAGTTTCTCTTAAAATTACCACTTTGTTTTCAAGAGAAGATTGTGTTGCATCTTCTTTGGGTTTGTAATTCAATTTTACACTATCTTTTACATCTAAAACCCACGAAGCGACATAATTCGTATCACATTGTAATTTCATTTTCTCCACAAAATCAACAAATAACTGATTTCTATCTATATTTTGTCCATTTTTACTACTTACTTTTACATAATATGTACGAAAATTTTTAAATTTCGGTTTATAAATAAAATCATTTGAAAACAATAACATTTCTGAGGCTATACTTGCTTTTGTACCTTTAAAATACAATGTATCATCTACTTGTATTTGCGATTTTTCCCATGATGGTTGTTCGGTTACTATTACTTGATATTTATTGTTTTCCCATAATATATCTTGAGTATGACCTATAGGCATTAAAAAGATAATAAATATTAAATTACTGACACAATGCAACAAAATACAATAAACAAAACCATATCGCAATCCTAAATAACATAAAATCAAAGAAAAACCAAATATGGCTATCATTCCAAAAATCATTGATATGCCTTCACTAAAACCTATAACATGCAATAAGGTAAAAATCAATGAAGTTGTAAATATCGACAAATATATTTTCAGTTTGTTATTTTTTATTACAAAAAAACATACTATCAACAATATCGCCGTAATAATTGCTGGAACAACTGCTTGAAAAACAAAATAAACAAAAAACGTACTAAGAATTATTGACAAAACAGAATATTTGGTTTTTCCTATTGTCCAAAAACGAAATGCAAATTCTTCAAATATCGGTACAAATAATACTGCAAAAAAAATAATGACAAATAAAAATCCTCCTCCCATAGTTAAATATTTAAACCATGGACTCTGGGTTATATCGTATGTTCCTTGTGTTATTATATTAATAATCAAACCAAACAAAAATAATCCTAAACCTAAAAACAAAATATTTTTCAGTGTAGATTGTTTTGAAAAAGTATTTATATTGACTATTTCATTTTCATTTACTATGTTTGTTTTTGTATGTTTTGGAAATATTTTTCGTTGAAAACAAAATGATAATACACATATTGTTATTATGGACAACAAATTTATCGTTGCATACAAATAACAAGTTTCAAGAATCATTAAATGCAAGAAAAATGCTAAAGGTATCCACACACAAGCAAGCATAATCCACATATATACATATCGATTATATCTTCTCTCCATCACGAACTCTATCATAACTATAGTTGACAACAACAATAGCCCTATAAATGAATCATTACGAAATATTAAAAGTTTCTTCTCTAAAATAACATCAAATATAATGGTTGCCATTGATATTAAAAGCAAAATCCCAACAAATAACCGATGTTTTGACCTATCTTGTATATGAGCCGTTGCAGATATTATCTCTTTTACTTTTTTTCTACCATATTCTTCGGACAATTTTTCTAATATAGATTCATCACTTATTCCCTGATTACGCATTTGGATAATCTTTTTTCTAATCTCTCGTGTTTTAAATATCATTTTCATATTTCTCTAATTTTTTACAAAGTTATAAAAAATATTTTAAAATTATCATTTAAATGATATATGCCCTATATAAATTCTTATAGAGCATATATCAATAGCAAACGCTAATTTTGCCAAAAATAACGAGGCTTCCGTTCTGTTCCTCCTTTTAAATGATATAGCTCCCATGCTCCATCTACAGTTTGCTCAAATACAATACATGCTGCTATTAACTCTGCTGTTGCTATAGCTATCGCAATGGGACCTAATGCCATTGAAGCATACCAATGACCTATTACTGTCAGTAATGATATAGTAGCTAACAATATCGTTCTATCTCTTTCATCTTCAAGATGACCAAAACACAAATCAGGGTCTCCCCCTCCTTCTTCTAATCGGGTTTCAAAATCATAATAATGAAAAACTTCTGCCAAGATTTGTTCTTTTTGATTCTCTGTTAAATCTGTACTAAATGTTGAGTAATACGAACCTAATAGACTTGTAAGACGTTCATATTCTTCTGAAAACTCAATAAAGAAAGTTCCTGGTAGATAAACCTCTCTATCACAATAGTATTCCAAATCTAATATTTCCAAAGGAAACATTATGGTACTAAATTGTGAAATAAAATCAAATTGCTCACATTCATCTTCAACTCCATTATCTACAAATTCCCTTGCCCGTATGTAATATTCTTCCAAGAAATTTCCGGGTATTGTACCGGAAGCAATACCAGCATTAATTGTTCCATCATTAAAATATTGTGTGATTTGAGATAAAGAGTTGTTTACACTTCTTATCAAACCTTTAACCTCCTCTTGTTGAACAAAATCTATAATATCTATTCCAGTAATATTTCTTATTTCTACAAGATATTCTAAATATCTATTATACAATTCTGACCCTGTTGTTATTCCTTCATAATTCATTTGAGGAATTTCATAATTACTTTTTTTTATCTTTTCTATATTTTTCTTACTAATACTATTATCTTCTTTTTTACAACCAATAAAAACTGCTGTGGTTGCGAATATTATTACCATTGCCATTATGGCTATATATCTTATTTTTGTCATATTATTTATTTTAAATATTATCATGGCAGATTCTACTGCCGAGCGATGTATTAACTATCCTCACCAATAAACACCACCGCAAAATAAATGTTATTGGGTGCAAAATTCTGTTTTTACAAGGTGACATTCTGCAATTTCCTTGCGGGTTCCTTCACTTATGTTTTTGTTGCCCTTGTCAGTCGAAGCCCGATTTCTCCCTAACAAGGGCTAAATTAGCCTAATGGGTCGTCGGGGTTTGGTTCTATTTGTATATGATTTCTTTCGCTATTGGGACCATAAGTTTTTTGCGTTTTGGCAAAAGTTCCTTTTGCCAAAACAATTTTTTGAGGTTTAAGGAGATTTACCCCCCCCCTCCCCGCAATTCGCTGAAAATCAAGCAATTACAAGCAATTTCTGCAAAAATCACAGAAAAAAACAAAGAAAATTTCATCTTTATTACTTGTTTGAAGTAATTTCTCTTAAAAGCCGATATTTTTTCTTTCGTTTCCATCTCT
>JAZSKB010000044.1:0-310041 GCA_045534635.1 Bacteroidales bacterium
ATGCTTACAATCAAAAATGCAACCGCAAATGTTCAAATATTTGACATAACCGGTCGTGAAATTATGCACGTAGAAAACAAAGGCGAAGCATTGTTACAAATCAATGTATCCAACTTGTCAAAAGGAATGTATTTTGTAAAAATAGGCAACTATACCACCAAGTTTGTGAAAGAATAATTAAAGATAGCATTTTTTTTAACGTTAATATATATATCACTTCAAGCCCTGCAGCCTTGCGGGGCTTGTTTTATGTAAAAAAATAGATAATTCTGCTATCAAGTTGAATATTTATTTATTAGCATAGTGTTATATTAAAAAAAAATGTTATCTTTGCAAAATCAATAATAATATGAAGTAAAAATAAATCATAATATGAAAATAGTTGTTTGTATAAAGCAAGTTCCAGATACAACAGAGATAAAAATAGATGCTGTAACTGGTACCTTAATTAGAGATGGAGTTCCAAGTATTATGAATCCAGATGACAAAGGAGGTTTGGAAATGGCTTTACAATTAAAAGATACTTATGGAGCAGAAGTTACAGTGTTAACAATGGGTCCCCCACAAGCAGAAGCCATTTTAAGAGAATCGTTTGCAATGGGAGTAGATAATGCTATATTGTTGACAGATAGAGCATTTGCAGGAGCAGATACTTTGGCAACATCGCGAGCAATAGCAGCGGCTTTGAAAAAAATGGATTTTGATTTGGTTATCACAGGTCGTCAAGCAATAGATGGTGATACCGCTCAAGTAGGTCCTCAAATTGCAGAACATTTACAATTGCCACAAATATCTTATGTTGTCAATGCAGAATATGATGGTAATCAGAATTTTATTGTTAAAAAAGAAACGGAAGAAGGGTATCAAATGTTATCAGTAGAAACTCCATGTGTTTTTACTGTATTGGCTTCAGCAAATAAGGCACGTTATATGAGTGTTAATGGAATAATGGAAGCCTTTGATAAAAATGTAGAAATCTGGACAGCCGATAAAATGGATATAGATACCTCATTATTGGGATTGAGTGGATCTCCGACAAGAGTTAAAAAATCTTTTACCAAAGGAGCAAAAACAGCAGGAGAAACATACAATGTAGATGCAGAAGAAGCAGTAGGTATTATTATTAGTAAATTGAAAGAAAAATTTGTTATTTAGAGTTATGGATAAGTCAGCATATAAACATGTATTTGTTTTTGTAGAACAAAGAGATGGAATAATTCAGTCAGTAGCCTTGGAACTTTTGGGTAAGGCTCGCCAATTGGCAGAACAATTGAATGAAAAAGTTGTTGCATTGTTCCCCGGGGATAATATTACCTCTCAAGCACAAACGCTTATAGAATATGGAGCAGATGAAGTAATTTGCATAGATAATCCAGAATTAAAAGATTATTTAACAGAACAATATAGTCAAGCATTGTATCAAGCGATTTTACAATACAAACCATCAATAGTATTGTTTGGAGCAACAACTATTGGAAGAGATTTAGCCCCAAGATTATCAGCCAAATTGTCAACTGGTTTGACAGCGGATTGTACTCGCTTGGAAATATCAGAAGAAGGTCAATTGATGATGACAAGACCCGCATTCGGTGGCAATTTAATGGCAACAATTATGTGTACCGAACATCGTCCTCAAATGTCAACAGTAAGACCAGGAGTAATGCAAAAAAATGAGCGAGATGTCAATCGTAAAGGGCAAGTTTTAACATTTGACCCCACTTTCGATAAATCTCAATTTAAAGTAAAATTGTTGCAGACTGTAAAAAATGAAAAATCTAACATGGATATTACAGAAGCAAAAATTTTAGTTTCTGGAGGTCGTGGTGTGGGCAATAAAGAAGGTTTCGCAAAATTAGAATCTTTAGCCAAACTTTTGGGAGCACAAGTTTCTGCTTCAAGAGCAATGGTAGATACAGGTGTAATGGAACACGATAGACAAGTAGGTCAAACAGGTAAAACAGTTCGTCCTGATTTGTATTTTGCTTGTGGAATATCCGGAGCAATACAGCATCTTGCAGGTATGGAAGAATCTGATTTTATTATTGCTATCAATAAAGATGAATTTGCTCCTATATTCCAAGTGGCAGATTTAGGTATAGTAGGAGATGTTAACAAGATTATTCCATTGTTGACCGAACGTTTATCTAAAATTCTTGCAGATAGATAATATTTTGTCAAGAGACAATATTTATAATTTATAGAATTATTATAAAACTTGGTTTTCATACAAAAAAAGAGGCTTTTGCCTCTTTTTTTATATGTTGTCAATAATAGACTCATCAACTAAATAGGGTAGTGTAACTTTTAAATTTGGATTTTCAGCCATTGCTCTTTTTATAGCAAACATAGCCCCTTGGTTTCTTGCCCAAGAACGACGAGAAATGCCATTGTTAACGTCCCAATAAAGCATCATTTTTAAACGTTCATCGGCAGCCGAAGAACCATCGAGAAGCATACCAAAACCACCATTGATAACTTCCCCCCAACCGACACCGCCACCATTGTGAATACTTACCCAAGTAGCACCACGGAAAGAATCACCAATAACATTTTGAATAGCCATATCTGCAGTAAAAGATGAACCATCGTAAATATTAGATGTTTCTCTAAAAGGAGAATCTGTTCCAGAAACATCGTGATGGTCTCTTCCTAAAACAATAGGAGCAGATATTTTACCTTCTTTTATTGCTTTATTGAACGCTTCTGCAATACGAATTCTACCTTCTGCATCTGCATATAAAATACGTGCTTGAGAACCTACAACCAATTGATTTTCTTTTGCTCCTGCTATCCATTGAATATTATCTCGCATTTGTTGGCTAATTTCATCAGGAGCATTTTTTGCAATAGATTCTAAAACTTCCATAGCGAGTAAATCTGAGGTTTCTAAATCTTCGGCTTTACCTGAAGTACAAACCCATCTAAATGGTCCAAATCCGTAATCAAAACACATTGGTCCCATAATATCTTGAACATAAGAAGGATATTTGAATCCAGATTTATCTTCATTCAAAATATCAGCACCAGCACGACTTGCTTCCAATAAGAAAGCATTGCCATAATCGAAGAAATACATTCCTTTGTTAGTCAATAAGTTAATAGCATTTACTTGTCTGCGTAAACTTTCTTGAACTTTTTCTTTAAATAATTGTGGATTTTCTGCCATCATCACTTTGGATTCTTCAAATGAAAGTCCTACAGGATAATAACCACCAGCCCAAGGATTGTGTAAAGATGTTTGGTCAGAACCTAAATCCACTTTAATATTGTTTTTAGCACAATATTCCCATAAGTCAACGACATTTCCTTGATAAGCAAAAGAGCGGGCAATACGTTGATTTCGAGCGTTATCAACTTGTACAAAAAGTTCTTCTAAATTATCATGAACTTCATCGACCCATCCTTGTTTGAATCGTTTTTGAGTAGCGTTTGGATTGATTTCAGCGGTAATTGATACCACTCCAGATATATTTCCTGCTTTAGGTTGAGCTCCACTCATACCACCCAATCCAGCAGTTATGAATAGTTTTCCTGCGGTTTTACCACCAATTTTTCGAGCAGCATTGAGTACGGTAATTGTTGTTCCGTGTACAATTCCTTGTGGTCCAATGTACATATAAGAACCAGCGGTCATTTGTCCGTATTGGCTAACACCTAATGCGTTGAAACGTTCCCAATCATCTGGTTTTGAGTAGTTTGGTATAACCATACCATTGCTAACTACTACTCGAGGAGCATTAGGGTGCGAAGGATACAAACCCATAGGGTGTCCGCTATACATTACCAATGTTTGTTCATCAGTCATTTCTGATAAATATTTCATTGTCAGAAGATATTGAGCCCAATTTTGGAAAACAGCCCCATTGCCACCGTATGTGATGAGTTCGTGAGGATGTTGAGCCACTTCTGGGTCTAAGTTATTTTGAATCATTAGCATAATAGCCGCCGCTTGTTTACTTTTGGCAGGATATTCATTGATAGGGCGTGCATACATTTTATATCTTGGACGGAAACGATACATATATATTCTGCCGTATTTATTTAATTCTTCTGCAAATTCTTTAGCTAATACCGAATGATGTTTAGGATTAAAATATCGCAATGCGTTACGGATTGCTAATTTCTTTTCGCTATGAGAAAGAATAGCCTTTCTTTTGGGTGCGTGATTGACATTTGTGTCATAATCTTGCATCGGCGGTAATTCCGATGGTATCCCCTGCATAATATCTTTTTGAAAGTCAGTCATCATTATAAAAGTTTTATCTTAATAGATTGCAAAGATAACATTTTTTTTTTATACGATAAAATGTTGTTTCTATATTTTAATTTAAAATTAAGTATAAAATAATTGATAATTAGGTAAATATAATGTATATTAAAAAAAATGTTCGATTTTGTATGTTTTTTTTCTATTTTTTTTACTGAATGTTATAATAAATTGAATATTAAATTATTATGTGTTTTTTTTGAAAAAAATGTGTGTTTTTTTTTATTTTTTTTAAGAAAATGAACAATAAAAATTAAAATATGTCGTTTTTAACTGAAAATAATATAAAAAAAAATAAGATGGCATATTTATTTACATCAGAATCAGTTTCAGAAGGACATCCAGATAAAGTAGCAGACCAAATATCCGATGCCTTGTTAGATGAATTTTTAAAACAAGACCCAGATTCTAAAGTTGCTTGTGAAACGCTTGTAACAACAGGTTTGGTAATATGTGCAGGAGAAGTAAAATCTAAAGCATACGTAGATGTGCAAGAAACGGCACGTAATGTAATAAAAGAAATAGGATACACCAAAGGAGAATATATGTTTGAAAGTAAATCTTGTGGTGTGATTTCTGCAATTCACGAGCAATCACCAGATATTAATCAAGGAGTAGTACGTCAAACAGAAGAAGAACAAGGAGCAGGCGATCAAGGAATGATGTTTGGTTATGCTTGTGAAGATATGGATAATTATATGCCATATCCGATAGATTTGGCGAATCGTTTTATTGCGGAATTGACAAGAGTGAGAAAAGAAGGTCGCAGAATGAAATATTTGCGTCCAGACGCAAAAGTTCAGGTAACAATGTCTTACACCGATAAAGGTAAAGCGGAAAGAATTGATACATTGGTATTTTCAGTACAACACGATGAATTTTTAGGAAGTGAAGAAAGAATGCGTAGTGTTATCGAAGAGGATATAAAAAAGATTATTATTCCATCGGTAAAGAAAAGATTGCCTGCACGCGTAAAAAGATTGTTTAAGAAAGATTATAAATTATATGTAAATCCTACAGGAAAATTTGTAGTAGGAGGACCTCATGGCGATACAGGGTTGACAGGTAGAAAAATTATAGTAGATACTTATGGCGGAAAATGTCCTCATGGAGGAGGGGCATTTTCAGGAAAAGATGCTTCAAAAGTTGACCGTTCTGCAGCATACGCCGCTCGTCATATTGCGAAAAATATTGTCGCTGCTGGTATAGCAAAAGAATGTACAATACAAATATCTTACGCTATCGGAAAGGCTCAACCTGTGAGTTTAAATGTGAATACACATGGAACAACCAAATTGAGAATAAAAAATAAACTTGTTTCTGATAGTAAAATAGTACAAGTAATATCCCAATTGTTCGATTTAACTCCATACGGTATCAATAAACGTTTTGGATTGAAAAATCCTATTTATTTACCAACGGCATCTTGTGGACATTTTGGTATAGAACCTTATCATAAAGAAGTAGAAGTTTTTTATGATGGACAAGGTGTCAAAAAACGTAAAATTGATGAAGAAATGAGAAACTTTAAAACAGTTGAATTTTACGCATGGGAAAAATTGGATTATGTTGATAAAATTAAAGATGCGTTTCATAAATTAAAATAAAAAGTAAAGCAGTCGGCGAAGCCGACTGCTTTACTCAATCATTAACAAATTAATAAAAACTGTATTGTGCGTAAATTTTGCAACGTAATATTAAACGAATATGTTGAAAAAAATGTTTCAAAATTAATAAAGAAAATTTTTTTTGTTAGTGTTAAATAATTGATAATTAAAATAATAAATTAAAAATATATAAAAGATGAATACAAAGAATTTGCAACCTGTACAATTATGGGAAAATTTTAAGAATATTTGTAGTATTCCACACCCATCTAAACATGAAAAACAGATTACCACTTTTTTGATAGAGTGGGCAAAACAACGTAACATCGAAGTTAAACAAGACGAAGTCGGAAACTTAATCTTTGTTAAAGCGGCAACTCCGGGTATGGAAAATCGTAAAAAAGTTATTTTACAAGGTCATATCGATATGGTACCTCAAAAAAATAGCGATAAAGTACACGATTTTACCAAAGACCCTATTGAAATGATGATAGGAGAAGATGGTTGGGTTAGAGCCAATGGAACAACTCTTGGTGCCGATAATGGTATTGGTTGTGCTGCAGCATTGGCAGTATTGGAATCTAATGATTTGATACATGGTCCAATAGAAGTATTAATCACCGTTGATGAAGAAACAGGAATGACAGGAGCCTTCGGACTTAAACAAGGCTTGTTGTCAGGTGATATATTAATCAATTTAGATTCTGAAACAGAAGGAGAATTGTATGTAGGTTGTGCCGGTGGTTTAGATGCTAACATAGAAATGCAATATAAAACAGAATCGACTCCAGCGGATATGCAAGGTGTGCGTATTTCAATAACTGGCTTAAAAGGCGGTCATTCTGGTATGGATATCATATTGGGAAGAGGCAATGCTAATAAGATTGCTACTCGTTTGTTAAGAAAAGCAATTAACGATTATGGAGTTCGTCTTGCAAATTTAGATGGAGGAAGTTTAAGAAACGCAATTCCTCGTGAAGCATTTATAACAGTAGCAGTTCCGAGCAATAAATACGATGCATTTATTGAATTTATAAATAATTTTAAAGCAATAATACATTCAGAATTTGCATTAACAGAACCAACATTAAGTATAGAAATAGAAAAAATAGCAGTTCCAAGTACTATAATTGATGCAAATGATCAAAAACGTATGATAAATATGATATTGGCATTGCCCAATGGCGTTATGCGTATGAGTGATTCTATGGCAAATTTGGTAGAAACATCAACAAATCTTGCAATTGCTAAAACAGAAAATGGCGTATTGTCAGTAAAATGTTTGTTGCGTAGTTCTGTTGATAGTGCCAAAGAAGCAGTAGGCGAAAAAATGTCTGCTATTGCAGAAATGTCAGGAGCATCAATAACATTGACAGGAGCCTATCCGGGTTGGAAACCAAATATGGAATCGCCGATATTGAAAACAATGCAAAAAGTATATAGCGATTTGTACAACAAAGAAGCAGAAATAAAAGCAATTCATGCAGGTTTAGAATGCGGATTATTTGGAGGAATGTATCCTCATTGGGATATGATTTCTTGTGGACCAACTATTTGTTATCCTCATTCTCCTGATGAAAAAGTAAATATAGATAGTGTTGAGAAATTTTGGAATTTCTTGATTGAAACATTGAAGAATATTCCTATAAAATAATTCATGTTTTTTTTGTTTTTTTTCAAAAACTTTAACCTTTGAGTGTTAATTCAAAGGTTAAAGTTTTATTTTTTTGAGGCAATTGGATAATGAATAACAATAAAATTTGTATCTTTGCAAAATGTAATAACCAAGAATAAGTATAAAATAAATAATTGATAGTCAATATGTTGTGATTGTCTCTATAGATGTTGATAGTTAAAAGATTATTGCATATTTGAAACAAATAATAGAGAATGAGAAGAGATTTTTTTCAGAGAAGCCTTTTTGACGATATTGTTTTAAAAAAAAATCAACAAAATGTTGAAGTTTTTATTTCTGATACCATAGTGTCAAAATATAAATCTTATTCTCTACAAGATTATATAAAAGATATTGAAACCAATGGTTTGAAAATGACTTGGACGTATATGTGTATAATAATCTTATAATAATATAATAATATAATAATGGAGGAAGAAAAATGATAGTAAGAACATTACATTGCAGTAATAATATTGAAAACTATAACCTTTGTCTTGACCATAAAATAGTAGGTTTCGGACATAGAGGACCTTTGCCTAATGATAAAATCTATCTTCTATTGAAGAAAGACAGAAAATCATTATGTGGAGCAAGATTTGAACTAGACAGCGTTACAGACGAACGACCATGGGAAGATGCTGATAGATATGTTCTTTGTTATTCAATCAAAAATATAGAATTTTGTAAATTTTTTGACCTTGAATTTTTATCGGATATAGGTGGAAATTATTGGACTTTAAAATATTTGCAAGGTTCTAAAAAATTCGATGAATTTGCAGCAAAACGACTTGATGAAGAATTTAATAAAAATAAATGCACCGAACGTCAATTTATAAAAATTGAGAACAAAAAGTCAAACAAAATATTAAATGAAGATATTGAAGACAATGAAATTAAGGAAGAAGAAATAGCACAAATCATTCAAGAAATTCCAGAGGCTGAAATTAAGATAATGGGAACATTCCAAACTATAAATTTTCAAAATGAAACTGACAAATTACGAGGATTAGAACCATTAGTAAATAAAAACTTTTTCAATTTATTTACAAATTATAACCCTAAACGAAGTATATTAATTGCCAAAAATAGGTTATTCAAAACACATCAATCCGATGAACTTTCGGGAATTTCAGTCATTCCCGATGCTTTGCTTATTTCATTTGATACAAAAAATAAACTTCAGATAAGTCTTATTGAATATGAATGTTATGGAGATGGTAAAGCTCGCTCTTCAGAAAAATCAAAATATTTAAATTCTCATATCATTCCTCAATTAATGCAATTTGCGTCTTCTTTTAGTATTATTACAGATAAAACAATTCGAGACAAAACAAAAAAAGACTGGATTGCAAAAATAATTGATTATACTTCGGAAAACAAAGAACTATCTGACATGATAGATTCTTGGGTAAAAGAGATGAAACCCAATATTTCTACAAGGGCTATTATAAGTCATTTTGAAAAAGAATTGATGGATGCATTTGAATCTAATATCCATATATTTTTAATAATAGATGAATTAAGTTATGAACAGAAAGAAACAATAAAAAATATTATAACTTCATTCAAAGTTGAAAATGGAAATTCCGTTATTTTTGATGCCTCTGTCATAAAACTTGTTCAAAAAATAAGTTTCGTGAACCAAGATTTTGAATATGCTTTGACGACACAATAAAATACACTGAATGTGAGTTTATGAAAACACCCAAAGAACATATTCCATTACCTCAAACACAAAGGGAAATAATAAAAGAATTTTACACCCATGTACCCACAAAGGTTATACTAAATAAAACTCAAAGAAATGATTTGTGGAAAGTAGCAATCAAAAGAAGTAAAGAAATCAATTTTACGAAACTTAAAAAAGAATGTCCTGCTTTGGAATATCAAATATTGCAAAGTTATAAAGAAGGACATAATATTCAATCGGCTGTTTTTAGTGAATGCGTTTATGCACAAACTTATGCAAATATGTTACATCTAGATATATTTGTGAATTATTTGGAAAACAAAGATTTTATTCCTACTCCTATTATTAACTTATTACATTCATTTAATTTATTCCCCCCTTATGCTTATTCAACAATAGATAAACAACACATGCTATTTCCTGCAGGAGTAAAAAAAGGTCATACAAATATTTTATTAGGCATAAAAGATTTTGAAATTTACACTATTGAATTTAAAGAACCTGGAGCCAAAACAAGTGAACCAGATTTGCCAAAATATAAAGAGAATGGTAAATTGATTGTTACAGCGGATTTTCTTAAACGGTATCCGCAATTCAAAGAAATGTTGGAAGAACAGAAAGAATTGAATTTTTTTAAGGTAATGGGTAGTAATGTACACAATTTTAGTGTAAATAGTATTGATAGTGCTGTTTCAAACAATTATACCAATCCTGCTAAAAAAATATGCAGATGTTATTTGTACAGAAGACACAGATGGCTATTTGGTTATGTTACCAGCAAACCAAGTAACACAATGGGCAGAAATCGAAGGCGAAATTAGACCAGCAGGAAGAAATCATTATCCAGTATGGACACCTAAAGCATTACTTAGATTTTTAAAAGAAAAAGGAGCAATTATTAACAAAACAATGGTTTCTATAGAAAAGGTCAAATTAGATTTACGCAAAGCACGTGGCGGAGCAGGAAAAATTTCGGGTTACAAAATAAATCCATTGTTCTTTGTTTATGCAGAAAATTGTAAAAAACAAGGAACTAAAATAACTTTTGATATTTCCAAAGTGCGACAACTTAACCCAACAATTGCCGCTAAAATGTTTTTCAAAAAATTAAAGTATTCAAAAATAAAAAACTTTTACAAGACGCAGTTATAACTCAACAATATCGAAAGAAAACCCTAATAATTTTCCTTTTTTGGTTTTAAGTAAAGTGAATTTTTTACTTAAAAAGTTGTTTTTTTATAATTTTGCTTGTTTTATCTATACTTTTTTATGTATATTTGAAAAAAAAATTGTATCTTTGCATAATTTATAACTGCAAAAAAAGAATAATTTATGACGATAGAAAGGATTTTATTTGTAAATCAAGAGATTACGCCATATTTAGAAGCTTCGTATATGTCTATTATAGGAAGATATTTGCCACAAAGTATTCAAGAGAAAGGAATAGAAATACGAACCTTTATGCCACGTTATGGTTTGATTAACGAAAGAAGAAATCAATTGCATGAAGTTATTCGGTTATCTGGACAAAATATCGTGATAAATGATAATGACCATCATTTAGTGATAAAAGTTGCATCTATTCAATCAATTAGAATGCAAACATATTTTGTTGATAGTGAAGAATATTTTCTAAGAAAATTCTTGTTGTGTGATAAGAGTAATAAACCATTCTCTGATAATGATGAAAGAGCAATATTTTATGCAAAAGGAGTTGTAGAAACAGTGAAAAATTTGGGTTGGAGTCCAAATATTATTCATTGTCATGGTTGGATTTCGTGTTTAGTTCCTCTTTTTGTAAAAGTATTGTATAAAGATAATCCATTGTTTTCAAATGCAAAAGTGGTTTATTCTATTTACGATGAAAATTATGATAAAAAATTGAATCGTTCATTTGCAACCAAATTGAAAGATTGTGGTGTTCCAATGAAAGATGTTGTAAATTATAAAGGAGCAGATTATGCTCATTCTCACAAAATGGCAATGGAATATTCTGATGCAATAGTAATATCACATCCAGATGTTGATAATACTTATAGAGAATATATTGAAAAATTAGGAAAACCTTATTTTGAACATAAGCAAGAACAATATGCTGATGATTATTTGGCATTGTACAATAGTATTATGAAATAGTTTAATTTTAAAATAAATTTATTTTGAGAAAAAATACATTCATTGGATTTTATCTTGTAATTGTTTGTTTATTAGCAATTTCATGTAAAAAGGAAATTGGGACAATAGGTTGGAATGTTCAACCAAATGATGAATTGTTGAATACAACATTTTTTGATACGGCAACATTAGAAGCCTATTCTACATTACATAACGATAGTATTGCAACAAATGCAGTGATGTACAATATGTTAGGTTATATCAACGACCCGATATTTGGTTTGACCCAAGCTGGATTTTATGCACAAGGTCGTTTACAATCATTTAATGCTAACTTTGGAGAAGGAGCAGAAGCCGATTCTTTAATATTGTCTTTAGCATATACATTGCCGTATGGTGATACTTTAAATCCATTTCAAATACGTGTATATGAATTAAATGAAGATTTAGTTTATGGTCAAACATATTATGCGAATACCCAATTGAAATACAATAGTGAAGATTTGATTGATGGAAATGGTTGGATTTATCCTACGCCATCAGTTCGTAATGATACATCATCTTCATTTCCAGTGTTGCATATTCCATTAAAAAAATCGTTTGCAAATAATAAATTTATTTCCAAATCTGGTGGTGTTGAATACCAATCAATGTCGTCTTTTTTGAATTATTTTAAAGGTTTGTATGTTGTTGCTGAGGCTAAACAAAATGATGGAAGCATTGTTTCTATCAATTTGACCAATAATAGTTCTTCTTTAACAATGTATTATCATAACAATGAAAGTACAAACAAACAATTTAGACTTGTTTTTTCAGATTCATCGGTAAGAGTAGGATATATCAATCATAACGATTATAAAGAAGCAGAAACGGCATTGCAAGAACAATTGCAAGGAAATTATACATCAGTAAATGAAAAATTGTATCTGCAGACAGGAATTGGTATCAAAACATTAATTTCATTTCCATATTTGAAACAACAATTTGAAGGAAAAAAAATTATAGTTCATCGAGCAGAATTAGTCGTAACTCGTTGTGATGAATCTGATACCACAAAACATAAATTTCCAACATCGTTGTTTATAAATTATTATGATACATCAAAAGGTTATTTGGTAACAGTTCCTGATTATTCAATCGGAGCAAATTATTTCGATGGAAAATACAATAAATCCAAAGGTGAATATAGAATTAGAATAACAAAACATTTACAGTATTTAATAGATGGAACAAGTTCTGCTAATGCTATCAATTTGATAATAGGAGCAGCGGCAACAAATATGAGTAGAACAACTTTTTATGGTTTAAATCCATCATTAAACCCTGAAAAACGTTTGCGTTTGGAAATGTATTATTCTGAAATTCAAAATTATTAAGCAAAATGTGTGGTATAGTTGGCTATATAGGAAACAGAAATGCATATCCGATATTGTTGAAAGGATTGTATCGAATGGAATATCGTGGTTATGATAGTGCAGGTGTTGCTTTGATACAAAATGACAATATTGGCGTATATAAATGTCGAGGAAAAGTTAGTGATTTAGAAGTATTTTGTCAAAAAAAAGATACCACAGGACAATGTGGAATTGCACATACGCGTTGGGCAACACATGGAGAACCAAGTGACCAAAATGCACATCCTCACTTTTCTTCAGATGGTCGTATTGTGTTGATACATAATGGAATAATAGAAAATCATCGTCCGCTTCGTGATACTTTAGAAAAAGCAGGTTACAAATTCAATAGCGAAACAGATACTGAAGTATTGATACACTTGATAGAGGATATAAACAAAAATGCTAATGTTGATTTAACAGAGTCTGTTCGTTTAGCATTAGGTCAAGTTGTAGGGACGTATGCAATTATCGTTATTTCTTTAGATGACCCAAACATATTGATAGTAGCACGCAAAGGAAGTCCTGTTATTATAGGTTTTGGAAAAGATGAATATTTTGTTGCTTCAGATGCTTCTGCATTGATAGAATATACCAAAAGAGTGGTATATTTAAATGATGAAGAAATAGCAGTGTTGACCCCCGGTAATGATTTATCGGTAAAAACAATAAAAAATGAAACAGTACCACACTATATCCAACAATTACAAATGGATTTAGATGAATTGGAAAAAGGTGGTTATGAGCATTTTATGCTTAAGGAGATATTTGAACAACCACGTTCTATTGCAGATAGTATGCGTGGACGTTTGAATATGCAAAAAGAAGTTGTTTCTTTGGGAGGTATCGTAGAGTACGAAGACCAACTTTTAAAAGCACGTAGAATAATAATTGTAGCCTGTGGAACTTCGTATTATGCAGGATTGGTAGGAGAGCATCTTTTTGAGGATTTGATACGTATTCCAGTTGAAGTAGAATATGCATCAGAGTTTAGGTATAGAAATCCAATAATATACGAAGATGATGTTGTAATTGCTATTTCACAATCAGGAGAAACAGCAGATACGTTGGCAGCAATAGAATTGGCAAAGAAAAAAGGTGCTGTAGTATTAGGAGTTTGCAATGTTGTAGGTTCATCAATTGCAAGAATAACCGATGCAGGTTCTTATACTCATGCAGGACCAGAAATTGGAGTTGCTTCAACAAAAGCATTTACAGCACAAGTCGCAGTATTGGCTTTAATGGCATTGTGTTTAGCAAATAGAAAAGGAAAAATTCTTAAAAAACGTTATATCGAAATGATAACAGCCTTGGAAGCCATTCCAGAAAAAGTGCAAGAAATATTAAAATCGGCAGACTTAGTGAAAGATATTGCGAATTATATGAAAGATTTTCGCAATGCATTATATTTAGGTAGAAATTACAATTATCCTGTAGCCTTAGAAGGGGCTTTGAAACTTAAAGAAATATCGTATATTCATGCAGAAGGTTATCCTGCTGCGGAAATGAAACATGGTCCCATTGCCTTGATTGATGAAAATATGCCAGTTGTTGTTATAGCAACAAATAAAGGAATGTATGAAAAAGTTGTAAGTAATATACAAGAAGTAAAAGCACGTAAAGGTAAAATTATTTCCATTGTTACCCAAGGTGACGAAGAAGTGAAAAATTTATCCGATTTTGTTATTGAAATACCAGAAACAGAAGAAATGTTTGTGCCTATTTTAGCAAGTATTCCATTGCAACTTTTGGCATATTATGTTGCAGTAATGTGCGGTTGTGACGTTGATAGACCACGAAATTTGGCAAAATCGGTAACAGTTGAATAATTTAAATGTTAATAATCAGTATAAAAAATGTATAATATATGAAAAAGCAAGATTTTATTGTAATAATTTTAGTAATTTTATTTTTTGTTCCATTCTTTGTTTTTGATAATGTATATCAATGGTATTTATCTGCTAATCAATCAAATCCATATTTAATGGCATTTGCTAAATTTGCAATATTATCAACATTTGGTGAAATGGTGGCAATGCGAATTAAAACAGGAAATTATTATAATTCTTCTTTTGGGTTACTTCCGAAAATGTTGGTGTGGGGAATTTTAGGAATGTGGATTGCTTTTTCAATGAAAGTATTTTCAATAGGTGTTCCTTCAGTAGTAGATAAAATTATTGGAGGCTCTTCGGATTTAATAGTTGCAATGCAAAATCCATTTTCACCTACAAAATTATTGGGTGCATTTTGTATAAGTCTAATAATGAATACAAGTTTTGCACCTGTATTTATGACTTTACATAAGGTAACAGATACTCATATTGCAAAATATAATGGAAAAATAGTTTGTTTAACCAAACCTATACAAGCCACAGAAATATTGTCATCTATTGATTGGAAAGTTCAATGGAGATTTGTTTTCAAAAAAACTATTCCATTTTTCTGGATACCAGCACATACTATAACATTTATTCTTCCAGCAGAATTTCAAGTACTTTTTGCGGCATTGTTGGGTATTGCATTAGGATTGATTTTGGCTTTTGCCGCAATGAAAAAATCATAATTCTTTATGAAATTTTCTTATATATCGGTATTATTATTTTGTACAATTACTTTTTTTTCTTGTCACTTTGCTAATCAGGAAGATTATTTAGATGACCCTATTGAAATCTATTCAATTATCAAAGAAGACACAATTACTGGTATTGATGTTGTTACCGATGGCAATAATCCTATGGGAATACGTAGTTGGATTGCTCAATACGAAATTCCAGAATCTTCTTTTGAATCAAAAAGAAATACACTTTATCAAATTTTAGATTCATTAATGTTGTTAAAATATTCTGAAAATGAGGATATTTATGGTAGAGTAGATTCTCTTAATTATATGGCAATACATTATATGGAAAATTTGCTGAAAGACAAAAAAAGCATGTATAGTCCATTAAAACATCGTTTATTGACTGTTGTAACCTCTCCAGATAAGGTGTTAAGAATTTATTCTTGGAATGAAAATAATGGAACAAAATTTAATACATATTTGAATGTATATCAATATTTAACGAAAGATAAAATCTTATTGTCCGCATTTGAAACAGAATCTTATGCCAATAAAACAGATTTTATGTCAGGTTTGCCCAAAAATATTTATAAATTATATTCTAAAACAGAAAATGATTATTATTTGCTCAATATGGAAGGGGATATTAGTGGAGATGAGCATTTTAAAGGTTCAACTATTTTGATGATTACCGCTGATAGTTTGATTTTTAATTACAATGGTTTCTATCCGAATGAGAGATATTTAAGTATGACTTATTCAGAAAGAGAAAAAATAAATACATCGTATAATTATAAAAATGGTGCTTTGACATATACAATTAAAACTATAGATGGTGAATCCGATACGATACAATATATCTTTAATGGTTTACAATTTGAGTTGAAACAAGATTAATGAAAGATTTAAAAAAAATATTACTTCTATTATCTCCTCATACTATAAAACTTGGTATAGTAGTATTGTTTGATTTTATATCAACAATATTTTCCTTGTTATCAATTACAACATTGGCACCGTTTTTGTCATTGTTATTTAGTCAATTAGACCAAACATTGGAGAGACCTGCTTTAAGTTTTTCTTCAGATGCCCTTTTTGCGTATGCTAAATATATTCTTACTTGTATTATTGTAGAAAGGGGAGTTATGCAGGCATTGTTAATGTTGTTACTTACAGTTTTTTTGTTTTTCTTTTTAAGTAAATTCTTTGAATATGTAGCGATGTGGTTGTTGGCTCCGATAAGAACTTCTATTGTGCGAACTTTTCGTAATCAAGCATATAAAAAAATACTTGAATTTCCTATAGCCTATTTTTCAAAACATAAAAAGGGAAATATTATATCGTTGGTAATCAATGATGTTCAGGAAATAGATACATCTATTTTAGAATCTTTGAAATCTTTGTTGAAATATCCTTTGATGATTGTTTTTTATTTATTGTTTTTGTTTTTTGTAAATTATCAATTAAGTATTTTTGTATTGATATTACTTCCAATTTCAGGCTTGATAATTAATAGAATACAAAGAAAACTAAAACGAAAATCATTTGAAGCCAAGGAATATCAAGCCAAAATGACAGGCACATTAGAAGAAAGTATTTATGCTTTACGGGTAATTAAAGCGTTTAATGCTATAGAATATATGAAAGTATTGTTTGCCAAAATAAATCACTCATACAATAAATTACTAATTAAAATTATTCGTAGTAGGGATTTATCTTCACCTATTGGAGAATTTTTGGGGACTTTGATAGTGATTTTTATATTGTTTTATGGTTCCGCAATGGTGATGGATGTAAGTAACAGCTTTACGGTAGAAATTTTTGTGACTTATATAGCATTGTTTATTCAAATTATAAATCCTGTGAAATCTACGGCAGAGGCTATGACCAATTTGAAAAAAGGAGCTGCTTCAATAGATAGATTAGAGTTATTGCTTAATTGTCAAGATAAAATAGAAGAACATGTCGTTCCAATAAATAAATCAGATTTTGAAGATAAATTAGTGTTGGAAAATGTAACTTTTTCGTATGATGATAAAAAAGTGTTAGACAATTTTAATATGTCAATACAGAAAGGAAGAAAAATTGCAATATGTGGAATGTCTGGAGCAGGTAAAACAACGTTGATAGATTTGATTTTACGTTTTTACGATATAGACCAAGGTGAAATTTTAATAGATGGTATTGATATTAAAATGATGAAAATTAGTGATTTATTGTCTCTTTTTGGAATAGTTTCCCAAGAAAGTATATTGTTTAATGATACCATATATAATAATATTACATTGGGACAATCAACTGCTTATGAAGATGTAGTGCGAGTAGCAAAAATAGCTAATGTTTACGATTTTGTTGTTAATTTGGAAGAAGGATTTCAAACAAATATAGGCGATAGAGGAAACAAACTTTCGGGAGGACAAAAACAACGCATTAGTATTGCAAGAGCATTGTTGAAAAATTCGCCAATACTTATTCTTGATGAAGCAACATCGGCTTTAGATGTTCAATTGGAACAATCTGTTCAAGAGGCTATTGATAATATAGCCAAAGATAAAACTTGTATAATAATAGCACATCGTTTGTCAACAATTGTCAATGCAGATGAAATTTTTGTGTTAGATAGAGGAAAGATTGTTGAACATGGTAAACACCAAGAATTGATACTAAAAAATGGATTGTATCGTCAAATGGTTGATATGCAATCGTTTACATAATAATAATAATAGAAAAAATAAAAATCATATTCTTTTTATTTATTTGAAAACAAGAAACTTATTTATAAAAAAAAATCTGTGGAATATTTTTTGTATAAATTTGTTAAATTTTGCATTTTTTTTTGTATCTTTGCCAAAAATATTGAGTGTATTTTATTTAAAATAATTTATATAAATCTTATATTAAAATGTCAGAAGTATTAGAAAAAGTAAAAGTTTTGGCGATAAATCCAGGTTCTACCTCAACAAAGGTTGCAGTTATGGAATTAGACCCATCAGTACAAGATGAAATTAAAGGTATTACTACAATATTTTCAAAAAATATAAAACATAGTGCAGAAACAATAAAATCGTTTGAACGTATTGCCGACCAATATAGTTTTCGGAAACAAGCGATTTTGAGTGAATTAGAATCTAATAATATAAATATCAATGATATTCAATATATTATAGGAAGAGGTGGTTTAGTAAAAAGTATCCCTTCTGGAATATATGAAGTAAATGAAGCAATGATTCACGACCTTACCATTGGATATGCAGGAGAACATGCCTGCAACTTGGGAGGATTGATAGCACATGATATTGCTCAATCATTAGGTGTTAAAGCCTATATCGCAGACCCTGGAGTAGTTGATGAAATGGCACCAATATCTAAAGTTAGTGGTCACCCTGCATTTACTCGTAATCCAATTTTTCATGCACTCAATCAAAAAATGGTAGCACGTATTTATTCAAGAAAAATCAATAGAAAATACGAAGACCTTAATTTGATTATTGTTCATTTAGGTGGCGGAATTAGTATAGGCGTACACCAAGGTGGTAATGTTATTGATGTAAATCAAGCATTAAATGGTGATGGCCCATTTTCACCAGAAAGAAGTGGTTCTTTGCCTGTTATTTCTGTAATAGATGCATGTTTTAGTGGGAAATATACCAGAGAAGAATTGAATCAAATGGTTGTAGGCAAAGGTGGATTTGTTGCATATCTTGGAACAAATGACGCTTTAGAGGTTGAAAATAGAGTAAAAGCAGGAGATAAAGAAGCAGATTTTTATGAATCAGCAATGGCATATCAAATTGCTAAGGAAATTGGAGCGGCTTCCACTGTTTTGAAAGGTAAAGTAGATGCTATATTACTTACTGGTGGAATGGCTTATGGAAAACCATTTATTGCAAAAATTGTAGATAGAGTTAATTATTTAGGACCTATTGATGTATTTCCGGGAGAAAATGAAAATGAAGCACTTGCATACAATGTGTTGCTCATGATAAAAGGGGAAGTCCCTTGTAAAGAATATTAACAAATTATTTAAAGTTCGAGTTTAAAACTCGAACTTTTTTTACTATGCGAACAATTCTAATCTTAATTAAAAAAGAATTTTTGCAAATATTTCGCAATAATGTTTTATGGCAATTGATAACTATTTTGCCATTAGCCGAAATGTTGGTATTCCCATTTGCTGCAGATATGGAAATAAAACGCTTAAATATTGCGGTAGTAGATTATGACGGAACTTCTCTTTCAAGAGATATTCAGCATACATTGGGTGCTACCAAATATTTTCGTTTAGTTGATGGCATTGCATCTTCCCAAGCAGGAGAATTGTCAATGAAAAAAAATAAAGTGGATATTGTCATAGAATTACCTCCCAATTTACAAGCATATATATATAGACAACAACAACCAACAATTAGTATTACAGCCAATGCCGTAAATAGTATGAAAGCGGCGATAGGAGTTGCTTATTTACAACAATATTTTACAGATTATTTTGCTCGTTACTTCAAAAATACCAATGCATCGTTGGTTTCTAATATGGATAAAACTGTAGATATTAATGTTTTAAGGTGGTTTAATAAAAAAATGGACTATAAAAATGTTTTTGTTCCAGGAATATTGGCAGTATTGATAAGTATGATTGGAGCGATGTTGTCAACATTGAATATAGTAAGAGAAAAAGAATTGGGGACAATAGAACAAATCAATTTAACACCGATTAGCAAAACACAATTTTTTATTGGAAAAATGGTTCCATTTTGGATAATAGGAATGCTTGAATTTGCAGTTGGGCTTTTTTTTATGGTATTTTTATTCGGAATACATGTTCAAGGTTCTATTGCAGCCTTATTGCTAATAACAGCAATATTTCTTTTAGCAATGTTAGGATTAGGATTTATGGTAAGTATTTTTGCAGAAAATCAAGTACAATCAATGTTCGTAATGATATTTTTCTTTATCGTATTTATTTTGTTGAGTGGATTGTTTACTCCAATAGAAAGTATGCCACAATGGGCTCAAATTATGAATCTTATCAATCCGATAGCTCATTTTATGGAAATTTTACGAAGTATTATTCTTAAGGGAAGTTCTTTGATTGATATGCGTTTTTATTTGTTAGGAATGACAATTTTTGCATTGATTTCCAATGCGATAACAATAATTTTTTATAAAAGTAGAGTAGATTAGAAATTTTAATATTATTATGATTGCATATATTACAGGGGCAACAAGTGGATTTGGTAAAGCCATTGCCCAAAAAATGGCTAAACATGGTTTTAATCTTATTATAACCGGTAGAAGAAAAGAACGTTTAGATACTTTGGCAGAAGAATTGGAAAAACAATACAATGTTAAAGTATTGGTATCGGCATACGATGTTAGAGACGCAAATGCGGTAGCAGATGCTGTTGAGATTTTACCAGAAGAATGGAAAGCAATAGATGTATTGGTAAATAATGCAGGTTTGGCTGTTGGTTTGGGTGGAATACAATCAGGCGAATTAGATGATTGGAACAGAATGATTGATACCAATGTTAAAGGTTTACTTTATGTAAGTCGAGCAATAGCACCATTGATGATAGCCCGTAAAAATGGTCATATTATAAACATTGGTTCAATAGCAGGAAAAGAAGTTTATGCAGGAGGAAATGTATATTGTGCAACAAAACATGCTGTTGATGCGATTAGTAAAGCAATGCGAATAGATATGCTCCCTCATCATATAAAAGTTAGCCAGATTTGTCCAGGAGCAGCAGAAACCGAATTTTCTTTGGTACGCTATAAAGGTGATAAAAATGCTGCAGATAATGTTTATAAAGGTTATACACCATTGTATGCAGAGGATATTGCCGATGTAGTGTATTATCTTGTATCATTGCCCAAACATGTATGTATCAATGATTTGGTGATAACTTGTTTGGAACAAGCAAATGCAACAAATTTCGATAAACATCTTTAATAATGGACGAAGCACTATTGCAATATCTATGGAAATATAAATTATTTGCCTTAAAAGAATATTTAACTACTGATGGGCAAAGTATTGATATTGTAGATGTTGGTGTAGAAAATAAAAACAGTGGTCCTGATTTTGAAAATGTAAAAATCAAAATTGGAAATACTTTGTGGGTTGGAGCAGTTGAAATTCATTTAAAATCTTCAGATTGGCTCAAACATGGACATACTTCAGATAAAATTTATGATAATGTAATTTTACATGTTGTTTATGAAAATGATGTTCTAATAAAAGATAGTCGAGGAAGGAATGTGCCGACATTTGAAGTTAAAAATCTGATTGATAAATCTTTAATAGATAAGTATAAATACTATCTCAATTCATCTCAAACGATTGTTTGTAATCAGAGTCTTTCATCAATAGAAAGATTACAAGTTATGGCTTGGTTAGAACGTTTGTTGGTAGAACGTTTAGAAAAGCGAACCAATACGATAGAATTGCAATTGCAAATTAATGCAGCACATAAAGAAGAGGTATTTTATCATATTTTAGCCAAAGCGTTTGGATTTAAAACAAATGCTCAACCAATGCAGTTGTTAGCACAATCAATCCCAATGTCTGTTTTGGCAAAACATAGAGATAATTTAGTGCAAATAGAAGCAATTTTATTTGGTCAAGCGGGGTTTTTAGATGAACATTATGAAGATACATATCCAAAAATGTTACAAAAAGAATACGAATTTTTGAAACGTAAGTTTAATCTTAAGCCTTTATGTGATATTTCTATGTGGAAATTTGCAAGAATGTATCCAACAGGTTTTCCAACAATAAGAATAGCCCAATTTGCAAATTTAGTGTATAAATCAAAATCTTTGTTATCAAAGGTATTAGAAATTCAAAATATACATCAATTAATAGCATTGTTTTCGGTAGAAGCCTCAACATATTGGGATACTCATTATCGTTTTGATGTATTATCAATGGCTAAACGAAAAAAAATATTAGGAGAACAATCTATTTATTCTTTGATAATCAATATTATACTTCCATTTATGTTTGCTTCTTCATACTGGGAAGATAATTTGGAATTACGAACAAAAGTATTTGATTTTTATGCTCAGATTCCAATAGAAAATAATGCAATTGTGCGACGATTTAAATCATTGTCGCCACAACTAAATTCAGCAATGCACTCACAAGCATTGATAGAATTGTATCAGAATTATTGTTTGGAAAAACGTTGTTTACAATGTAATTTTGGCATACAATTATTGAAAGGTTAGGGGAGTTCTTGCGGTTTTGAATATTTACTATTGTTAATAAATAAACTATCGTTAAGTGTTAAAAGAAAAGCTTTTAGTTGACGTTTTTCTTTTTGTGTCAACATGACCCCGCCATTATTTATTTGATGCATAAGTGAATGGACATAAGGTGTATTTTTTAATCCTTCGCTATAAAAATCAATAACCTCATCTAATGTTTTGAATCTTCCATCGTGCATATAAGGTGCTGTAAATGATATATTTCTCAAAGATGGAGCTCGGTATGCACCTATATCGTTAGGGGTTCTTGTTACAGAGGCTCTATCTTGAGAATCGTTGAAAAGAGAATCTAATCCATTGTTATAAAATGAATTAGTTGTCATCAATAAATTTCCATCACTACCATGACAATGGAAACAGTCTGCACCTTCTTCGGTAACAAATAAAACATAACCCGCTAATTCATCATCGGTAAGTTGGGTTTCTCCTCGAAGATATTTATCAAATTTAGAATCGGAGGAGATTAAAGTGCGAATAAATTGAGCAATTGCTTTGCAAATTCTATCAAGCGTGATTTCTTCAGAACCAAAAGCGGCTTTAAACATTGGCGGATAAATGCTGATATTTTCCAAGGTAGCAATACATCTTTCTGGACTTGAACACATCTCGTCATCGGCAATAATAGTCATTCGGACAATATCTTCTAAATTTCGATATTGAATATTGGGATTGTCAGGATATATCATTCCATTCCATAAATATCCATTGTTATTGAATACTAAGTTGTACAATGGCATAACAACATGATTTGTATATTTTCCTGTTACTCCGAAAGTTAAGCCATCTGTATATTTTGGATGTTCTATTCCACAAGTAAAAGCATTTGCTTGAATATGACAAGAAGCACAACACATCATAGAGTCTGCATTATTTCCACTATAACCCCGAAAACGTTTATCGTAAAAAAGATAACGACCCAATTTTATACCTTCCTCTGTGAGAGGATTATCTGTAGGAAGATTGAGTTTATTGGGAAAATATTTTGGTATATCTATCTTATATTCAGTTGTTTTGAATTGATTTTTGTCTTCTATTGGGTCGCAAGAATATGAAAATATTATTAAACAGCTGATTAATAATAGATTATAAAGTTTTGTTTTTTGTTTCATTATTTGCGAATATAATGAGGTATATCAAAAGGTATTACAAAAGAATATTCTATAAGACCTCCAATGGAGCCATCATCTTTTTGCCAAGTGGTTTGATAAATAATTTTCTTTTTTCCTTGTTTTTCAATAGTATAACTATTGGTTCCACCTTTTGCTAAAAGTTGTTTGATTTTTTCTTGAGCATGGGGTGGGTGACAAGCAAATAGATTCATACCACGTTTGTCTCCAAAGGTATTGATAGACATATCATTCATATAAATAATAACGCCTTCTGTATCGCAAACTGTAACACTACCATTTTGATGTTTAAAATAATCTATCATAATATTTTTTTTGCAAAGATACGAATTTTATTGTTATTCATTGAATTTTATGTAAAAAATAATTCTTTACTTCATATTATTAGCTATTAAACTTTGCAAAATAGTTATCAATTTCTGAACGTAATTCAACACCTGCTCTTTCAAAACAATCAAGTAAGTCATTGTATGCCCCTTCTCCTCCAAGAAAATTCCAAAAGTCTTCCGCCACTTTTAATTCATTATCAATATCTAACATTCCTGCCATAGTCCAAAATTGATATGGTTCTGGTTCATACGGATTGTATGGAATTGCGATTAAAGTGTGTATTTTTGCATTTTTATTACTTGTATAGGCAATTCCTGCCCATTCTAAAAGTGTTTGTTTGTACTTCTGAAAGTCTCCTTTATTCGGTTTTGCAGTTTTTAAATCGAATAAAAATTGTTCTCCTTTATCGTTTTCTACAAATAAATCAATTTTGGCAGGTTTTAATTTATTTTTTATTCCAGATAAATGTTTTTGGAGTACTTCCAATTCTTTAATTTTATCTGGTTTGGGATTGTAGGTTAATTTATTTATAATTGCTTGCACCGATTGTTGACAATCGGCATATATAGATTGTCCAACAACATATTGAGTTTCAACCTTAACAAAATTATTTCTTGCCAAAGCAGCAGCAACGGGTTCAAAAATTGATGTCCCAAATGTTGTCAAAAGCGACTGCATAAAAGAATATAATGCCATTCTATCTTTTCCTAATAAGCGAGTATGAAATGGCATATAATTGTTTTGAGGAACATAATTTTTAAATTTGTTCCTTAAACAAGTCGAAATAACTTCTTGTATTTCAGTTTTTTGTTTTAATGTTAAAGCTATAATTATTTTTCTTTTAAGTGAAAAATTATTTCCGAATAAGCGTTTTTATTCTTTTCGGTTCTGTTTAAAACGGGACGTTTAAATTGTTCAACAATTTGCATTCCCGATTTTTCCGCGATAGAAGGATACAAATTGTATTTGTCGTTTGCAACCAAAAAGACATTGTAATCATTGCACAAAAATTGTTTGCAGTTGTTTAAAACCGCAGCAATACCTTCTACGTATGATTGTTGTGCTTCGGCTTTCTGTCCTTTAAACAACGGACCTATTTCCAACTCGTCGTTCCGTTCAAAACCGAACAAATCGTATGCGTATGCGTGTTGTTCGTGGTAATCAATTAATCCTACGTATGGAGGAGAAGAAAAAATACCTTTAATTTTTTTGTTTTTTGCTAAATCTGCAAAAGTCGGATTGAACTTTCGTAATTCATCAAAAATATTCATTGTTCTACTATCACCAGTCAAACAATATTGATAAGTATTGGTTCTGATAGAATCAAAATATTGCAATCGTTTTATAGTATCTTTGTTATAAGTTTCCCACCATTTAAAGATAGAAAAAAGTGGTTTACACATTTTTCCGTGTTTATGACAATAATACGTTGTTGTTATTGGTTCTAACAATGTGGCTAAATCTGCATGTGTGGTTGCTCGACAACTGCGTATTGTTCGACTCAAAATAATACTTACAATTTTTTTTGTTAATGGATTTTCAATCTTTTTGATTCTTTCAAAAACAAAGTCTATTTCTGCACGCACATTAGGAAAATACCATTTATCAAGGAAAGTTTTATCGTTATTCTGTTTTAATTTGATATTGTATTTATCAACAAGTTTTTGATAAATAGGTAAAAATTCTTTTTCCTTTTCTTTGCTGTATTCTTTTTCGTTTATATCCTTTTGTTGTAAACGATATTTATAATCAGGAACAGGAAAATGAACAGCATTATAATCGTTCAAATTCTGTGTTAATTCGTTATCAAATTCCTTAATATGCGATTCAATAACAAATTGTTTTAATGATTCGGAAATTTTTTTTACTTCACTAATAATGTCTGTAATATCATATTTGGCAACTTTACAATTGCCAATTAAAGCGTTGAAAGCCGAAATGTCAATCCCTATTGCATTCATTGCTAATTCATTTGCTTGAACCATTGTGGTTCCACTGCCAGAAAATGGGTCTAATACTATATCTCCTTTTTGAAAAAAGGTTTTTGTTTTAAATTTATCAGTATGACTATCTAAAAAATATTCAACTAATTGTGGAATATATTTTCCTTTATATGGATGCAATCTATGCACGTGTTTGGTTGTATCAGCTTCTTTCAAATTATCAAAAGATAATGCCCAATTTAGGTCGTTTCCAAGTTTCTCTTTCCACTCAATTTCTCGTTTGCCATTTGTTGACTTATAATAGGATATTAAATCTGTTTTACAAATCATTGTAGAACCATTTTCTCCATATTTTTTCACTTTACCATATTGGACAAGATACATAATATTGGAAGTGGTAACATTTTTACCTATGTATTCTGTTGCGAATAATGAGGCTTCTTTTATTGTTATCAAATCCTTGGCTTGATTACTCATTTTTATGTTTTTTTATTTTATCAGTTCAACAATTACGACAAATTGTATTGCTATTTTTAATTTTAAGATTATTGTAATTTATTTTTAATAAGATTTTGCAAAGATACGAATTTTATTGTTATTCATTGAATTTTATGTAAAAAAATATTTTTGATTATTACAATTGGTGTATTGAACTATGTGTCATTTCCAAAAGGAGTTGTGACATCTTTTATTGAAAAAAAACTCCTCAAATCTCTTACGGTATGGTAATAAAAAGTAATTTTGCATTGGTATTTTTATAGTAGTGTTTAATGATTTTAGTATAGTGTTTGTAAAGATGATTGTAAACGCAAAAAAATAGAAGTTAATCATAATAAGAAAATAAATCGTAAGGTAAGTGGTAACATTAGTAATTGCTGGAGGCAAATTTATTATACATTAGATATGTTAAAAAAAATGTTTCCCAAGCCTTTAAAAGAAATAAATCACAATGGAACAAAGAACAAAAAGTTTTATGCTTACGGCAACAGCAGGACTTATCCTTGAAGGGGGAGGGATGCGAGGTGTGTTCACGAGTGGAGTCCTTGATAATTTTATGGATCGCCAAATCTATTTTCCATACACAATCGGTGTGAGTGCAGGTGCTTGTAACGGACTTTCTTATATGTCCCAGCAACGCGGAAGAGCAAAATTTAGCAATATAGACCTTCTTGAAAAGTATCATTATATAGGTTTTAAATATTTGTTTACAAAAGGAAATATAATGGATTTTGAATTGCTTTTCCATACCTTTCCAGAGCAGATTGTTCCATACGACTACCAAACATACGCTCAAAGAGAGGCTCAATATGAAATGGTAACAACTAATTGTCTTACAGGAAAAGCGTGTTATTTTAACGAAAAAAAATCACCACAACGTATTATTGAAATAGTAAAGGCTTCGAGTAGTCTTCCATTCCTTTGTCCTATAACATACGTTGATGGAATTCCGATGCTTGATGGTGGAATTTCTGATTCAATTCCTCTATATCGAGCACAATCTTTGGGATTTACAAATAATCTTGTCGTGTTGACGCGTAATAGAGGTTATCGAAAATCGGGAACAATGAAAATACCGCCATTTTTCTATCGTAAGTATCCCAAGTTACGAGAGGCTATTCGTAACCGAAATCTTTTATACAATCGACAAATGGAATATATCGAAACTCTTGAGGAACAGGGAAAAATTACTGTAATTAGACCAGAATTTCCTATTAAGGTCAGTAGAATGGAACAAGACACAAAAAAACTTCTTGACCTTTATCAGCAAGGATACAATTGTGCCGATAAAATTCAATTCGAAATGCTATAATATCCAATATCTGCTGATTTAGTTTTAATATATTTTATTTGACAAAAAAAATTATTTGCAGATGTACATACTATAGCCTCATTTAGAGTGGATATAGAATTTTATTATATTACATTTGAGAAAGAAGTATTTTTAAACTAATACCAGCATCTAAAGAAACATTTTTGAATTGGTTAGCCAAATGAGGTTCTCTCAAAACGTGATTGTAGAATAGTTTAGTTAAGAAATTCTTAGTGATTTGATATTCAGCACTAAAAGCGATGGATAAAATATTTTGTCCGGCGGAAGGTGTATTTGTTCCTTCTTCAATTTTGTGTAAAATTGTTTTATTGTTTTTGATAGAGAAATCCACACGAAGTTGTAAATCCCCATCAGTGGTTCGTTTTATACCAGCAAAATCGAAAGTGATTTTTAAGTCTTTAAAACGATAGCCAGCTCCAAAAATAAGTTCATCGTTACTAACTTCGGTAATTTGGAAGTTGGTAAGAGCAAGGGTAACTGTTCTGGTTTTCTTCCATTCAAATTTGAATTGAAAACTATTTTTCATTGACATATTCATACCAATGATAGGGTTCATTGCTTCTGTAATAGAAACAGAATTTACTTCAGTAGAAGGGATAAAATTGTTTAGAGCATCGCGGATTGTTTGGAAATCACCGTCATTGTCAACATAAGCAACATTAGTAGCAAAACCACCAATTTGATATACACAAGTATAATTGTGCGATAGGGTAAAGGATTGGAAAACTTTATTAACACCGGGGATTTTTGTTAATCCATTGTAGGTAATACGCCAGTTGGGTAACGGAATACGAGAAAATGGGGTAGTAATATTGATTTTGTTGGCATTTCCTCCAGAATATGCAGCAAGGAATGAATACAATAATACATCTTGATTCAAATCGTTGTATCCATCAGGAAATTTGTCTGTTCCTTGTTGATATTCAGGACGGTGTTCATTTCTGTAATCTGCTAAACGATGAGCAATAGTGATACGATTGTTTTTGAATTGTTCAAAATTACGGCTTTGGTAACGAATACTATTTCCCATAAAATCAGATTCTGTATTATTTTTTCCTCTGAAAGAAAACAATGCTAATTTACCATTACTATTTTTTTCAAATAAAGTTTTGATACATATTGTTGTGATAGAGAAATTTCCTGTGTTTTGTGGCGTAAAATCATTGTAAACACCATTGGAATCAGGAAGATAATATGATTGTTTAACATAAGAATATGTTCGTGTTGCTGTAAGTTCTATTCTTAAATCTTTAATAGGTTCAAGGGTTACCTTTCCAGATAAATTGGTATTGTGTCTTCGTTGATAGGGAGTATTGAGCAAATCGCTTGTCGTCAACCAGCCATTTTGTCCTGCTCTATATCGGAGTTCATCATCTTGATGACCAAAAACAAATAAAAATCCAGGAGCCCCATTGTATTGAGGATTAAGCCCAATAAATTGAGGGTCTAACATAAACCCTGTTAAATTTGTTCCATTACCTTCGGTATATGAAAAATTGACACTCTTGATAAGCATAACCAAACGTAAGAAATTGTCTAATACTTCTTTTCCTATGTTTTTCTTATCTTTATTTTCTTGTAATTTTGCTTGATGTGCTTTGCGAACAGAATCTTGTTGAACTTTGGTTAACCCTTTCATGTCGGGTAATTTTAATTCGTTTTGTTTCTTTTTTAAAATAGGTTTGTCTTTTAAACTTCCACCAAATGTTCGTTGATTAACTTTGCGTAAATATTTTGATTTATTGTATAATGTTGTAAAATTGGCGACAACATTAACTCGTTTAGTATTAGTGTTTTCGATATTATTTCCTAAATAACTAACAGCAGGGGCACTTGCTGTCCATTTGTAAGTTGCAGAGTAGCCGACATTGCTGGTAATAAAACTAAATATAGGAATTTTATTAATCGGAATTTGGTATGTAGCATTTATTGCCTGATTGAAATCATTCATTTTTCCACCATTGCCAAAACTTCTCCAAATACTATCTCGTTGTATTTTAGTATCTATTCTTCCTTGAGGTTCTGTTATTAACGCTTGTGCTTGAGCAGAATAATCAAAATTAAAACTTTCCCACAAATTCCAGCGTAGGGTGTAATTTCTTGACCATTCAAAAGCCTTTATAAATGTTGGGTCAATAATAATATCTCCAGTGGATTTGTTACGAAGTTTGGATTCACTAAATAGACGATAAACTTGGGTTTCAACAGAAAAACTTTGAGGATATGGGAAAAAATGAATATCGGAGATAAGTTGTAACCATTTAATCTCTTTAAGTTTTGGGACTTTGTTAAATACCTGAATCTTTTTAGGATTAGAATTGTAGGAGTATGTTGCACCACCGCGATGTGTTTTTTCATTATCATACTCCATATCAATATTAAAACTTTTCATTTCTGTGTAGGCGTATGATAAATCAAAATTTTCTATATTCCAAAAATGGCTTTTTTTGTCATTATTTTTTTCTTTATGAATATTTACAAGATTGAAATTTTGACGTTGAACCACATTTAAAGATTGTTTCTTTATAGAATCGCGTTCTGCCGTGGTTTGATAAGAAGCAAGGTCTTCTTTTAATTTTACGTCAGTATTCAGCGGGTTATATTCGGGATATTCTACTGTTCGAGAAAAATCGTAGTGTAGTGGGAGATTGATTCCAAATTTAGATGGAAGCAATTTTCCTAATTGTAATGTTGTGGCAACACTAATTGAAGTTGTTCGACTTTGACTTCTATCGTAGGTGGACGATTCTAATGCCCCAAATCCTGCAGTGGTAATACTTGTAGCAACAGAGACATCTCCCAAATCTGCTAAATCTAAACGCATTGCCCCTAACGCGGCCCAGCCTCCTTTTTCTTCAAAATTGCCTAAACGTAATTCATTAACCCACAATTCTACAGATTTAGGTTGCATATCGTCATTGTCTGCTAATATTTTCTTTTTAGGATTGCGGATACCTAACATAATAATTTTAATATCAGCAAGGCTTGGACTACCAACTACACGAATATTATTGTCACCTTCGGAAATAGTGTATATATCTGTAAGAGCAATGGAACCTTCGTATCTATTTTTAACATTACGTGCTTGTTTAGCATCAATGAGTTTTTGTAAATCTATATCTAAATAATTTGATTGAGGCCAAATATCAGCAGTATCTGTTGCACCCCAGGCTGTAAGGTCGAAAGGCATTTCGTATTCGTAATAATTTTCAGTAAAATCAGAACCTAAACGAATGAAAAATTTCAAATCATTTTTATTCAAATCATCTAATTCATCAACTTTTTCAGCATGAACGTAGCATCTCAAATTACCGAAGCGTCTAAAATCGAATGTGGTATTTTTATAAACTGCTCTTGCGTCTCCGTCTGATAGATTAACAACTTTTAATGTTAATGTTTGTTCGTTAATATCTTTTTCTTGTTGTCCAACTAAAGTTTTTTCGCGAACAGTTCCTGTTGGCATTTTATAAGGAATAGGGGTTCTTCTTGAATTTTCTTCTACGCTTAATGTAGATACTACAAATTGTGTCTCTCCAGATATGTTAGAGGGATAACCACCTTCTTCGCGTAGGTCGTTGCTATAAGTCCTCCAATCTCCACGCACCAATTCCAATGATGCAAATCGAAGAACAACAGGTTTATCGAATCCTTTTAAAAACATTCGCATAAAACGAATAGAACTAAATCCTGATAAATCACCAACAACTAAATCAGGAGAACGGACTGGAACTTTAAATTGATACCATTTAACTTGTTGTACTTTTCCATTTGCTAATGTAACAGTACTTTCTTGTATGTCGGTAATATTATTTTCTCCGATATTCATTGTAGCCGGAGAAAGTTCCATTTCGTATTGATAATATCGTTCATCTTCGCTCATGGTATTATCATTGTTAATATCCTCCATATTTGGAGTGGTAGTTGCTTGTGTAGAATACGATTCCGATTGGTCGTTGTCGGTAGGAGAGTTTCCATCAGGTTGATTAAAGAGTTTGTATCTATCTAAAATGGATAATTTGATATCGTCATAATCAGAACCTCTAAAATAATGATAATTATCGCCAGAAGGGTCATTGTAGAATCGAGAAAATACGGTTGTATCTAAAATACCTCTGATAGTATTAAGATAATTATCAAAATAAATTCTTTCTAAAGAATCGTATAAACCATCGTATCCAACATCTTGATAACGACGAGAAGACAAACTATTATCAAAAGCATTTACAATAGATTGATTGATTGGGACTCTTCCCCAAATGGTATATTCTGTACCATCATCAGAGCCATTGGCAGGTAATCCGTGTTCGTACATTTTTTTTCCGTCACGCAAAACATCTTCAGAAATATCTCCTAAATTGATGTAAAATTTACCACCAGAATGTACACCAGAATCAAGAAATGGGTCCATCATCCAAAATTCGATATATTCAATGTTGGAACTTTCAAAATCTGTTACATCTAATTTTCGCATAATACCTGCCCAACGACTTTTCGGGTTGCTTAATGTACCATCTTTGTTAAGTCCTGAAGAATAAAAAGAAGGTAAAGCATCGTAATTGTATGGACCTCTTTCGTTAGGGTAGAATGCTAAATCAAGTACAGACAAATAGGGGTCTTCTCCAGCAGAGGCGAGAACTTGTCGATTAGGAAATACTTCTACAACTTTTATTTGTCGAGAATACATTTGCGAACGAGCCTCATTGTCAATAGCGTCATTGCTAAAATTATGACTTTCTTTATTATTATGGAAAATAGGGTCAACAATATGCCATGATAAAAATGCACGATTGTACCCGTATGCTAATCCCGAACCGATAACACCTTCTGGAAACATATTTCTTTGTGTTTGTCCTTGTGGTGTACTTGCTAATCGCCACATAAGAACAGAACGAAGGTCGTAGGTAGTTTTAGCCGCTTCAAAATCATCAACGTATAATTCGGCTTTTTTTCCTCTTCCGATATAATTAGAATGTCCTGGAACAAAATTCGCAAATTCTCCGTCAAATTTAATTCGAGAATCTGTTGTTGAACTATAAAATGGTAAATAATTCAAAATTTTAGTAATCCATCGTGAATTTTTTTGGTAGGAGAGATTCATACCCCAAATAGTGTTATTGATAGGTTCTTCCCCAAAATTAACTTTTAATGTTCCCATTGTTGGTCGTTCTCTCAAATTTAATACGGTAAATCCTGCAACAAAATCTTTACTAAATTGATATTCAGCATTTAACCCAAAAAATGTTTTTTTCTGAGAAAACATATTTTGACTTTCGACAGAAATATTGATAGGAGTTCCAGAACGAAGGTAACTTTCGTTAGTAATACGAACAGTTCCCATATTGTAATCTACAGTATAATCAACATTTTCTTGCAATGTAATACCACCAGCGGTAACAACTACCGAATTTTCAGCAATACTTGTCATTCCGAGAGAAAATACAGAACCTAAAGTAGATTTGAAACTACCTTCTAAATAAAATTTATTTTTATCAGGATATTGCTGTGCTAAAACTTTGGTTAATGTATATAAAGAATCAAAAGCATATTTTTCAGCGGCAGTAGGGTCGGATGCCATTACTTTTCTTAAATCTTTTCCGAAAGGTTCAACCAAAGGTAAATAAATTCTACCAGTAGAAGATTGCATAGTTCCGCCTTCTGTTGCTGCATTGTCGATAAAATCGTACAATCCATCGGGAGAGTTTTCCATTTGGCGAGTTAATTTATCCATTCCCAATAATTTTATTAGGGCAATTCCCTTAATATCTTCTGCCACATCAGTAAAATATCCTTTTGCAATACCACCATCTTCTCCTTTATAAAGGATATTCAATCTGAAATCTTCGCTTGATAATTGGTATGTATTGAGAGAATACACGTTTTTCATCATCAATTTCCATAATGGAATAGATGTATTAACATTTGTACTTTTCAACAATTTAACAATTAAACACCCCGGGGTGGTTACTTCATTGGCAAATTGTCCTACTTGATAAACAGTGGTATCGCCTAATATTGTATATTGAAAAGCGACTGCTAAAACTTGGTCAGGATTGAGTTTATTATTTAAGGATATAAATCCTAATTTACTATTGTATGTATATTCAGATGGAGACAACAAACGTGCAGATTCAACTTTTTCAAAATCGGTGCCAGAATTCATTCCACCACGATAAGTTTTCAAATAGGTAAATGCCGAATTTAAGTCTCTCATTTGAGAATAATTAATTCCTTTAAGAAAATCATTGGCAGAACTATCGGGATAAGGTTTATTGGTCGTTTTATTGATTCCTTGATGATAAGGATTAGTTTCTCCTAAATCTGCGATAGCGATAATATTTCTATTTTCAGTAACAGCCGAACCAACATTGGTACGCCATACTTCTATTTTTGTGATGTTGATTTTTGAATTAACTAAAGGCAATGTTTCTAATGCTTCATTGTAATGTTCGTAAAAATATTGAGCAATAAAAAAGTGCTTATTTTCTTCGTATTCATCTGCTCTAAACTCAAAAATATTTTCTTCTGCACCGCCAGAAACCGTAATAGATTTCTTTTCACCATCTTGACGAGATATAACAGTGGTAAGCATCAATTTTCCAAATTGAAGTTGTAATTTTCCACCAAATAAAGTTTGAGAACCTTGAATCAAAGAACTATTGAGTGGCATGGTAACATTACCAAATTCTGCAACTTTGATTATATCATCTTCTTTGCCTTCGTAGCGTAATTTGAATTTATTCTCAAAATCGAATGATGCTTTTGTGTTATAATTGAAGTCATAATTGATTTTATCTCCAATTTTTGCTTTTAAATTAAGTTGTATATCAGCATCAAAATCAAACATGTTATTTTTACGTTGTTTGATATCCAATGCTTTGTTGTCGTTGAATGTATATACATCTTTGAAAAATAATTCTATAGAACCAGAAGGACGAATTTCAATCAGGCTACTGCCAAAGATATTTTCAAAAATCTCGTTAGGAATATGAATTTGAGGAATGATACCTCGATAAGCATCACCTTGTGTAGCAACACCTGACCTTTGTCTCCAATAATTTTGCATAGATTTTTGAATGTCATAATTCAAATATTCTCCCGTTGACATACTTGCAGGATATCCATTGTTGAGACTACCAATTTTATTTTGGAATGTGTAAGTATTGGTAATAGGGTCATAAGAAATTTCTTGCTTCATATTTGAAGGATTTTTCAAATGCCATGGATTTTGCTTATTGGTACCATAAGGGTCATAATTTTGTGGTGGCTTTTGGGTTCTTAAAGTGCTATCGGGATTCGATGGCATACAATAAGGAATACAATAAAAAAGAGGATTTGTAGATGTAGTAAATCCCTCTGTCCCAAAAGTGGGATATGTTTTTGCTATCAAGAGCAAAATCAGCATATTAGCTGAAAATGTATTAAGAATTTTTTTCTTCAAACTCACGTTATAATAATTTCAGACTTTGTTTTATTAATTCTTCTACTGAGAGATTGGCATTTTCTTGAATGATTTTGTCCAATACTTTCTCTGCTGTCTGTTTTGCAAAGCCTAATGACGTTAATGCAGATAACGCTTCTATTTTAAAATTATTGTCTCTAAGAGAAAATTTATCAGAAACAATATTCATTTTTGTAACTTTATCTTTGAGTTCGATTATTATTCTTTGGGCAGTTTTTGCCCCAATACCTTTGATAGATTGTAACACTTTTACATTTTCAGTAGCAATGCAAGATGCTAATTCTGATGCATTTATGGCTGAAAGCATAATTTGTGCTGTTGAAGGTCCTACACCAGAAATAGATATAAGTAATCGAAACAAATTGAGTTCTTCTGTTGAAGAAAATCCAAACAAAATTCTTGCATCTTCTTTTACATGTAAATGAGTAATCAATTTACAAGGGGTATTTTCATTGGGCAAATGAGAATAGGTATTCAATGTTATTTGTAATTCAAAACCAATACCATTGCAATCTATTACAACATAAGTTGGTGTTTTCTCGACTAAAGTTCCATTTAGATAATTTATCATAGTGATTAATTATTAGTTTTATTAATTTCTGCAATTGCTTCTTCTAAGGTTTCTTGAATAAATTGTTGGTCATATTCTTGAATAAATTTTTCATTTTGCATCATATCTATCAATCGGCGAGAATATTCAATGTCTTTTTGAGCAATAGAATAAACTTCTTCTTTAGATAAATGAATTCTGGCATGACCTTCTTTTATTGCTTGCATTGCAACTTCTGCGGCTACGTAAGGAAAAACATCTATTTCATTCATTTTAGGAACAATATTGTTTTCATCAATTCCTCTTTGACGTGCAAATGTGGCAATGGCATGTGCTGCTACTATGGCCATTTCATCGCTTATTTTTCTTGCTTGAACGATGAGTGTTCCTTTCAAAATAGAAGGAAAACAAATAGAATTGTTTACTTGATTGGGAAAATCTCCTCGACCTGTTGCTACAATATATGCTCCTGCTGCTTTTGCTGCGTATGGGTATATTTCTGGTGTTGGATTGGAACATGCAAAAACAATGGCATTTGTGGACATTAATTTTATCCATTCTGGTTTAATAGTATCAGGTCCTGGTTTGGACAATGCAATAAGTACATCTGCATTTGTAAATGCTTCTTCTATAGATGTGACATTTTGTTTATTTGTTGTTTGACATAATTCCCATTGTCGATAGGTAATAGGATTTTCTTTGTAATCAATTCTTTTAGAATGTAACGCTCCATTTACATCAAAAAGGATAATATTTTCGCCTTTTGCACCGTCTTTCATAAGTAGGCGTGCAATACTCGAATTGGCTGCACCTGCTCCAAAAAGAACAATTTTTACTTTAGATATATCTTTGTTGACTAAATGCAAAGCATTGATAAGTGCTGCCAATGTTATACAAGCAGTTCCTTGAGCATCGTCGTGCCAAACTGGAATATTGCAACTATCTCGTAAATCATCCAAAACTTTAAAACAATTTGGAGATGAAATATCTTCTAAATTGATGGCTCCAAAACTATGTTGTATCATTTTCACACAATCAATAATTTTGTTAGGATTATTTTTGCCATTTTCATCGCGACTATCTACACACAATGCCATTGCATCAATTCCACCTAAATATTTCATTAGGAATGCTTTTCCTTCCATTACGCCTAATCCACCAGGAGGAGTACAATCTCCGTCGCCCAATACTCTGGTACTATCAGAAAGAACAGCAACAAGATTGCTTCTATTGCTTAATTGGAAAGAAGTATCATTATTATCTCTTATTGAAGTCGATACCGATGAAACTCCCGGAGTGTACCATACTTGCAACCAATTAGAACTTGTAATAGGAACCTTAGGAATAGTTTGCATTTTTCCACCATAAAAACGATGGCTTTTTAACGATAATTTTTTTAAGAATAATGTTTTACATGCAGATTTCTCTTCCTCGGAGAATGTCTTTGGCAACAAGTCTTGTAAATTGCTTAAATCTTTTTTTATTAGTGTCATTGGTAATCAGAGAAATATAATATTTTAGTTAAAAAAGTAAAGATAGTAAAAAAAAATGTAAAATCTCATTGTTTACTACTAAATTTTATTTATAAATTAACCAACCAATTAATCCAGATAGTAATATAATAGCAATTGGTGGTATTTTTTTTGAAAACATTGCAATTGTAGCAATTAGAAAAATAATACAACTCCATATATCAATAAAATTATCACTATTGCATAATATAAGAGCGGCAGCGGCAATAAGTCCTATCGTTGCGGGGCGTAATCCATTGAAAGCATAAGCAATATATTTATTGTTGTGCATTTTAGAAAATCCTACACAAAGAATAAGCATTATAATAAGTGAGGGGAGTATAAGAGCAAATGTTGCTAATGCTGCACCAAAAATGGAATTGGTAACACTATATCCTACATAAGTTGCAGCATTGATACCGATAGGTCCTGGTGTCATTTGAGATATTGCTATTAAATCGGTAAATTCATTTACGCTAATTCCCCATTCTGGATGCATATCAATAATATCGTGTTCCATAAGAGACAAAACAGCATAGCCTCCACCAAAGGCAAAGCAACCTATTTTAAAAAATGTCATAAACAATGAAAGATAGATACACATATTTAAGACAATGATTTATTTTTAGTTACCACTCCGTGAAAAATCCCCCATAATGCAGCGATTATAATAATGTAAATAGGAGAAATAGCACACAACCATATCAAAAGCGTTCCTATAATAATGATAATACTTGTTTGAATAGAAAAAGGTATATTTCGTATCATTTTCCAAACAGCAACAGCAATCATAGCAACAATTGCAGGGCGAACACCTTTGAAAATATTGATAATATGTTCGTTATCTTTGTATTCGATAAAAAAATATGCTATAATTAGAATTATTATAAAAGAAGGTAAGATACAGCCCAACGCTGCAACAAATGCTCCTCTAAATTTTTGTATTTTATATCCGAGAAATACGGATATATTTACAGCAATAATACCCGGGATAGATTGTGAAATGGCAAGCATATCAATAAAATCTTGTTCGGAAAGCCATTGCTTTTTTTCGACGACTTCTTTTTGTATAAGTGGCAACATTGCATAGCCTCCTCCGATAGTGAAGAAACCTATTTTGAAAAACATACTAAACAATTGCCACAACATATTGTAAATACTTTATTTTGATGAATTAATCGCTTGTGGTGTCCACGTTTTTAAAAAAGTTAAAACTTTTTCTTTACTATATCCTTTATCTTGTTCTAATACAGAAGAATTTTGAATATGGATAGGAGTACCTTCTGTATTGATAATTACAAAAACAGGAAATCCAAAACGTTCGGGATTACCTAAAAATTGCATTGCTTCTGGATTTTTGTTTTCTTTTGACCAATTTACATGGATATAGATAAAATTGTCATATACTATTTTTCTTATTTCTGAATTGTTCTCTACAAAAGCCGCAAATCGGAGACACCAAGGACACCAATTTCCACCAACTTGACATAAGACATATTTGTTTTCTTTGTTTGCCTGTTGTATTGCTTCGGTAATGCTTTGCATTGCATCAATTTTGTCATCATAAATGTTTGATGTCTTCTTTTGGGCATAAATATGTCCAGAAATAATTATAAAAACAATAAGTGTTACAATCTTTTTCATTGCTATTGATTTTTTATTAATATTTCCATTAAACGTACTTGTTTTAATTTTATTGCATTATTGCATTTGTTGTGATGAATTTACATTTATTCTTCATCGGAAAACAACTATTATTGAAACTTTTATTTTGAATTTATTATTGAAATTCAGTTGTTTATGGTTGACAATAGAATAACTAAAAAAATGTTACCTTTGCAATGTATGGTAAGATGTTCATTAAAATCTTTTTTTTGAGATATTTTTACCTTATTAATAATATTATAGATAAATGGAAACAACAAGACAACAAAAAGTGGCAAAGTTGCTACAAAAAGAATTAGCAGAAGTTCTACAATTGGAAGCATCAAATATGTATTCTTCTGCGATGGTAACAATAACACGTGTTGAAATAAGCAAAGATTTATCTTTTGCCAAAATATATCTAAGTATTTTTGCTACAACAGACAAAAGAATTGTTTTTGAAAAAATTCAGGAAAACAAAAAAGAATTGCGATTTCGATTAGGTCAACGTGTTAAAAATCAATTACGTATTATTCCAGAGTTGAGTTTTATATTTGATGATACTTTAGATTATTTGGAAAATATTGACAAATTATTAAAATCGTGAATGTCCCATTTTTTATAGCCAAACGTTATCTTTTTGCTAAGAAGTCGCACAATATTATCAATTTTATATCAATTGTGTCTTTGGTTGGTATTACCATTGCTACAAGTGCTTTATTGATAGTATTGTCTATATTTAATGGATTGCAAGATTTTGTTTCACAGTCGCTTAATGCTTTTAATCCTGATATTGAAATCACACCAAGAGAAGGAAAAGTATTTGATATAAATACGATAAATATAGATTCACTGGCAGAAATGGACAATGTTTTGAAAGTTTCTGGGGTTCTTTCTGATGTTGTTGTTTTTGTTCACGAAGATAGACAATATATCGCATATATCAAAGGTGTTGATGATGATTATTTTAAAATTAATCGTTTAGATACGATGGTGTATTATGGATATTGTCGCTTGCATAGCAATGAAATACCATTGGCAATTTTAGGTGGAGATGTCGCTTATCGTTTGAATTGTAATCTTGAAAATGTAGCTTCTAATTATATTAAAATATATTATCCCAATAGGTCGCGTAAAATAGGAGCAATGCCTGGACTTTCTTCTTTAAATTCTCAAATTATCAATCCTTCAGGAATTTTTTACACTTATACAGAATATGATTCTAAATATGTTTTTGTTCCAATAGATTTTGCAAGGCAGTTATTGGCTTACGATTCTGGATTTACTTCTATTGAAATGAAATGTAAATCAGGAAAAATAGCAACTGTAAAACAGTATTTGGAGGAAAAATATGGACAGTCTTTTTTTATAAAAGATACTTATCAACAAGAGGAAGAAATTTACAAAGTAATGCAAGCAGAAAAATGGAGTATTTATGCAATTTTGTCGTTTATTTTACTTATTGCGGCATTTAATATTGTTGGAATGATGAGTATTTTGATTTTAGAAAAAAAATCACAAATCAATATTTTTTATTCTATGGGTGGAGACAATAATTTTATTCAAAAAATCTTTCTAAATGAAGGTGTACTCATTACTTCTATTGGAATGAGTATCGGTTTATGTTTAGGATTATTGTTTTGTTTCTTGCAAGCAAAATTTGGTTTGATAACTTTTGCTGATGGAGCTTATTTGATAGATGCATATCCTATTCATATTAAATTAACCGATGTATTGTTAATATTTGCTATCGTTATACTGATAACTTTTCCTGCAATATATTGGCCTACTAAAAAATTAGTATCAACAAAAACGCATTACAATGAATAAAAAACAATATAACATGAAATATTTTTTTATTTTGTTGATAATTATTGTAATATCATCTTGTTCCAATTATCAAACACAAGAAGTGATAGGATTTACACAAGGGTCGTACTACACTATTAAATATATAGGAGAAGAAATTCCAAATTTGAAACATGAAATTGATAGCATTTTACTTCAATTTGATTCGATAGCATCAATTTTTAATCCAAATTCTATTGTAAATCAGGTGAATGATAATAAAGAAGTTGATAGTCTTCCTATAGATTTTGTCAATATGGTAAATATATCGCATTCTGTGAGCGAAGCAACAGACGGATATTTTGATATTACTGTTGCACCATTGGTTAATGCATGGGGATTTGGTGCTTCTAAACAACCAGAGGAAGAGGTTTTGCAAAATATTGATAGTTTACTTTCTTTTATCGGTTGGAAAAAAATTGCAATAAAGAATGGAAAAATATACAAAAAAGACAATCGTATTCAGTTGAATTTTAATGCAATAGCACAAGGTTATATTGTTGATTTAATTGCTGATTTTTTAAGAGAAAAAGGTTTGAAAAACTATATTGTAGATTTGGGTGGAGAAGTGTATGCTGCTGGTAAAAAAGGAAATAAAAATTGGATAGTAGGTATAGAGTCTCCAGCAGATTCAGCATTGGCAGTACAAAATGTTGCTGTAAAATTAGCTTTACAAGATATGTCTTTAGTTACTTCTGGAAATTATCGTAAATATATTGAAAAAAATGGAAAACGATATAGTCATACAATAAATCCTAAAACGGGACAACCTTCAATGGATAAATTACTTAGTGTTACAGTATTACATAAACAATCAGCAATGGCAGATGCTTATGCTACAGCGATGATGTCTATGGGATACGAACAAACATTAAAATATTTACAACATCATTCTGATTTGAATGTGTATCTTATATTTTTTGAAAATGGTCAACATCAGACTTATATAACTCAAGGAATGCAATCTTTGATTCAGAAAGGAGAATAATGTATCTTAATGATATTCAAGTTATAAACTTTAAAAATTACGAAGAAAAAAGTTATCAATTTTCTTCCGGCGTCAATTGTATTGTTGGTTTGAATGGAGTAGGGAAAACCAATTTATTAGATGCAATACATTATCTATCAATGACTAAAAGTTACTTTGTCAATCTTGATATGCCAAATATTCGTCATGGACAAGATTTTTTTTCCATTCATGGAAATTGTGTTATTGACGATGTTGACGGATTGAATAAAATAAGTTGTATTCAACAAATAGGAAAGCGTAAAATATTTAAATTCAATCAAAAAGAATATAATAGGCTTGCAGAGCACATTGGCATACTTCCCTCTGTGATGGTATCTCCTGCGGATACCGATTATATTAATGGTTCTGCTGAAGTGCGACGACGTTATTTTGATAGTATTATTTCCCAAATAGACAAAGTTTATTTATCTAAATTGATGGATTACAATAAATTGTTACAACAAAGAAATGCAATTTTAAAACGTCAATATGAGAGAAAAGAATTAAATAAAAACGATTTTCAAATTTGGGACGAACGTTTGGTGGATTTAGGGCAATTTATATATGAAAAACGTTTACAATTTTTAGACTTATTTATGCCTATATTTAAACAATATTTTTCGATAATTTCTCCTGAAAATGAATATGTTAATATTGTTTATTTTTCGCAATTATCAGAAATAGATTATAAAGAAGAACTTGCTAAAACGATAGAAAGAGATTATTTTTCACAGCATACTTCAGTGGGAATTCACAAAGATGATTTTAGATTTGAAATGAATGATTATGCCGTAAAAAGGGTTTGTTCGCAGGGGCAACAAAAGTCTTTTTTGATAGCATTGAAATTATCTCAATTTGAATTAATGAAACAGCTAAAACAAGCTACACCGTTGCTATTATTAGATGATGTTTTTGATAAATTGGATATTTTTCGTATTCAAGAATTGATAAAAATGGTGGCTGGACAAAATTTTGGACAAGTTTTTATCACGGATACAAATAAAGAAAGAGTTATTAATCTATTCTCTAACAATAAAATAGAATTTAAATTGATAGAAATTGTTTAAAGAAATAAATTTAGATATAACATTTTTTGCTTTTTTTCGTTAAAATATTAAAATAAAATTGTACCTTTGTAAATTAAATTAAAAAATAAGATATGAAGAAATTGTCATTATTGATTGCTGTTGTTGCAATCGCATTTTGGAATATTAATGTTTCCGCACAATCAAAAGTTAAGTTGGCTCACATCAACTCAAATGAGTTAATGCAAATGATGCCTGGTGTTGATACTGCTCAAAAGGCTATCGAGAATTATTATGCACAACTGGAAGATGAGTTGAAGATTATGTATGCAGAATATGAAAAGAAATCTATAGAATTTCAAGATAAACAAGCAACGATGAGTCAAACATTGCAGCAAGTAAAAATGAAAGAACTTCAAGATTTACAAACGAGAATCGAAAATTTCAGGGAACAAGCACAAACTGAAATGCAAAGTAAACAAGAAGAATACTTGAAACCAATAGTTGACCGTGCGAAAAGTGCTATTGCAGAAGTCGCTAAAGAAATGGGATATACTTATGTTTTCGATTCTGGAGTTGGTGCTCTACTTTATCAAGAAGATAGTGATAATATCATGGAATTGGTAAAGAAAAAGATAGGAATAAAATAGATATAAAATTTGCATACAAGAAAAGAGGTTGAATTTCAACCTCTTTTCTTGTATTATTAGCTATTTTTGCATAGTAATTGAAATAAAAATGTTATCTTTGCAACTCAATATCTAAAAATAGATTTATGAGAATCGTTAGCAAGAAAAAAAAGGAAAAAAAAGGGAAAAAAAATGTTTCCAAAGCAACATTAGAACGCATACCTCGATATTATTCTTATATAAAAGGTCTTGATACTACTGAAAAATACTACATTTCATCGGTAGAAGTTGCCAAAGGTTTAAAATTGAATTCTGTGCAAGTTCGTACAGATTTAGCACTTGTTTCATCTATTGACGGAAAGCCAAGAGCGGGGTTTCACATTGAAAAATTACTTCAAGATATGGAAACTTTTCTTGGGTTCAATAAATTGGATAATGTTATTTTAGTTGGAGCAGGGCGTTTGGGACAAGCACTTTTGTCTTACGAAGGTTTTAATAAATATGGTTTCAATATTTTAGCGGCTTTTGATAATAATCCATCTATTTGTGGTACTATTATTAATGAAAAAGAAATATTGAATATCAATGAATTAAAAGATTATGTTCAACGTATGAATGTAAAAATAGGAATTATTTCCTTGCCTCGTAAATATGCACAAGATGTATGTGATTTGATGGTAGATGCTGGAATTAAAGGTATTTTAAATTTTACCCAACAAGTACTTTCTGTTCCTGATAATGTTGTTGTTCAAGAAGTGAATTTTGTCGCTTCTTTGGCTATATTAGGAAAAAAATTAAAATCAAAAAAATAGTAATTATTTGTTAAACAAATAATTCTGTTGCTCGTTCAAAAATATTTGTTAAAAACGCTAAACTCATTCCATAATTGGAAACAGGGATATTGTGTTCGACAATTGTTTTTATTCTATTTCCAACTTGTTGAGATGTTACCATACATGCCCCACATTGTATTGCCATACTATATTGTTTTAAATCTGGAAGTGGAGAAAGGGCTGATACCATATCGAAACTAATGTCTTTTCCTGTTACTTTTTTGATTAAATTTGGCAATTTGATTCTTCCAATATCTTCACAATGAATAGGATGAGTGCAAGATTCCAACATCAAGATTTTATCTCCATTTTGCAATTGCATAATATGAGGTGTGCCTTTTAAGTAATTGTTGAAATTTCCTTTTGCTCTTGCTAAAATTATACTAAAACTTGTCAAAGGAATAGCTTTTGGTACAATTTCGTTTACCTCTTTAAAGGCTTGACTATCAGTGATGATTAGTTGTGGGGTGTTGTTTTCTAAATACAATGATAATTCTTCTAATTGCAAACATATTGCAACAGCGTGATTATCTAAAATATCTCTGATAACTTGTACTTGTGGTAAAATTAACCGTCCTGTTGGGGCTTCTGCATCTTGTGGCATAACAAGCAGCACATTATCTCCACGATGAATAATATCACCAATTAATGATGGTTTATTATAAGCCGTTGGTGGAATGATTTTTGAAATAGCTGTTATTAAATTATCAATTCCATTTCTATTGAGCGAACAAACATTAATTAATTCTGTATTATATTGTTTAGCAATATTATATGTGATTTCGATAGCAGGAGAAATATCTTGTTTGTTGTGAACAAACAGAAATGGAATTTGTTTTTTTTGAAGAATATTACAAATCTGTTCTTCTTGAGAAGTAAATTCGTTGTTTGCTAAAACAATAATTGCAACATTGATTATTTCAATTGTTTGTATTGTTTTTTGCATTCTTTGACTTCCCAAAATACTTTCGTCATCAATTCCTGCTGTATCAACCAAAACAACAGGACCAATACCAAACAATTCCATTGATTTTTTTACAGGGTCGGTTGTTGTCCCAATTTCTGGAGATACAATTGCTATTTCTTGATTGGCTATTGCATTGATTAATGAACTTTTACCTTTATTACTTTTTCCGAAAATGCCAATAAAAACACTATTATCTTTCATTGTAAATTATATTAAAAATAAGCACGCATCGCCATAACTTAGAAAACGAAAATTTTCTTTTAATGCATAATTGTACACAGATTTCCATTCTTGTCCAATAAATGCAGATACAAGTAATAATAAGGTACTTTTAGGTTGATGAAAATTTGTAATTAGTCCGCTAACTATTTTAGGTTGATAATAAGGAGTAATCATAATAGCGGTAGAAGTACACAATGTATCAGATTGTTCTTCATTTAAGTATTGAACAATATTTTCTAATGCTTCTTTTTTCGTTATGCTGTGAGCATGCAAAGTTTCGTATATTTCCCATTGTGAAAGATGTAAATCCTTATTGGTTATTTTTTGCTGTTGATTGCGTAACATATTGATTTTTACACCTATCCAATATAAACTTTCTAAAGAACGAGTAGTGGTTGTTCCAATAGCAATAATCTGTTTATTAATATTTTCCAATAATTCTATTATGCAACTTTTTCCAAAAAATATTTGTTCGGTGTGCATAGTATGATTTTCTATATGTTGTTCTGTTACAGGTTTGAAAGTGCCAGCACCAACATGTAATGTAATATTTAATATAGGAATTCCTCTTTGAACAATAGAAGATAACAATTCTTCTGTAAAATGCAATCCTGCAGTTGGGGCAGCAACAGAGCCTTTATTTTGAGCAAAAACTGTTTGATAACGAGTGTTATCCGATTTTTCTGCTGGACGTTTAATATATGGTGGCAGTGGGATTTTTCCCACTTGTTGCAAGACTTCGGAAAATGTAAGATGAGTAGGTGTCCAAGAAAATTCTACAAGAAAAGCATCTCCTTTTTTTTCAATACGTTTTGCTGTTAAGGTTGCTGTTTCGCCACAATAATTAAATGATAGTTGGAGGTTACTTTTCATTTTTTTATTGTTGCCAATATAGCACAACCATTGACACTTCTCTGTGATTTCAAATGCTAAACTATGAATAGAAGTAGGGGACATAGGTTCTAAGCAAAATATTTCAATAGTTGCTCCTTCGGCTTTTTGAAATATTATTCTTGCTTGTACCACTTTTGTATTATTGAATATTAATATATAATTATCAGATAGGTAGTTGTTTATGTTTTTGAAAATATCCTGCTTAATAGTTTTATCTTTATAAATTAATAATTTAGATTCGTCACGTTTTTCACATGGAAAAAGTGCAATCTTTTCTGCAGGTAAATTATAGTTAAACTCTTCTATGTCAGTTAATTGTTTCATTTAAAAGTTGTATTATTTTTTGTATATCTATATTGGTCATACATTTGAAATGTTTGCGAGGACATTTCTTAAATCCTAATTTTGAACAAGGTCTGCATGATAAATTATTGTTTTCTAATATATTATATTTTTTATTTGGCATATAAGGATACATTCCAAATTTAGGTGTTGTATTTCCCCAAATACTTATAATATTGGTATTTAAGGCTGCACCAATATGCATTAATCCTGTATCACCTGTGATTAAACAAATTGATTGTTTGACAAATGCTGCCGATTGTCGAATGGATAATTTTCCACAATAATTATATATCAGACTATTAGTATTTTGAATTATTTCGTTTGCTTTTATACTATCGTATTTATCTCCAAGAAGAACAATGGGAATGGATATTTGTTGACATATAGCAATCAATTTGTTTATTGGAATTTCTTTTGTATAATGTTGGCTACCAACTGCTATTGTGATAAAATGTGGCTGATTGATATTGTTTACTTCATCACAATCGCAATCTTCTAAAAAGAAATCTAACCCCAAACCATCGTTGTTGACTTGAAATGGTAGTATTTTTGTACAGTCGAAATACCTATCAACAATGTGTTTATCAGGCATTATGTCAATTTTAAAACCGACAAGCAAGAATTTTCTGAAATTAATTTTGTTAAGATGTTTACATATTTTTTTTAGTTGCCTACACAATTTATTAGAACGATGATTATTTTGTAAATCAATAATATAATCAAAGTTTTCTGTTTTTAATTCTTCTGAAGAATTTTGATTATTGTAGCAATGAATTTTATCTATGAAAGGATTTTTGTTTAATAAATCAACATATTGAGGTTTACATAAATAATGTAATTCAACATCTTGATTCGCCTTTTTTATGCATCTAATTATAGGTGTAGTAAGAACAATATCTCCAATGCTACTCAAACGTATGAGAAGTATTTTCATGATGCAACTAATAATAATAAGTTCTATCTAATTTTTTCTTTTCTTCTTTCTTTTTTTCTATTTTTGCTTCATTGAGCATATATACTAGATACAAAGATAGGGAATTGTTACGTTGTTTTCGAGTTTGTTCATCGTAATAAGTGGTTGCTTGAAAATGTCTTGTTCGCATTGATATAATTGAATATTCAAATCGAAAACCAATTTTTAGTTGTTGCCAAATACGATAACGCACATCTACAAATACCAATAAATCGTTGGGTTTTACAGGGGGGATTGTATCGTATGTTTGTAGAATATCGTATTCTATTTCTTTTGAATTTACCAAACGACTATATTGAAGTCCTACACCTATTGCCCAAGTATTTTTATCGTAATATTGTAACATAATAGGAATAGAGATATAGTCTAAATTCATTTTGTATTTAAATTTTCCGTCAAAAAAGTTGCTACTTGAAGAGTCTAACAGATAGTTGAAATTTCTTTCTCGAGCACCTTTTCCATTGTACAATATTTCCATACTTAAAGCCCAAGGCTTTTCGGTGTTGTACTTTTTCCAACTAAAAGGGAGCATGGCTCCAATACCTGCCTTTGCTCCAATATGTTTATAACCAACAACCATATCTCCATCTATTTGATTGAAGTTTACCCCAGCCATGATTTCTCCTTTAAATCGCTGTGCTTCAACTATATTTATAGATGTAACAATACAAATTGTAACTAATATTAATTTGCTTAAAAATTTCATCATAATTTATTTATACATTTACAAAAATAACATTTTTATTTAAAACATAAATCTTTTTTAATAAAAAAATATTGTTCGCAAAATTAAAATTTACCTATTCTTTTGATGAAATGTATTTAACGTATTGTTAAACAACGTATTAAATATGAAATATTAAAAGAGAGAGAAAACTCCCTCTCTTTTAATGACTATATATAATAATGTTGGTTTTTACTTGTTAGTCCTTCCTGGATATACTTTCAAGGCTTCTTCTAAACATTTCATTGCTGCTTTCATATCGTTGACATTCAAACAGTAACTAATTCTTATTTCATTTGTACCTTTTCCTTTTATAGAATAAAATCCAGTAGCAGGAGCAACCATTACAGTTTCACCATTGTAATTGAAATCTTCTAACAACCATTTGCAGAATTTGTCAGAATCATCAATTGGTAAACGAGCAACGGCATAAAACGCCCCTTTAGGAGTAGGACAGAAACAACCTTCAATATTGTTTACACTTTCAACAACAACATTTCTACGAGCGACATATTCGTTTAATACAGCATCAAAGTATTCTTGAGGTGTGTCTATTGCTGCTTCGGAAAATATTTGTCCAAAAGAAGGTGGACTTAATCTTGCTTGAGCAAATTTCATTGCGGTGTTATATACTTCTTTGTTGTGAGTGATAAACATACCTATACGAGCACCACACGCACTATAACGTTTTGATACAGAATCTAATAGTATTACATTTTGTTCTATTTCTTTTAAGTTCATTGCAGAGAATACTTTTTCGTTATCGTATGCAAATTCACGATAAACTTCATCGGAAAATAAGAACAAATCGTATTTTTTTACTATTTCAGCTAAAGTTTCTAATTCTTTTTGCGAGTATAAGTATCCTGTAGGATTGTTGGGGTTGCAAATCATTATCGCTTTAGTTTTTGGCGTGATTGCTTTTTCAAATTCTTCAATTGGAGGAAGAGCAAAACCATTATCAATAGTTGATACTATTGGTTTTACAGAAACGCCAGCGGTAACGGCAAAACCATTATAATTTGCATAAAATGGTTCTGGAATAATTACTTCATCGCTGGGAGATAAACAAGTATTGAAAGCAAATAAAATAGCTTCTGAACCTCCATTGGTAACAATGATTTCGTCTTCGGTAACGTTTATATCGAAACGTTTATAATATTCTACTAATTTTTTACGAAATGATAAAATACCTGCAGAATGAGAGTATGCTAATACTTTTATATCTGTGTTTTGAAGTTTTTTCAATGCTCCTTGAGGGGTTTCTATATCTGGTTGTCCGATATTGAGATGATATACTTTTATTCCTCTTTGTTTGGCTGCATCAGAAAATGGAACTAATTTTCTAATTGGTGATGATGGCATTAAATTGCCTTTGTCTGATATTTTTGGCATAATTTTTATTTGTTTATTATTATAAATATTATCTTATTTTCCTACAACTGGTTTTTTCAAATACAAAATTTCAAATAAACTATAAAGTACATATAATACTAAAAAATTTATTGCAAATAATAGAAAATCAGAACGATTGAAATAGGCATATAAGCCAAGCATTAGCAAAAATCCTAAAATCTTTATCGTTGTGATTAAAAAATAGCGAGTGATAAATCGACTTTCTATTTTACTAAACGCCAATTTTTGTTCTTCTGGTGTCGCGTGTTCATTAGGTTTAAATTCAAGTCGTTCCACATCGGTTTTGACTATAAAATAATGTACTATTGAGTTTATCAATAGAAATGCTGTTATCAAAAATGGAAGATTTGTTGATACTATTGCGGGTGCTATAAATCGTAATATCACATATATAATAATTATTATTATACTGAATATTAATACATTTTTTAAATATTTCCCATATATTTTTTTAAACATAATCTATTTTTTTAATTTGCAAAGATACAAAATTCATTTCGTTTTATTGCGATTTCTTTTATTTTTTATTAAAAAATCTTTTATTGCTATGTATATTGCGGCTATTATTCCTAAAATTGAAAGCAAAAATGTAAAGATTGGAAAATTTGTTTGTAACCAACTATCACATTTTACTCCTAAAAATGCACATAAACAAATGATAATTACCATTTGAATTGCCAACGTGGAATATTTTGCCCAATTGTACACAGATTTATTCTTTGGTTTCTCCATTTCCTATATCTTCTTGAGTCATTGTACAATTGCCTAAAAATGTAGCATTTTGTTCGATAACAAGTTTATTTGTTTTCATATCTCCGACTAAATTTGCAGTTTCTTTTAAGGTAAGCACTTCTTTTACTGTAACATTTCCTTTGACTACGCCCCAAATGTCACAATTGGCACATTCGATATTACCTTCGATATTGCCTGCTTTACCTACTACAACTCTCGAATGAGATACAATATTTCCTTTTATTTGACCATCTATCCGAATATCATTTTCGGTAATAATATTTCCTGTTATCTCTGTCAATTTGGTAATTGTACATACTATACCCGGTTCTTCCTTCTTCATAACTTATTCTATTTGATTATTTTTGTTGTATATATATTATCTTTATCAATATCAACGAGTTCTACTTTGATGATTTTCCCTATATATTCGGGTTGATTTGCAATTTTAACTTTTATATAATTGGGAGTAAATCCATATAAATAATTATTTTCAACCTTATGTTCTATCAATACTGGATAAATTTTTCCTTTATTGAGTTGGTAAAATGCTTTTTTCTTATTGTTCGATAATTCGATAAGTGCTTTGGTTCGTTTGTTTTTAATGTTTGGTGAACATTGTAGGTCCATTGTTGCCGCTGGTGTATTCGGGCGTTGGGAATATGGGAAAACATGTAACATATTCACAGACAATGATTCCAAAAATTGATAAGTTTCTTCAAAATCTTTATCAGTTTCTGAGGGAAAGCCTACAATAACATCTGCTGCAATGCAGGCATGAGGAATACTACTACGGATTTTATTGACTTTTTCGGCAAACAACTCTTTAGGATAACGTCTTCTCATTAATTTTAATATACGGTTGTTGCCCGATTGCAATGGTATGTGAAAATGGGGGAGTATGATATTACTTTTTTGTACCATTTCTATAATATTATCCGTCAACAAATTAGGTTCTATTGAGGATATACGGATTCTTTGCAATCCTTCAAGTTGTTCTAACGTGCGTAGCAAATATTCAAAATCTTCTCCTTTTGATGTTTTAAAATCTCCAATGTTTACTCCTGATAATATAATTTCAGTAATGCCATGATTTATAATGTCTTGTGCGTTTTTTATAATGTTTTCAACCGAATCGCTACGACTTTTTCCTCGGGCAATGCAAACAGTACAATAACTACAATGATAATCACAGCCATCTTGTATTTTTAGAAAAGAACGAGTGCGTTCATGAATAGAATAAGAAGAAAAAAATGTATCTAAATTTACATCTAAAGATGCATTTATTTTATTATTAATTAGTAATTTATGGATTTCTTCTACTATTGTCAATTTGTTGTGATTGCCTAAAATAATATCTACATCATCTTTTAAACTTTGGCATTGTTTTAATGCACTAAAACAACCGATTAGAGCAATAATACAATGAGGATTTACATCTTTGATATGACGTATCAGTTGTTTACATTTTTTTTCGGCGGTTTCTGTTACGGCACATGTATTTATAATGTAGGCATCTGCCAATTCCTCATTATTCCCACAGACAAAACCTTTTTCTATGAATTTTTGCTCTATAGTTGCACTTTCCGAAAAATTAAGTTTACAACCTAATGTTTTGATAATGATATATTTATTTAAATTATTCATTTAAGAATTTTTTGCTTCTTTTTTTTTGTGGCAATTTTTGTTGTATTTCTATTATTTTACATCTGCAAAAATACTAAAAAAATCTTTTACTATCTCTATAATTATGGAAAATATAAATTTGACTTGAAAAATTATCTTGATATTGATATTTTTCGTATCTTTGCAAAGTTATAAAATGTATTGAAATGCAACTAATAGATGAACATCCAAACAAGAACCGACTGAAAGTCGTACTTGCTGAGCAAAACAAGACTAACAAGTGGCTGGCTTTACAGTTGGGAAAAATAGAAACACCATCTCCAAATGGGGGCATAACGTCAATCAGCCCACCGTCGAACTGCTTTCGACATTGTTAAAGTATAGGGTGTTGATGTATGTGCGTTGTTAGAGATACTGAACAATAAAAAGAAGCAATGAATACTGAACTATACAAAACAAATAATACTCATCTGATAGATGATGCGAGGAAAATAATAGAAACTGCCCGTGCCAATGCAGTACGTAGCGTTGACTTTTGTCGTGTGCAGATGTATTGGAACTTAGGTCGCAGAATCTTTGAGGAGGAACAGCACGGCAAAGAGCGTGCCGACTATGGAGCGTACATTGTCAAAACTCTTGCCGACAGGTTGGAAGCAGAGTATGGTAGCGGATTTTCAAAACGTCAGTTGGAATTTTGTCGACAATTTTACCGTCTTTATCCAATTGCGAACGCAGTGCGTTCGCAATTAAATTGGACGCAGTATCGTCTTCTAATTCAAATTGATGACCCAGACAAACGTGAGTATTACGAGTTGGAATCAGTCAACAATGCGTGGACAGCACGCGAGACAGAACGCCAGATTAACAGCCAACTATACGAGCGGCTGCTAATCAGCAACGATAAAGAGGCAGTGCTCGCCGTTGCCCGAAAAGAACGCATTCCAGAAACGCTACAAGAAATTATCAAAGACCCTATGGTGTTGGAGTTCTTGGGATTGAAGCGTAATCCCACCTATTACGAGAAGGATTTGGAAAGCTCTATCATCTCACATATCGCCGATTTCTTGCTCGAAATGGGGAAAGGTTTTTCGTTTGTGGCACGGCAAAAACGCATTCTGTTGGAAGACGATGAGTTTTTCGTAGACCTTGTATTCTATAACAGATTGCTAAGATGTTTCGTTGTTGTAGAACTCAAAACGGACAAACTTACACACAAGGATTTAGGACAGTTGCAAATGTATGTCAATTACTACGATCGCACCGAAAAATTGCCCGATGAAAATCCAACAATAGGTATCTTGCTTTGCACAAGCAAAAACGACACGGTCGTAAAAATGGCTCTGCCAGAAGACAACAAGACAATCCTTGCCACTGAATACAAACTATACTTACCAACAACCGAACAACTTATTAAAGAGATAGACGAAGTGAAACAATTGACAATGAGAAATAAAACCGAACAATAGCTCACTATCAAACAAATAACGATTACTTATGCCATTACCACAAAACAATAAACTTCCGAACTCCGTCACTCCCTATATTTTTTTCTTCGCCTGCTTTGTTGAAAAAAAATATAGCCTTAAACCATTGATATTTCAATAATTCTTCGTATTTTTGCAAAAATAATCTTGAAATAAACAAAAGTAGCTAATGACAGAAACTCAACATACTATCATCAATGGCGACAGTCGAAAAATTGTTTGACATTGCAAAGGTTTTGAATGTCGATGTGAAATCATTGTTGAACTCAAATTAAGATTGTAATGAAAAATATTGCCGTCATAGACAAAGATTATAAACAATGGATTAACGAAATCAGAGGACGCTACCGCCATAGCCAGATTAAGGCAGCGGTGAAGGTCAATTCTGAGATGTTGCAGTTCTATTGGTTGCTTGGGCATGATATTGTTGAACGGAAGATGGAAAACACGTATGGCAGTGGATTCTTCAACCGCCTTAGTTCAGATTTGCAACGCGAACTGCCTGATGCAAAAGGCTTTTCACCGACTAATATAAAGTACTTCAAGTATTTTTATGAGTTATACTCGCCTTTACTTGAAAATCGTCCGCAAGTTGCGGATGATTCTAAATCACACTCAATTTGTCAACAAGTTGTTGACGAATCCACATCGCAAATTCGTCCGCAGGTTGCGGACAATTTCAATCGCCCAATAATTCCGCAAGTTGCGGAAGAATTGTTTTCTATCCCGTGGGACCATCACCGCCGCATTATCGACAAATGCAAGGGGAATCCGCAAAAGGCGTTATTCTTCGTGCAGAAAACCAGAGAGAATAATTGGAGCAGGGCAGTGCTGCTCAACTTCCTTGATACCGACCTATACGAACGTGAAGGCAAGGCGATAACAAATTTCAAAGCAGCATTGCCAGCACCAGACAGCGACTTGGCACAGCAAATGACCAAAGATCCATATTGTTTCGACTTTTTTACGCTCTCGCTACAATATTCAGAGAAAGAACTCAAAGATGCTCTAATGGACAACATTCAAAAGTTCCTGCTCGAATTGGGCAATGGATTCGCTTTTGTAGGCAGAGAAGTTCGCATTGAAGTTGGTAAAACAGAAAAATTTATTGATATGCTGTTTTACAACATCAAACTTCATTGTTACGTGGTGTTAGAAGTGAAAGTTGAAAAGTTTGATTTTTCAAATGTGGGACAACTCGGCGGCTACATAGTTGCTGTAAATCATCAATTGAAAGGTGAACACGACAACCCCACCATCGGACTTTTAGTTTGCAAGTATAAAGACAATGTGGAAGCCCAATATGCTTTGGAATCATCGGCACAGCCAATTGGTGTTTCGGCATACCAACTTTCCAAACTGATACCAGAACAATTCAAATCCTCGCTTCCTTCCATCGAGGAATTGGAAAACGTTTTGGAAAACGATAAATGAATGATTAATAAATAGATATGATAAAACAGACTATTCTTGATATTACTAATGAAGAAGCCTGTAATTACTTTTTACAGGCAAGTAAATACTGTACTATTGATTTACCTAAATACTTCGATTTTCAGCCATTATTGAACTGTCTTGATAAGAAAATTGGACGAAAAACACTATACGAAATTGTCCAAGACAAACCAGATAGTAAAAAAGACACTAAAGACACCCCTAAAGATTACGAAGGTGTAAACTATAAGTTCCTTACAAATAAGGATGGTAATTTTGCGTGGAGGCCAATGCAAATTATCAATCCCGCCATATATGTATGTTTGGTGAATCGAATCACAGAAGAAGAAAACTGGGCGGTGATTACATCACGATTCAAAAAATTCCAAGAAAACGAAAAAATAAAATGCTATAGTTTACCTCTTCTTACAGAAGAAAGTAATAGCCAAATAAAAAAAGATTCCGCACAAAGTATAATAAATTGGTGGAAAGAGATAGAACAACAATCTATTGAACTTGCATTAAAGTATAATTGTGTCTTGATTACAGATATAACAGACTGTTATGGTTCGATTTATACCCATTCAATAGGTTGGGCATTACACGGAAAGAAAGCAGCAAGAGAGGATAATAAACAAAAACCTAAATTGTGTGGTTGTATTATTGATGATTTGATTCGGGCTATGTCTTATAGACAATCAAATGGCATACCACAAGGAAGTGTTTTGATGGATTTTATCGCTGAAATGGTTCTGGGATATGCTGATATGCTGTTGTCATACAGATTGAATGGTTTTGAAATCGACGAAAATGAGCAACAAGTTGGGAAAACAGAAGAAATCGTCGGAGATTATCAAATACTTCGTTATCGTGATGACTATAGAATTTTTGCCAAAACACAAGAAGATGCAGTAAAAATAGCGAAAGTATTATCCGAAATACTATCAGAACTTAATCTGAGGCTAAATACACAAAAAACCTTTGTGTCTAATAATATAATCCGAGATGTCATCAAGCCCGACAAATTGTATTGGAACGAAGCGAAACACGGAGAAAAGACGTTGCAAAATCATCTTTTATTGATACATTCTTTAGCAGAGAAGCATCCAAACACAGGAAGTGTTTCGAGAGCATTAAACAAATTCCTTGACAGAGTCTATCCATTGAATATTCTAAAAAATGATTCATCGAAAGTTCTTATTAGTATTTTAGTTGACATTGCCTACAATAATCCAAGAGTATATTCATTAGTTGTCGTTTGTATAGGAAAAATACTTTCAATTGAACCTGATAAATTAGCAGTTGAAGACATATATAAACTAATAGAAAAGAAATTCGACAATAAACCTAACGTAGGATATTGGAAAGTGTGGTTTCAGCGATTAACTATAAAAACTGATAGAGAAAGAGAAAAGGATTCTGATGAGTCTTTATGTAAAGTAGCGGCTAATGCTACAGTTAATTTATGGATTAATGATTGGCTGAAACAAGAGTATCAAACAGTATTTGAGAACACATCGATATTTAATGAAGAAGCATACAACAACCTGTCAGAAAACCCAGGAAAAGATGAAGCCAAAATATTTGGATATTAATTAAAAAAGAAAAGACTATGACACCACAAAAATTCATACAATTTATTCGCAGAACATAGAATTATACTATCTTGAAAGATGAATTTTCGTACAAACCGAATGCAGAATAGAATTTGTCTAAATTATTGTTTTATAGTCTATTTTCTAAAAACGAAATATACAGCCAATATAATGCAAATAAATGCGGCAAGATGATTCCAACGGATTTGTTCGTTACGGAAAACGATTAAAGAAAATCCAACAAATACACACAATGATATAACCTCCTGAATTACTTTTAGTTGCAACAAAGAAAAAGGACCACCATTACCATCAAAACCAATACGATTTGCAGGAATCTGAAAGCAATATTCAATAAATGCAATACCCCAACTAATTAAAATAAAGACAATTAAAGGAAAAGTTCTTCCATTTTCGGCATTAGTAAATTTTAAATGCCCATACCAAGCAATTGTCATAAACGTATTTGCTACAAATAATAACAACAAAGTCAGTAAACCTTTATTCATATTTTTGATAATAAGAAATTAATCCCTCAATAGGGTTTTTAATAATATTTCCAATAGTCATATTAAATTCAGAAGCGACACTTATCAATTCATTTTCAAGAAGATAAGCAATAGAGCCAACAAAACCGATAGGGAACTGTTTTGCTTCTTCAAAATGCAATACTTGTTCTTTAAAATAGGTTCTAAAAGCGTCTTTAATTAAGTTCTGAATATACAAATGATTTTTGTTTTCTACAATAAAATAGGAGTAGGAAGCAAAGTAAGCACCAGCTTTAGGGGCAGCATACATTTCTGCAACAATTTCTGATTTTTCTTTATGAAATTTATCTTTAAAAATAGTCTCCAAATCTTTTGGAAATAATCCTTTCAGATATTGACGCAATAATTGCATTCCCATATAGGTACCACTTCCTTCATCGCCTAAAAGATAACCTAAAGAAAGTATATTTTTTTTGACTATTTTTCCATCATAAAAACATGTGTTAGAGCCTGTTCCGAGTATTCCGACCATTCCCATATCCTTGCCAGAAATCGATATTGCTGCTCCAAGCATATCATGGTCGGGAAAAATGGCAGCATTTGGACTTATCAATTGTAATTTTTTCTTTACCATTGATTGTTTTGTTGCAGTTGAACACCCAGAGCCATAAAAATGAATTGATGAAATTTGACTACAATCTATATTTGATAAATGGGGTAGTATATCTTTTGTGATTATCTCTTCAATATCTTGTTCAGATAAATAATTGACATTCATTCCTTTGGTACGAAATAAAGATATTACCTTTTTATTCTTTCCCAATAATGCCCAATCTGTTCCTGTTGCTCCGCTATCTGCTAATAATTTCATTTGCTTTTTTGGCAAAGATACTAAAAAATACAATACAAGAAATAGGAGAGTAGATTTTATTTCTATATGTATGGATAAAGAATTAATTTAGATGTAAATTCTTGTGTAAATTATTTGTAAATTTTTATAAATTTACAAAATTAAAGTAGTAAACAATGTAAATTGTGCAAATTTATAGATAGAAACACTCCGCAATTATACAAAATATTCATGTATGTAAATCAAAAATAATATTAAAATACTGTACAGCAATATTTTATAATACTATATTTACAAAATACTTTAATTATATTTTGTAAATTTCATGTAAATAATGTTAAATATTATAAATCATATAAATATGTTGTATTACAACGTATTATCATACATTTATTAAATATATACTTTAAATAATATTTGTAAATTTATGTAAGTTGTTTATAAAATTAGCGAGTTTACATTGTGTATTGTAAAATTTTATTGTATCTTTGCAAAAATGTAAATTTGTAATTTTATGGATAAAGTAGTAGAACGCTTGTCTTTGTTTTTGGAAGATAAAAAAATCAGTAAATCACAATTGGCAGATTCTATAGAAGTCGGTCGTCCTGTGATAAGTCATATCTTTAGTGGTAGAAATAATATAACCGATAGAGTTCTTGCACGTATTTTCCAAACATATCCAGAACTTAATCCGCTATGGTTGTTATCAGGAAATGGAGAAATGTATCGTAAAATTGTAAAGGAAATAGTACAACCTGTAGCTAACGAACCCGATTTTGAAGAATATGAAAATTCATCATTGCAATTTTCTGAAGAAAAAATCGAGAATGAAAATATTGAGCAAGAGGAAGAAATACCGACAAATATTAGTACAAATTTAGGTATCTTATCTCAAGGAGAATCGAATATTGAAGAAAAATCAGATATAACGATTGAAAATAACAAAGAAAAGCCAATAAAGCGTATTCACAAAATTGTATTCTTTTATGAAGATAGAACTTTTGAAGAGTACTATCCACAATAATTTTTTATATAAACATAAAAGTCAGTATATTATACCTAAAAAAGTGTATCTTTGCATTTTTAGTAAAAAATAGTATAAAATATTATAATATATTGATATTTAATGAGATTTGTATATTTAGAAAAAAAGAAATGGCAACAAATAGTATATGAATACTTGTTAATACTATTAGGTTGCTTTATTATGGCGGTAGCCTTTGTTGTATTTATATCTCCATTTAAATTAGTTCCTGGAGGTGTATATGGAGTAGCGATTACTTTACATTATTTAACAGATTTATTGCCAATAGGTATTTTTGCTCTTTGTCTTGATATTCCTTTATTTATAATTGGAACTTTAATATTAGGAAAGAGATTTGGTTTAAAAACGCTGGTTGGTATTCTTTCTTTATCTGTTTTTACTACAATGTTAGAATCTTTTTATGGTTACGAACCATTAGTTGCCGATGATTATTTTCTTGCTTCTTTGTTTGGAGGTGCGTTAATGGGTGTTGGTTTGTCATTGGTATTTAAATCGCGAGCGACTTCTGGTGGTACCGATATTATTGCAATGATATTGAACAAATATACCCGAATACAAATTGGAACGTTGCTTATATTTGTTGATGCAATTGTTGTTCTTGTAGGCTTAATCGCATTCAAAGATTGGCGTATTCCATTGTATTCTTGGGTAGTAATATTTATTACAGGAAAAATTATAGATGTAATGGTAGAGGGAGTTCGTACAGATAAAACTGTTTATATCATATCAGAACATTATGAACAAATACGTGAAAAAATTATACACGAAATGGGACGTGGTGGCACTTATATAAATGGAGAAGGAATGTATAATGGTGCTCCTAAAAAAATAATTTATACCGTTGTTGATAGAAAAGAATTGATAATGTTGCAAACATACGTACATGAAATTGACCCAAATGCTTTTATATCGGTAATAGATTCAAGTGAAACACTTGGCGATGGATTTCAATCATTGAAAGAAAAAGTGAATTTTTAGTAAATTTTAATAATAAATACAATGCTTTATACAGAAAACAAATACAAAAGATATACGATAACCTCGGCTTTGCCTTATGCAAATGGTCCTATTCATATTGGACATTTGGCTGGTGTTTATGTTCCTGCAGATATTTATGCAAGATATTTGCGTCTCAATAATCAAGATGTTCTTTTTATTGGTGGAAGTGATGAACATGGTGTGCCAATTACAATAAAAGCATGGAAAGAAGGCGTTTCCCCTCAAGATATTGTGGATAGGTATCACAATATTATCAAACAATCGTTTGAAGAATTTGGTATTAGTTTTGATATTTATTCTCGTACTTCTGCTCCCGAACATCATCAAATGGCGGCTGCTTTCTTTAAAAAAATGTATGATGCAGGAAAATTTATTGAAAAAACAAGCGAACAATACTATGATGAACAAGCAGAAAAATTCTTAGCAGATAGATATATCATAGGAACTTGTCCTCATTGTGGTAACGAAAAAGCCTATGGAGACCAATGTGAATCTTGTGGTGCAAGTTTGAATGCTACAGATTTAATTAATCCTAAATCTACTTTAAGTGGCTCTGTTCCAGTAAAAAAAGAAACTAAACATTGGTTTTTACCGCTCAACGAATATGAAGATTTCTTGCGTACTTGGATTTTAGATAGTCATAAATCAGATTGGCGTTCAACTGTTTATGGACAATGTAAATCTTGGATAGAAATGGGATTGCAACCAAGAGCGGTAACTCGAGATTTGGATTGGGGGGTAAAATTACCTATCGAAAATGCAGAAGGTAAAGTATTGTATGTCTGGTTTGATGCCCCAATAGGTTATTTATCTGCTTCAAAGATTTGGGCTACTCAACATGGAAAAAATTGGGAACCTTATTGGAAAGAAAATGATAGTAAATTGGTACATTTTATTGGAAAAGATAATATTGTATTTCATTGTATTATATTTCCAGTAATGCTTAAAGCAGAAGGGTCGTATATTTTACCAGAAAATGTTCCTGCCAATGAATTTATGAATTTAGAAAATGATAAAATTTCAACTTCAAGAAATTGGGCAGTGTGGTTGCACGAATATCTACAAGATTTTAAAGGAAAACAAGATGTGCTTCGTTATGTACTGACAACTAATGCTCCTGAAACCAAAGATAATGATTTTACTTGGAAAGATTTCCAAACCAAAAATAATAGCGAATTATTATCAATTTTTGGAAATTTTATCAATAGAAGTGTGGTTTTAACTCACAAATTCTATCAAGGTGTTGTTCCTGAAAAAGGTGAAATTACAACAATAGACAAAGAATTAATTGAACAATTGAAACAATATCCAAAAAATATTGGTACCTACATTGAAAAATATCATTTTAGAGATGCTTTGACAGAAATGATGAATTTAGCTCGTTTAGGCAATAAATACCTTACCGATAACGAACCTTGGAAAGAAGTAAAAACTAATCCAGAACGTGTAAAAACTGTCATGAATCTTGTTTTACAAATTGCTGGAAATTTAGCGGTTTTATGTGAACCATTTTTGCCATTTACTGCTGCTAAATTAAGAACAATGTTGAAAATGCCAGAACTTAATTGGCAACAAGCAGGTAACGAAAATATATTACCTCAAGGACACCAAATCGGAGAGGTGGTTTTATTGTTTGATAAAATTGAAGATGAACAAATAAATCAACAAATTCAAAAATTAGAACAAAGCAAAGAACAAAATAAATTAAATCAATATTCTCCAAAACCGATTAAACCAATATGCTCATTTGACGATTTTGGAAAAATTGATATTCGGGTAGGGACAGTTTTAGAGTGTAAAAAAGTGCCCAAAGCAGATAAATTATTGCAATTTCTTATTGACGATGGTGAAAAGCAACGTACGATTGTTAGTGGGATAGCAAAATTTTATACTGAACCTGAAAAATTGGTAGGACGACAAGTGTGTTTTATTGCTAATTTTGCTCCTAAAAAACTGAAAGGTGTTGATAGTGAAGGTATGATTTTATCGGCTGAAGATGCTGATGGTCGATTGGTTTTAATATCTCCTTCTGATTTAGTTAAATCTGGAGTCTGTGTTGGATAGTATGGAATTATTATATCCTCGTGATAAAATTCAAATTGTTGCTCCTGCTCGGAAAATATCCTTACAAGAGTTGAACCCTACTATAAATTTGTTAGAAAGTAATGGATTTGAGGTTGTTTATTCCGATTTACTTTTTGGTGAATATAATCAATTTTCAGGAACAGACAATCAACGAATTAAAGATTTACAATCAGCCTTAGATAATCCTTCTATTAAAGCAATATGGGCTGCGAGAGGAGGATATGGTACTATGCGAATAATTGATAAATTGGATTTTTCTAAATTTATTCAATTCCCTAAATGGATATGTGGTTATAGTGATGTAACTGTTTTACATAGTTTTGTAAACAATCATTTACATTTGCCATCTTTACATTGTACTATGCCTATCAACATTACAGATACGAATTGGAATGAAACATCCGTCCAAACAACAATGCAAATATTAACAACTGGTTCTATTGATTACCAAATAGAACCGTACGAATTTAATCGGAAAGGGGAGTGTATCGCCGAAATTATTGGAGGAAATTTGTCGATATTATACGCCATCAATGGTTCTTCTTCGGATATTGATACCAAAGATAAAATCTTATTTATCGAAGATTTAGATGAATATTTATATCATATTGATAGAATGATGCTTAATTTAAAAAGAAGTGGCAAATTAGCACATTTAAGTGGGTTGATTGTCGGAGGAATGAGTGACATGCATGATAATACTATTCCATTTGGAAAATCCGCATACGAAATTATTCTTGAACATGTAGCGGAATATAATTATCCTATATGTTTTAATTTTCCTGCTGGACATATTGCTGATAATCGAGCCATTATTTTAGGAACAAAAGCACATTTGAAAGTTGTTGGTGATATGGTTACACTTAATTTGAATAGGTAATATGTATAGTACTCCTGTTAATACTAAAAATAAGGTTTGGTTGCAAAACATCTATATTGCTTGTTTATTAAGTATTTGTGCTTACATTATCTTTTTCAAATCAGACAATAATGATTTCTCTTTCATTGTTCAAATTTCTAATTCATCAAAACTTTTGGCTATTGGTATTAAAGTGTTTACATTAGTTTTGTTGATATTAAATGCTGCAATTCTAAATTTTATACTCTTACAACATTCGTTAATTCCTTTGCGAAATTATCATTCTATAATTTTTTATTTTTTAAGCACTATTGCTTTTCCGACAAGTTTGTCATTTTCTGTCATGCTTGTTCAATTTGTATTTATTTTTCTATTAATCAATATATTATTTAATATTGATGAGATAAAAAATCAGAATTTTTTGTTTGGAATATTTGTTGGCAGTATTGCTTTAGTGCATAGTCCTTTATTATTTTTTATTTTGATATTTTATTTTGTTGCTATTATCAACCATTCTTTGAACATTCGTAATTTAATTATGCCATTACTTGGCGTATTATTAGTAGGTGTTTATTATACTTCTTATTTATATATTATTGATACGCCTCAAATTTTCTCATTTTTGCTGGAAAAAATTAGTACTGATTTTCACAATTCTATTACAATAACCAAATTATTACCAGAAATCACATGGCCTTTATTTCTGTTTTATTGTATTGTTTATATTATTGCTTTTATTTTTGTTGCAAAGAAATCATCGAATGTAACTATTTTTAAAAGAAAAAAATATTATACCGCACTGATACTCTGTGTAATATTGTTTATCTTGGCACTTTTTATAGACAATGTAAATGGACTTATGTTATCTTATTTTATAATATCTGCTGTAATAATAATGACTTTAGCAAGAAATCATTATCGAAATTATAAAATACCTACTATACTATATATATTGTTATTTATTATTGCAATTTGGACAAATTTTATAGTATCATGAAAAACATATTATTTATAGTTGCTCATAGGAAAGGAAGGGCACCCGGACAACGTTTTCGTTTTGAACAATATCTCGATTATCTTCAAGAAAATGGATATAATTATACTATATCAAATTTATTAAACGAAAATGATGATTATTACTTTTACCAAAAAGGACATATTTTGCGTAAAATGTTGATTTTGGTAAAATCTATTTTTATCCGTATAAAAGATGTTTTACGTGCCCCAAAATTCGATATAGTTTTTATCTATCGAGAAGCATTGTTTACTCGAAGTAATATCTTTGAACGTTTATTTTGTAAACGTTGTAAAAAAGTTTTTATAGATTTTGATGATGCCATTTTTTTGTTAGATATTTCTGAGGCTAATAAAAAAATGAGTTGCTTTAAACGCCCTCAAAAAGTAAATAATACTTTGCAGCACGTATCAATGGCAATAGTTGGAAATGAGTATTTAAAGAATTATGCTTCCAAATACTGTTCAAATATAAAAGTTTTTCCAACAACAGTTAATTTAAATGAAGTTCAAATATTTGATAATCAAAAACAAAAAGACAAAATTTGTATCGGTTGGATTGGAAGTACTACAACAATTAAACATTTACAATGGGCTGTTCCTATTTTGGAAAAAATATATGTGAAATACGGTAATAAGGTATTTTTTAAAATTATTGCTGATGTTAGTTTGAACATTAAACATTTGCCTATTGTAAATGTAAAATGGAATAAAGATGAAGAATCTAAAGAATTGTCAAGTTTTGATATTGGAATTATGCCTTTGCCTGATGATATGTGGACGCGTGGAAAATGTGGATTTAAAGGTTTACAATGTATGGCATATCGTATTCCTGTTGTGATGTCTTCAGTAGGTGTTAATAAACAGATTATTCATGATGGAAAAAATGGATTTTTAGCAAATACTGAAGAACAATGGATTGAAAAATTGTCATTATTGATTGATAATGACAATTTAAGATTGCAAATAGGGAATAATGGTCGAAAAACTGTTGAAGAGCATTATTCGTATAATGCACTAAAAAATACTTATTTATCTTTTTTTCAAGATGATTTATTATGTTAAAACCATATTGTTTTCAAGGATTATTAGAAGCGGGTTGCGATGAAGCAGGGAGAGGTTGTTTAGCAGGACCTGTTTGTGCTGCATCTGTAATCTTACCTCAAAATTTCTCCAATGAACTTCTAAACGATAGTAAAGCATTGACAGACAAACAAAGAAGAGAATTGCGACCAATTATTGAGCAAACTGCTTTGGCTTGGTCTGTACAATTTATTTCTGTTGAGGAAATTGATGAAATTAATATTTTAAATGCCTCTATAAAAGGAATGAATTTAGCCGTAATGGATTTAAAGATACAACCTAATTATATTCTTATTGACGGTAATAGATTTAAAAATCAAACAAATATACCTTATAAATGTATTGTACATGGTGATGCAACTTATGCAAGTATTGCCGCTGCCTCTATTTTAGCGAAAACTTATCGTGATGATTATATGGAAACACTTGATAAACAATTTCCTCAATATGGATGGAAACAAAATAAAGGCTATCCAACTGCTATTCATAGAAATGCTATTCGACAATATGGTGCAACTATTCATCATAGAAAATCTTTTACACTTATTCCACCTCAATTAAAATTGCCTTTTGATGAATAAAACTTGGTATAAAACAACTTACTTTCTCTTTTCAATAAGTATTTTTGCTTTAATTTTGCTTATTGTAATACTTGCATTAATCTACAATTTTTTAAAGCAAGAAAGTATATCTCCAGAACAAATATTACCTAAAAATGCTCATATTATATTGTATTTTAATTCTTTATCGAAAGTAGAAGATATTGATTCTAAATGGGCCATGGAGAATACAAAATTTGATAGATTGATTCAAAATAATATTCAAACATTTCTTACAACAATCAAAGGTGATGATTATTTAAAAAATAAATTATCCGAATGTTATATTGCTTTGTTTCAGGAAAATAACAACTATAATATGTGTTTTCTAACCCCGATAAACAAATCGGATAGAAAGAAAATTTTATCTCTAATTGATAAACAATATCCAACAACAGAAAAATACAAAGATTTTGCTATTTATCAAAAGAAAATCAATGGAAATTCTATTTACTTTTATTACTACCAAGGGGTACTTTGTTTTAGTACAACAAAATCAATTATTCGATTATCTATCAATGATTTAAATATTGACAAAATTGAATACAATCATCAACATATAGGGAAATCTTCGCGGGAAATAGTTTATATTAGTAAAGATTTTTTTTCGATGTTGATTCAATTGTCATTTGTAGAACAAAAACATTGTTATATTTTGGATTTATTAACACATATTGCTAATAAAAAAATTAAAGTCGAATCATATCCTAATATTTTATTTTTCAATGGCATAATAGATGTAAAAAACGCTATTCATCAACAGAATATATCAAAGTTTGTAACTTATCAAGACATTATTCCTGCTAATGTTCGAGAATTATTTTTTGCAAATGAAAATATGTATAGTTCATTAAAAAAATCTTCTAACATAGGAAAAGAATCCATTTATTGGATGCAAAATATTTATCCTCAATCTTTTACATGTGTTACATTATGTAATGAGAAAAGAAAACATACTTATTTATTATGCGAACCAAGGAATATAGAATCTGTTGAAAATGAGTTGTTTTTACTTACGGAAAAAGATAGTCTTTTCAATAATAATTCGATTGTGTACTTTGATACTTTTTTTATAAAAGATTTTCAAATTGGACGTATTGATATAGAAAATTTTGTTGCTCAAATTTGGAACATTAATCGTAATATTTCTCGATTTCAGGTTTATACATTGCTTGGTGATAAATTTCTATTTGCCGAAAATGATAGTGATATAGTGTTTTATATCAATAGTTTACAAAACAAATTGTCATCAAATACGTATTTTCAAAAAACAATTTCTTATTTTTCTTCTAATAGTGATATTTGTTATTATAATCAAATGAGTAACAATTCAGTACTTAGAATGCAATTGGAAAACAATAAAGATTCATCAGCCTTTTTCAATTTGTTTTTTATGTCTAACAATTAATTTTCTGAGATTTGATGCCAAATATATGAGATGCTTATAGCAGTTTGCCAATAATCACCTTTATAGTATAATTTACTTGTTTTGAGTACATCGTTTTTGTCTATTTGGGTGAATTTTAATTGATTCATTTTGCTACATCCTAAGTGATAATCTACAGACAATCCAATTCCTAAACCAAATTGAAATTGATATTTGCAAGCGATTCCAGTATTAATTAATAGTCCATATTTACGATTATTTGATTGTATGATATATTTATAATTGTAATCATTATCAATTTTTGGATAATAATATCGGTCTTCTGTTATTTGTTTAATAGGAATGAGTAATTGCAATCCTATATGAGGAGAAAAATGCCAATGTTTATTTTTAGTAAAAAGATTATATTGCACAATAACTGGAATTTCCAATGCAAAAAAGAATAATTTTTGATTCATTTTTACAAATTGAGTATTATTTTTAATACTCCAATTAGTTTGATGTTCTACGATACTAAATCCTGTTTTGATTGTCCAATTTGGGGTAAAATAATAAGATAAACCAAAACCAATTGCAGGAGCAGATATTTGTTGTCCGGTTCGATAATTGTGTACAATATCGGTTTTATACAATATTTCACCCCGCATACCAATTGATAAAGCAATTTCTATAGGTTTACTTTGTGCAAAAATATTAAAGATAAATATAAAATAGGTACCTCCTATAAGAAAAATGTTTCTCATAACTTTTTTATTTTAATAAAAAAGTTTTAATCACTTCATATTTAGGTTGATAACCTTTTTGAAGTACACTTTCATAAAGAACAATTTTATCAATAGTTAGCGGTGCAACGATTGGATTTTGATGTGTTTGGATTGCATTCCAAAATAGTTTTTTGTCATCAATACTATGAATACGTGCCAGAGTAAGATGAGGAACAAAATTTCCAAAATCAGGTTTAATCTGATTCTTAATTCTCAATTTTTTATTAATAGATGCATGTAATGCCGTCATTCTTTCGTTTGGCTGTAAAGCAAGCATAATTATTCGAGGGTGATATTTATTGCCAAATATTCTTAATTGGTCAAATTCTACTGTGAATTTTTGAAAATTAAAAGTTTGAGCATTTATAGTATGAATAATTCCAGCAACTTTATCTTCTGGTGTTTCTCCAATAAATTTAAGGGTAATATGGAATAAATTGCTATCAATCCAATTGACTTTATCTAATTTGCTCATAGACAATCGTAAATGTTTTGTCAATGAAGCAATATTCCCATCATCAATGTAATCTATGGCAAGAAATAAGCGTTTCATTGTTAACGAACCGCTATTAATTGTTTAGCCATTGCCAAGCCTTGTTGATATGCTGCTTGATAATCTGAATTCTTGATTCCTTGTAAATTATCTATAGGTGCAGATACGATTTCCCATTTCATACGTTGCCCAAATTCGTTTAGAATTTTGACACTACCTCCTGCCCAAGTACGACTACCAAAGCAAGCATAAATGTGATTAGGTATTCCTCGATGTTCTATTTTTTTTAGTAAACTTTCTATATTTGGATATATTTCATTCATATAAGTAGGACTTCCAATTGCTATTCCTTTATATTTAAAAATATCAGCCAAAATATAAGAAGCATCTGTTGTAGAAACATTGTGAATGACAACATTCGAGACACCACCATCAACAACACCTTCAGCAAAGGCTTCAGCTAATTGTTGAGTATTACCATACATTGTTCCGTATGCAATTACAACACCTTCTTCAGTTTCGTATTTACTCCATTTATCGTAAAGGGTTATTGCTTGTTGAATATCTCTTCGCCAAACAGGACCATGAGTGGAGCATATTGTATTTATTGATAATGTAGATAATTTATTGATTGCATTTTGTGTTGCTTTCCCAAATTTGCCTACAATACAAGCATAATATCTACGCATTTCTGACCAATAACGTTCAGTGTTTAAATCACTATCAAGAAATGAACCATCTAATGTACCAAATGTTCCAAAAGCATCTGCAGAAAATAAAATTTTGTCTTTATCTTCGTATGCAACCATTACTTCTGGCCAATGTACCATTGGAGCCGTATAAAAGGTTAGTTTTCTATCTCCTAAAGAAATACTATCTCCTTCATTTACAGTTAATCGTTGATTTTTTAAATCGAAATAACCATCTATCATTGTAAATGTTTTAGGATTACCTACAACAATCATATTAGGAAATCTTTCGCATAATAATCCAACAGAACCAGCATGGTCGGGTTCCATGTGATTAACAACAAGATAATCAATTGATTTTCCGTTTAATAATGTTTCCAACTTGGTAATATATGTCCCACACATACTTACATCAACAGTATCTATTAGCGTTATTTTTTCGTCAATAATCAAATAAGAATTATACGAAACACCTTGTGGAATAGGAATATAATTTTCGAATAATTGTTTTTGTCTGTCGTTAACGCCAACATAAAAGATACCTTTAGCTATTTCTTTTTTATTTAGCATTATTTTACTGATTTTTATCTCGTTATAATATGTAATCTAAACTTCTGGTTCAAAATCGCTTTTGCTAACACCACATAATGGACAAGTCCAATCATCTGGGATATCTTCAAAAGAAGTACCAGGTTCTATACCACTATCAGGGTCGCCAATTTCTGGGTCATAAACATAACCACACACTTTACAAACATATTTCATACTATTACTATTTTTATTGTTATTACTATTTTCAACTATTTTAGCATGAGGGGCATTTGCTGGTAGTTTCCCTTTTTTTACCTCATGATAATAACTATAAGTTAGCGGAATATCATTATTAGAAAGGACTTTACTATTTATAGTTTCTCCAATAAACATAATATGAGAACCTACATCAACTTCAGATGTGAGTTTGCATTCAAACCAAGCAATAGCATCGTCTAAAATTATAGGACACCCCGTATTTTCACCAAAAATAGGAGTGTAGTTTTCAAATTTATTGTAAGATACTCCACTATGAAAACCAAAATTTCCCATTACTTCTGGGGAATAATTTCGTTTTATTACACTGATTGCAAATGATTTAAAGTTACGAATAAATTCCGTAGTATAATTCTTTTTATTGCAAGCAACAACTATTTGATTAGGAGAATCCGTTACCTGAAAAACAGCAGTTGCTACAAATGCTGCTAAATGTTCTTTATCGCCTGCAGAGACAATATAAACACCATAAGACAATTTGTTAAATGCATTAATATCCATAACTTACTATATTGATACAAAAACAAGGGCTTATTGCCCTTGTTTTTGTCAAATTTAACATAATTAGTATTATTTTTTTGCTAAAAAATCTTTAACTTGTTCGGTAGGAACTATCGTTTCTTTGAAAGTATAAGCACCTGTTTTGGCACTACGTTCCATACGAATAACCTTTGCAAAATCCTTACCTGTTGATTTTTTTAATGTTGCAACAACTTTCTTTGCCATATCTTAATTATTTTATTTCTTTATGAACAGTTACTTTTTTCAAAAATGGGTTATATTTTTTTAATTCCAATCTATCAGGAGTGTTTTTACGATTTTTTGTCGTAATATATCTTGACATTCCTGGAACTCCACTTGCTTTTTGCTCTGTGCATTCTAATATAACTTGCTGTCTCGCTTCTTTATTCTTCTTTGCCATCGCTATTATTCTATATTTTTAATCTTCTCTAATTTGAATTGCAAAGGTACAATTTTTTTTCTTGTTTTTTATGAATTTCTACTTATTTTTTTCTTATATTTATATGAATATCATTCGATATGGTTTTATATAATTAAAAATCAATAATTTACACTGTGTAGATAATTTTATTAAAACAATTTTTATGACAAAACTTTGTGTTTTTTTTATTAGAAATATGCATAAAAACAGCTTATTTTTTTCTGCATTTTGCACCAAAATGTTCTAAATTTGGATAAAATTTGAAATTGTAAATCATTATTAATAAAAGAATAGAGGATAGGTTTTGAAGGAAATTGAAGCGAATGTTGAATTCATATTAATAAAAATTATACCTTTGCAATCTTAAAGATTTTATATGAATTGTCGTTTAAGTGTAAATATCAACAAAATTGCAACTTTGCGTAATGCAAGAGGTCATAATTTACCAGATGTGTTGCAAGTTGCAAAAGATTGTGAACGATTTGGGGCAGAGGGAATTACAGTTCACCCTCGTCCTGATGAGCGTCATATTCGTTATCAAGATGTGATAGATTTGAAACCAATATTGACAACAGAATTTAATATTGAAGGTTATCCCTCAGAGGCATTTATCAATTTGGTTTTAAGAGTTTTACCAACACAAGTTACTTTAGTCCCAGATGCCCCAGACGCAATTACCTCTAATGCAGGATGGGATACTATTAAAAATGAAGCCTTTTTACGAGATATTGTTACTCTTTTTAAACAAAAAGGTATTAGAACATCTATTTTTGTAAATGCAGATACTAAAATGGTGGAAAATGCCGCTAAATGTGCTTGTGATAGAGTAGAACTTTATACCGAAAGTTACGCAACAATGTATCAACAAGATAGACAAAAGGCTATAGTTCCTTTTATGCTTGCTGCTAAAGTTGCAGAAGAGGTCGGATTAGAACTTAATGCAGGACATGACCTCAATTTACAAAATTTGGCATTCTTTAATGCAAATATTCCAAATTTAAAAGAAGTATCTATCGGACATGCTCTCATTTGTGATGCTCTTTATTATGGATTACAGAATACTATTCAAATGTATAGTCGTTTATTGAAAACCTGTTAATCAAATATTTATAGTATATATTGAAAATTGTAAAATTAGTAATTAATATAATGTTTAACTAAAATAGAAATTATGGAAATTGTTAGTATGTGTAAAGCGAATTTCTTATTGACTATTGCTGGCGGAATAGAATACATTAAGTTTAAAAAAGCCACCAAAAATCCTAAGAAATATACGCAAAAAACGCTTAGAAGTATATTGACTTATGCGAAAAATACGGTTTATGGCAAAGAACATGATTTTGCTTATATTTTACAAGCACAAACTGACAAAGAATTGTTTAGAAGATTTCAAGAAAAAGTGCCAACAAATCAATATACTGATTTACAACCATATATTGAAAGGCATAAACATGGTGAATCTGATGTACTTTTTCCGGGAAAACCATTATTGTATGCAACAACTTCTGGTACAACGGCTTCTCCTAAATGGATTCCAATAACAGAAAAATATTTTAAAGATACTTACGGAAGACGTTCTAAATTATGGTTCTACTTTTTTGTTAAAAATAGACCCAAAGTATTTAGTGGAAAAAGTTTTTCTATTGTTGGTAAAGCTGTTGAAGGTTATGCCCCAGATGGTACTGTATTTGGTTCTGTTTCTGGATTTGCACAAGGGAATACTCCAAAATTTGTGAAGGATACATATACAAATCCCGCTATTGTTTATTCTATTGCCGATTATAACGCTCGTTATTATGTATTGATGCGTATGGGAATAGAACAAGATGTAACGTTGATTGTATCTGTTAATCCATCTACTATGATTGAATTACAAAAAAATCTTAATAAATATTTTGATGATTATGTAATTGATATAGAAAATGGAACACTAACAGATAAAATTAATCTTGAACCAGAAATTCGTGCACAGTTAGAACCTTTGTTCAAACCAAACCCTAAACGAGCAGCGGCTTTACGAGCCTTAAAAGAAAAATATACAGATATTACTTTAAAACATTATTGGCCAAATCTTCAAGTGATTACAACTTGGAAATGTGCCAATACGCGTATATATTTAGATGAAGTTGCCAAAAATATTCCAGAACATACTTATTGGCACGAATTTAGTTATTATGCTTCCGAATGTGCTGCTGGTTTAGCAGTAGATGAAGGTATTGATACATGTTTGTTCCCTCATCTTAATTACTTTGAATTTGTTGAAGAAAGCGAAATCGGTAAGGAAAATCCTCGTTTTTATCAACTTTATGAATTGGAAGCAGGAAAACGATATTGTATTTATGTTACTACTTTTTCTGGATTGTATCGTTACAATATGAACGACCTTTTGGAAGTAGGGGGGAAATTCAATAATGTTTATAAGTTACATTTGATTGGTAAAATTGATGGTATTGTTTCTATAACTGGAGAAAAATTATCTGAAAGTCAGTTTATTGATGCTTTACATCAAGCAGAAGAAGAAACTGGTATTAAACTTTCTTTTGGAATTGGTTTCTTAGATATTAACATTAAAGGCTATCGTTTTTATTATGAGTTTACCGATGATGAAGTTTCTACTGAACAAATGAATAATTTCAATACGGCGGTTGATACTATTTTGAAAAACACCAATATAGAATATGCCGCAAAACGTGATTCGTTACGTCTTGAAATGCCTATTGCTCATCGTTTACAACGAGATTCTTTTGAAAAATATAAAGCAGCAATGATTGCGGAAGGTTCAAGAGATGGACAATTTAAACTTCAATTGTTGTCTCAAGATGAAAAACGACATGATAAATTTAAAAAATTGGTAAAATGATGCCTCAAGCAGTCATTTTTGATTTAGATGGGACTTTATACAATAAGTCCCATCTTGCTTATAGACTGATAGTTTCTCAACTATTTTGTGGTAAATTATCTTATCTAAAAAATGAAAGAAGAATAAAAAAAGAATTAAGAGGGCATTTTTTTGAATCGAAAGATAATTTTTATTTGAATTTCTTTTCTCGTTTTGAAGATATAGATACTGCAAAATATTGGTATTTTAACAATTATCTGCCTACAATGGTTGATATTTTAAAGAAACACTATGTTCTTTTTCCTTGGGTAGAAAATACTATCTTGTCTTTAAAAGAAAAGGGAATAAAAATAGTTATTTATTCTGATTATGAATTAGTTGAAGATAAATTATCGGCACTAAACTTTAATCTTGATTGGGTAGATGCTATTTTTTCTGCACCAGAATTAGGTGGATTAAAACCTTGTGAGGAATCAATAAGAATACTATGTAATGAAATAAAGCAAGATATTCACAATTGTTTAATGATAGGAGATAGATTAGATACAGACGGAGCAAGTGCTTCTATCGTTGGTATGCCATTTCAATTGGTTGAAAATGAAAATTTTCAATTATCCATAGACTAATTATCATCATCCATAGAAGATGGCCATGGATTAATTTCTATACCTGCCATTTTAACCATACTTTCGTGCGATAAATCTCGTAAACGGTTAATTTCTTGTTTTTTAGGTATTGTTTTGTCAATAAAAATGGGTTTGCCTATATGAATTGTTACACACGGAAGCGACGATTTCCCAAATAATTTATACAAAAATGTTCTTTTTCTATATGTAATTACCGTAGGAATTATTGGAGCATTATATTTATATGCCATAGAAAAAGCACCTTTTTTAAATGGTCTAATAGGTTGGTACCAATTCCAACGAACTGATTCAGGAAAAAATAACATCCATTGTTTGCGACGATTAAACTCATCGAATGCTTCGTTGAATTTTATAAATCCCGCTTTGTTTTCTGGTATTGGTATTCCTCCTGCGTAACGCATAAACCAACCTAATTTGCCATTAAAATGTTTTGCATACATAGGAATCCATAATCTTTTAAAACGACGAATTGCTTGATAAACACATAATGCATCAAATATATATACATGGTTGCAAATACATATTGCTCCATTTGCTAAATCTTGTTGATATTCTTGAAGATTATTTTTGCCTTCAACTTTTAATCCATAATGCAATCGATTCCATACTGCTGCAAGAAACCATTTTACAACAAATCCCAAAATATCATTGATTTCATATTTCAGAGATGTATCTAAATATGGATAATTTTCATCAAATTGGTATTTACCTTTGGAAGAATCTTCAACTTCCACTTTTAACATACGAAAAAATGGGTCATCTTGAGGATATTCTATCCCCATATTAGGAACATACACGTTTTCTTTATTCTTCAATATTTTGTATGCCATTGTTTTATAATATTCTCAGTTATTATTTTTTCTTAATATTACTCATTTTATAAGTATTGATAGTCCCATTGAATTCCTCTAAAATTATTTCCAATGGCATATTATCTGCTTTGCGATAAGTTATGGTAATTTTGGAATATCCGCGTGTTGCTATTTTTTTTGCACTAATAACAATAATTTTGTTTCCATTTTTTTCCGATAAGCTAATATTTGCATTATTATCGTTAGCAGCTTGTTCATAATTTGATGTTATACAATTTATTAGCGTATTTCGTTGATTACGTATAGTTGTATTTTTATCAGTATCAACTGTTGCTTTTTTACCATTCATATTAATTTTAACGTTTTTCCCATCTATGATGAAATAATCACCTTGAGGTACGCTGTATTTCATTTCTAAATATGCAGGATATACAAACTTCAAATGTCCATTTGATGTAATATTTTTTCCAGAAGCTTTTATAAACTTTGTGTGTTGAAATGTACTTTCGATAGTTTGTCCAGAAATTGAATACAAACACAATAGGCTTGCAATAATTATTAATATTCGTTTCATTGATTTTTTATTTTTTTAGAAATTTATTAAAAAAAACATTTTTTGAAATCCATCTAAATAACAAAGGTTGTAATGAATAGGTTATCAAAATTGTTGCTCCCATTCCTATTAAAGTACTAATGCCTATTGATTTTATAGCAGGGTGAGTGGCTACAAGCATAATTAAAACAACTACGATAAGTACAAATGCTGAAAAAAATATTGCTGTTTTATGATAATCTAACATTTGAAGATTTTCGCCTCGTGCTCCCGACAACAACCCTTGTACAACAAAAATACTATAGTCAACACCTATTCCAAAAATAAATGTTGAGATAATAATATTTATTAAATTAAATTCTAATCCTAAAAGAGCCATAAATCCTTGCACTACATACCAACTAAAAAACATTGGCATAAATGCAATTAATGCAATAACAATATTCTTAAAAGATAAAAACAATACGATAAAAACAAATATCGATGATATTAATAATGTGGTATTAAAATCTTTATGAATAAGTGTTATCATATTTCCTGTATAATAAAATGGGTCAACAACAACAGTGTGAGGAAGTTGTTCTATTATTTCATCAACGATTACTTTTGACTTATCTTTCATCTGCACAGCGTTGAATATCAGGTATTTGTTGTTTGAATTTTCGATAAAATTACATATTAATCCATCTGGAATGATTCCTTCTTGATAAAGATTACCTGTTTCATAATCCATTTCCACCATAGCCTGAAATGGCATAAATATGTTTGCATCTAAATTGTATTTTTGGGCTGCCAAATGGATAGCGGTATTGGCTTGATTTATTTTCTCTTTGGTCCAATATGCTTTCCAAGCATTAATTCTCTGTTTTTGTGTTTCTTGAGATTGAAAAAGTTGGGAAACTATAGGTGTATAACTTGTTAAAATTCCTTTATTTTTTAAAGAATCTAAACAATGTGATAATTTTTGATTGACATTCAATGCTTCATCAAGAGTAGGGGAGATAGCCGCATAATAACGTTGAATACCTCCATTGTTATTCTTTTCAGCATACAAGGCTTCTGATTTCAACAATTTTTCACTTTCATAACCAATATGCTTTAAATTATTGTCAAATTTTACTTTTGGCGTAAAAATGATTCCGACAATTATTATCATTATTACAAAAATAACAATTAGTGGTTTACGGTCGTATGGATATTGGTTTATCTTGTCAACAAAAGTAAGAATTTTATTATTGCTTTGTTTTTCTTTATTTTTCAGAAAATGTGGCAAAAATATCAAAGCATATAATGTATTTCCTATTAAAACAAAGGTTGCAAATAAACCAAAATCGCGTAATAATTCACTTTGTGTAAACATCAATCCTAAAAAAGCTCCAATAGTGGTTATACAACCTAAACAAACAGGTTTTGCTTCATCTAAAAGCATTTGAACTATATCTCCTGTAAATTTTTGATGGATAATAACATGCAAACTATAACTAATGGCAACTCCAAGTACAACAGAACCAATACCCAACGACATTAATGACATACAACCTTTTATCCAATACATACAAGCTAATGAAAAGAATGTACCATAAACAACTGGAAATATCTGTTGACTGATAATGCTTACACTGCGGAAACTTATGCATAACACAAATAAAATAATCAATAATGCTATTCCTACAGTGAAAAATATATCGTGTTTCATTACATCGGAATTGCCAGCAGAACGCACTGGGGCTCCATGTAATAATATTTCAACATCGGAATGTGATTCAGAAAATTTATCTATTGCTGTACTTATATCGTGTATAAAATTACTTCCTGATTTTGAATCAAATGATTGAAAATTTGGAGATATAAATGCTAATATGACGCTACTATCTTTAGAAAATATGTGTCCATCAATAAATGTATAACCTAAATTTGTTGATTTTTGGGGTAATATAAATTGTCGTAAATTGAGTGGGTCGGTAGATACCATTTGTGTAATAGTTCCACTTTCATCATTCATTATTAGCTCATAATTTTCTGCCATTGTTGTTGTGGCTTGAGCAATTGCACTATCAAATTGATGATAAAGAGAGGTGTCAACAAATATTGGAATATGACCTAATATATAATCAATTGCAGACAATCCTAAATCTGCATCTACTTTATAAAATGTATTGGCAATATATTCATCATAAACAAGAATTGAATCCATTAATTCATCTATATATTGAATCATTGTTTGTGGAGATTCTCCTTGCATTTGTATAAAAATCTTGTCTTTAACTTTCAGATTGCCAAAAACCAATCCACTTTCTTTGGATTTAGAAGAGGGGAGAAGATTCGACAAATCTTCTTCGTATTGTAGTTTCAAACCAAAATACACAAATACAATGCTACTAAGTAATAAAATACTGTACATCAATAATTTGTGTTTATTAAAAAATCGATAAATCTTTACAAAGAACATAAAATCCTTATTTATAATACAAACTACAAAAATATAAAAAAAAAATTAAAAAATGGTTGAAATACAAAAAAAATAATTCTGTGATTTTTTTTCTCACTACTTAACAGTGTTTTCATCTGATACGAACAAAATAAGGAATTAGAAAATTTTCAGACGAAAAGTTGTCTTTTTTCGTCTGAACAGCGTATCAACTATCAATAAAAAAAGCCCAAAGAATAGAGGTGTGACCTATTTTTCGGGCTTATACATTTCTGTGTTTATTTCTTATGTCCTGGACCTTCTGGAAACCAACCTTTTTTGACTCGTTCCTTTTGGCGTATCAGTTCCAATATGCTCCAAAACGATGAGAATGCAATAACACCAAGTATTGTAGATGCAATAAGATTTTTTATAATAGTTGATAATACACAAAATACAATACCTGCAACAAGGAACAACCACCAACATTTCGTACCAAAATAATATTCGGCTTTGATAACAATAGAATGGAATATTCCAATAATTAAAAATGTGGCAAATCCTCCAATGATTCCTATAAAGTTCATAATTGAAAATATTTTTTAACTTCCTTTTTCAGTGTAAGGTTCTCTATTTATAATAAATCAGAGAGAATCCACCGTTTTTAATGGCATTAGATTAACTTTATCCCTTCATTTCTCTCATCGTCTTTTGAGGCGATTTTTTAGAATGATTTGGATTTTTAGTCATCGTAATGTTTAAAATTACCATTTTTGTCGAAAACAATTTCTATTGAATTATTTAATTCAACATCATACTTATGAAATTTACGACTTATATCTTTGATATGGTTATTAGGGTGTTTTTGTTTAACAAAAGTAAGAATTTTGTTGGGAACTATCGCATCTGGAACACCAACTAAATCTTTTACTTCTATTTCTTCCCACAAACCATTTTTATCAAAATCCACACTTGACCCATCGGTAAAAATCACATCGTAATCAACATCTGCGTCAAATAAATCTTTGTAGATAATAGCGATTTGTTTGTCGCCAAAATGTTTTTTGATAAAATCCTGACTTGCTTGTGGTAAATCAGAAAAATTAATTACAATTTTGTCCCTATCATCAGTGTAATAGTGTTTAACAGATGGATAGTCTGTACTTGTTTGTTGTTGATTTGCACCGAACAAAGAACCATTTCCTTTTGAACAAGAGATGTTCAATAAAATCATAATAAGACCTAACGCTAACTTCATATTTCTAATATTTTTAAATTATTAATTGTTTTAAAAACGCAAAAGTATAAAAAATATTGTAAAGATTAAAAAAAATTTTTTTTTAATAAAAAAGTAAGAAAAAAATGTTAATTTTGTAATCATATCTGCCCGAATGGCGGAATTGGTAGACGCGCTACATTCAGGGTGTAGTAATCTTTAGATTGTGCAAGTTCGAGTCTTGTTTCGGGTACTAAATTTTATATTGGGAAATAAAAAAATAAGAAGCTCCTAAAAATGCTTCTTATTTTTTTATCAGAATATCAAATAAATATCAATCAATTAGTTGCATTTTCCCACAATTCTTCTGCATTTTCATTGATGTTGGGAACTCTGCATTGCGAAACATCTTCAATATCAACTATATGATGTCCAATAGCATTTAAAAAGTTTGGATTACGTTTGATACCTTCTCCCATATTGATTAGTACAATTTGACCATTTTGTATTTCATTATTATCCAATGCTTTGAAAAATCCTAAGAAAGCAACTGCTGAAGCAGGACCAATATGTATTTTACGTTCAAATGCAATCAATTGAGCCATATCTACAGTTTTTTCTTCATTGATACGATAAAAATTACCATTGCAAGAATGGACTAATTTTGCAATAATAGGATAGGTACCAGGATTTCCTGTAGCTAATATTGAAATTTTCGTTTGTGGATTATCAATAATAGGATAATCTTTTTCAAATCCATCTGGAAAATTATTTTTCACAGCATTTTCCCATGCTTGAACCATTGGGTCACATTTATTACTTTGTACAAGCAACATTTTAGGCAGTTGAATATCTGAACGATATTTTTTCAATTCTCGAACTGCTTTATCTATTGCCAAAGGACCCGTACCGCCACTAATTGCTTGCACATAGACATCGGGCATTTTGCCTATTTGTCGCAACCATTCAAAAACCATTGTTCTTTTTGATTCGATACGAATAGGGTCTATATTACCTGCAGAAATTGGAATTTTGTGTTTAGTTGCAAATTCTCCTGCCATTTTTTTTGCAAAGGCGTAATCTCCTTGGGCTCTGTAAACTTGTTGCCCATAAGAAGAAATTTCTGCTTGAGAGGCTATTTCTGCATTCTCTGGCATAAATATTACTGCGTTAATCCCTGCTAATGCTAAATATTTTCCATAAGCGGTTGCCGAATTTCCTGTTGAAGGGATACAATAATTATCTACGCCAATTTCTTTTAAAACACTTGCTGCCATACTTGCTGCAATATCTTTAAAAGTGTTGGTACCTCCGTTCAAATCATTACGATATACAAATACTTGACAGTCAACATTTTTTTTCTTTTTAGCATATTCTTCTAAAAATGTCCATCTTTCTAAAGGGATAGCCCCTTCTTGACAAGATATAATATTTTTTTTGTCATACAATGGCAAAAAATCGAAATAATGCCAAAAAGAAATAGGGGAGCCTTCAAACAAAGATGTCAAGGCAGAATAATCTGCAGAATATTCTATATCAGATTGTTTGCTACCACATTTGGGGCAACATTGTTCTTGAGAAAACCACGTTGCGAAATTTGGAGTTATATATCCACATTTTACGCAACGTAGTTGGTATTTTTGTTTGTACATTATTTTACTAATCGTTTATCAACAATGACTCCAGTATTGTATATACCTTTGTCTAATTTTTCTTTAATTTCGCAGAATACTTTAATAGTATATTCTACATCTTCTAATGTATGTGCAGCAGTTGGAATCAATCGTAACATTACTGTTCCTTTAGGAACAACTGGATAAATCACGATAGAACAGAACAAACCATAATTTTCACGTAAATCGGAAACCAAGTTTGTTGCTTCTGCCATTGCTTCGACTGGATTTTCGTTTGAAGATTTCAAAAACACAGGAGTTACTGGAGATTTTGTAACACCGATATTAAATCCTTTTTCTTTCAAACCAGATTGCAAAGCATTTGTAATTGTCCAAAGTTTTTCACGTAATTCTGGACAATTTTGTAATAATTCTAAACGTTTTAATGCACCTATAACCATTGGCATTGGTAAAGATTTTGCATAGATTTGAGACCTCATATTAAAACGAAGATAATCTATAATTTCTTTATCTGAAGCTACGAAAGCACCAATTCCAGCCATACTTTTGGCAAATGTTGCAAAATGTACATCTATTTTATCGGCAACATTAAAATGTTCGGCTGTTCCTGCTCCAGTTTTTCCCATAGTCCCAAAACCATGAGCATCATCTATCAATAAACGGAAATTAAATTCGTCTTTTAATGCAACAATTTCGTCTAATTTACCAAGGTCTCCTGACATTCCAAAAACACCTTCGGTAACAACTAAAATACCACCACCTTGTTCATCTGCAAATTTGGTAGCACGTGACAATACTTCACGTAATTTTGCTATATCATTGTGAGGAAATACAAAACTTCGACCTATATGTAAACGTAAACCATCAAGAATACAAGCATGTGCATCGGAATCATACACAATAACATCATGACGAGATACTAACGCATCCATAATAGAAACCATTGCTTGATATCCGAAATTAGTTAAATAACCTGCAGGTTTTCCAACATGATTTGCTAATTTTAATTCTAATTCTTTATGGTATTTAGTATCTCCTGACATCATACGAGCACCCATAGGAGCAGCCATTCCAAATTCTTTAGCACCTTCAGCATCTGCTTTACGTACTTCTGGGTGGTTGGCTAACCCCAAATAATTGTTTAAACTCCAATTGAGCATCTCTTTACCATTGAATGTCATTCTTGGACCAATTTCTCCTGTAAGTTGGGGAAACATATAATAACCATCAGCATATTTCTGATATTGTCCCAATGGACCTGGTGTTTCTTTTATTCTTGTGAAAATATCTACCATATTATTTCTATTTTTTATGTTTTATAAAAAAGCAAAGGTACAATAAAAAAATGAAAAAAAGGAATAAAAATCTCCTTTTTTTCATTTACAAATTAGTCTATTTTTAAAACAGCTAAAAATGCAGATTGTGGAACTTCTACATTTCCGATTTGTCGCATTCGTTTTTTACCTTTTTTCTGTTTTTCCAACAATTTACGTTTTCGGGTAATGTCTCCTCCATAACATTTGGCCGTAACATCTTTGCGAACCGCTTTGACTGTTTCTCTTGCAATAATTTTAGAACCTATTGCTGCTTGAATAGCAATGTCAAATTGTTGTCGAGGAATCAATTCTTTTAATTTTTCACACATTCTTCGACCAAAGTCGTATGCGTGGTCAACATGAATAAGAGTAGAAAGAGCATCAACGGAATCTCCATTAAGTAAAATATCTAATTTGGCTAATTTGGCTTCTCGATAACCATTTATAAAATAATCAAAAGAGGCATAACCTTTGGAACAACTTTTCAATTTATCATAAAAATCAAAAACTATTTCACCTAAAGGTAAATCAAAGGTAAGTTCTGTACGATTAGTTGTTAAATACACTTGAGATTTTAACGTTCCGCGTTTATCTAAACACAATTTCATTATTTGTCCGATATATTCTGCTTTTGTTATAATTTGTGCAGAAATATATGGTTCTTCAATATGACTTATGTTGTTCAAGGGGGGCATCCCTGACGGATTATGCACATCTAAAACTTCTTTTTTAGTAGTATATACTTTATAAGAAACATTAGGAACTGTGGTAATAACGTCCATATCAAATTCTCTATCCAATCTTTCTTGAATAATTTCCATGTGCAATAGACCCAAAAATCCACAACGAAAACCAAAACCTAATGCTGCAGAAGATTCTGGTTCAAAGATAAGTGAGGCATCGTTAAGTTGTAATTTTTCTAACGATGAACGCAATTCTTCATAATCATCAGCATCTACTGGGTAAATTCCTGCAAAAAGCATTGGTTTTACTTCTGAAAAACCTTCAATTGCGGCTTCACATGGTCTATTCACATGAGTAATAGTATCTCCAACACTAACTTCTTTTGCATTTTTGATACCTGAAATTATATAACCAACATCACCTGCCTGCAACATTTTTCTTGGCTGTGGATTTAATCCTAAAACCCCAATTTCATCAGCATCATATTCTTTGCCAGAGGCAACAAATTTTACATGGTCGCCTGTTTTCAATTGTCCATTAAAAATACGAAAATAGGCATATATTCCCCTAAATGAATTGAATACAGAATCAAATATCAAGGCTTGGAGTGGGGCGTCAACATCTCCTTTAGGAGGTCGAATTCTATCTACAATTGCTTTTAATACCTCATCGACACCCTCACCAGTTTTGGCACTTACTGCTAAAATTTCATCTCTATCACAACCTATCAAATCTACAATTTGGTCTTTAACCTCTTCTGGCATTGCACTTGGCATATCCATTTTATTTAAAACAGGAATTATATCCAAGTCTTGTTCTATTGCTAAATATAAATTTGATATTGTTTGTGCTTGAATACCTTGTGTAGCATCAACAACCAATACTGCTCCTTCGCAAGCGGCAATAGAGCGAGACACTTCGTAAGAAAAATCCACATGTCCAGGAGTATCTATAAGGTTGAGTATATATTCTTGATTATTGTATTTATACGTCATTTCTATAGCATGACTTTTTATAGTAATACCTTTTTCACGTTCTAAATCCATATCATCAAGAAGTTGGTCTTGAAAATTACGTTCATTTACAGAACCTGTAAGCTGTAACAATCTATCAGCAAGCGTACTCTTGCCATGGTCTATATGAGCGATAATGCAAAAATTTCTGATATTGTCCATAAACTATTTCTTATTATAAATACCCACATAATTGTGAGGCGTAATCGCTTTTAATTCCAATTTTATATTTTGGTCAACATTTAGCGTATCAATAAATTCATGTATAACTTCTTTGGTAATATGTGTTTTCCCTCGAGTGAGATTTTTCAATGCTTCGTATGGTTGTGGATACATTTCTCGGCGTAATATTGTTTGAATTGCTTCTGCAACAACTGCCCAATTGTTTTCTAAATCATTGTGTATCGCTTCATTGTTTAATAAAAGTTTATTTAAACCTTTTATCAAAGAATTGAATGCAATAATTGAATGTGCAATAGGAACACCTACATTTCGAGTTACTGTACTATCCGTTAGGTCTCTTTGCAAACGAGAAACAGGCAATTTTGCTGATAAACCTTCAAACAAAGCATTGGCTAAACAAATATTACCTTCGGAATTTTCAAAATCTATTGGATTGACTTTGTGGGGCATTGCAGAAGAACCAACTTCTCCAGCTTTCACTTGTTGACGAAAATATTCCATTGATATATATGTCCACATATCTCTATCCAAATCTAATAAAATGTTATTAATTCGTTTTAATGTATCAAAATATGCTGCCATATTATCGTAATGTTCTATTTGTGTTGTTGTTTGTAAACGAGTTAATCCCAAATGTCTTTGTAAAAATTCGTTTGCAAATTTTACCCAATCAATTTGTGGATATGCTACAAAATGAGCATTAAAATTTCCTGTTGCTCCGCCAAATTTACCACAAAATGGAATATTTTTGAGTAATAATATTTGATTTTCAATTCTTTCTATAAAAACATAGATTTCTTTTCCCAAATTGGTAGGAGAGGCGGGCTGTCCATGAGTATGTGCCAACATTGAAATATTTTGCCATTCTTTCGATTTTTCTATCAATATCGCTAATACTTTATTTAACATTGGCATATACACATCTTGATGATGTTGACAAAGCAAATAGGGAAGTGCCGTATTGTTAATATCTTGAGACGTTAATCCAAAATGGATAAACTCTTTATATTTATCAAGTTGTAAATCATCAAATTGCTCTTTTAGAAAATATTCAACTGCTTTTACATCATGATTTGTTATTTTTTCTATTTCCTTGATACGCAAAGCATTTTCTTCTGAAAAATTAGTTACAATATTGCGTAAAGATTGATATACAGACTTGTCTATAGTTTTAAGTTGTGGTAATGGTTGTTCACATAGGGCTATAAAGTATTCAATTTCAACCTTTACACGGGCTTTTATCAATGCGAACTCTGAAAAGTAATTCGATAATTCTGAAACTACTTTGTAATAACGACCATCTAACGGAGATATTGCTGTTAATGTGTTTAATTGCATAATCTGTTACTTATTTAACTTGTTCAATTTTGCAAAGATAGTAAAAATATTTAAATGAATGAAACTTTTTTATAAAAAAACATTTTCTTAAATAGAATATTTATTTTAAAATTTTTTACTTAACATAATATAAATTATGTGACAAATAGATTGTAACAAGAAATAGAAACATTTTATCTTTATTTCTAATTTGAATAAAAACTTTTAAAAATCAGGAATTATCAAAAAAAAATCGCACAATTTCGTGCGATTTTATGATATTAAATCAACTATTTAGTACTTATACACGATTAGCACTACCTAAAACGTTAATTATTTTGTGTTTATACAATTCTTTGAGTTTTTCTCTTGCTGGACCTAAATATTTTCTTGGGTCAAATTCAGCAGGATTTTCTTGTAAAACCTTTCTTACAGCAGCAGTCATTGCCAAACGTCCATCAGAATCAATATTAATTTTACAAACAGCAGAAGATGCCGCTCTACGTAATTGTTCCTCAGGAACTCCTGCGGAATTTTCAATTTTACCACCATATTTATTTATCTCAGCAACAATATCTTGAGGTACAGAAGAAGCACCATGTAATACTATTGGGAAACCGGGAATACGTTTTTCCACTTCTTCCAAAATATCAAAACGCAATGGTGGTATTTCTTCACCGGGTTTTACTTTAAATTTAAATGCCCCGTGAGAAGTTCCAATAGAAATAGCCAAAGAGTCCACACCAGTACGTTTAACAAAATCTTCAACTTCTTCTGGACGTGTATATGTGTGATGTTCAGCAGATACTTCATCTTCAATACCAGCCAAAACACCTAATTCTCCTTCGACTGTAACATCGTATTTATGAGCATATTCTACCACTTTTCGGGTTAATGCAATATTATCTTCATAACTATGATGAGAACCATCTATCATCACTGAAGAAAAACCTGTTTCTATACAAGATTGACACAATTCAAAACTATCGCCATGGTCTAAATGCAATACAATTGGAATGTCACAACCCAATTCATGAGCGTATTCCACTGCACCTTTTGCCATATTTTTTAACAAAGTTTGATTTGCATATTTTCTTGCACCACTGGAAACTTGTAAAATTACTGGCGAATGAGTTTCTACACAAGCCATTATAATTGCTTGCATTTGTTCTAAATTGTTGAAATTAAAAGCCGGAATAGCGTATTTGCCAGCCATTGCTTTTTTGAAAATTTCTTTAGAATTAACTAAACCTAAATCTTTATATGTCTGCATAATAAATTTTTTTTTGTTCTATGGTTATCATTTTTGCAAAGGTACTATTTTTTAATGATAAAAATAACTTAAAAAAATATTTTTTTATTTTATATATAAACTTTTACTAATTTTGCAAAATTATTTCTTATACCAAATGAACTTATTAAAATATTACTCAATATTAATATTTTGCTTTGGAGGATTTTTATTTGCTCAACTCCCTACTCCAACATTTATTCGTGTTGAAGCCACACCAAATTCTATTGCAATAGAATGGACGCCGATTAAAACGGCAGATGGCTATGAAGTGGCTATTATTGGTAAGAAACAACAAAATATGTATGTAGGAAATACATCTTTGGTGTGGACAGACGCCAAACCCGGAAATATTTATAGCATTTATATACTTGCTTATCAATTAAATGGAGAACACAGCAAACAATGTAGTTATTGGTTGCTTACACCGCCAGAGATGCAACCAGCAAAAATGCAAAAAAACGGTTTTGTCGCTCAATGGAAAAGAAGTATAAAAACAAAACATTATTATTTTTATTTATCTGAAGATGTTAATTTTAAAAATATTATTCCATCCTATAATGGGGTTTTAACAGATAAAAATAAATTAAAAATCAAAAATATTCTCCCCAATCGCACTTATTATTGTAGAATAAAAGTGATTGATGAATATGGTCAAGAACACTTATCAAACACTATAAGCATTCATTTTTAAGTCATTAATAATCAAGGGAATTTGTTTATTTTTGTGGAGCATAACGGAATCGAACCGATGACCTTTTGACTGCCAGTCAAACGCTCTAGCCAACTGAGCTAATGCCCCCTATTTCATTTCTGCAAAGATATATAAATTTACTGAAACAAAACACTTTCAAAAGATAATATTTTTCAACAATTGAGGTAAAAAAAATATAGATTTGAATATCAATTGTTTAGATATTACTTTCTAAAAAATGTCCCCTACTTTGTATTTTTTTAGGTATCTTTGCAAAATTCAATAATAATATTAGAATATGGAATTTAAAAGAACATTTGACCTATTAGACTGGATATCAGAAAGATATCAAAAGGAAGATTTTCTTAATGGAAAACGAAATGGACAATGGATAAACTTTAGTACCAACGATTACTATAAGTATTCTACAGTATTGAGCTATGGTCTTCATGATTTAGGTTTGCGTAAAGGAGATAAAATAGTAACAATCGTAAATAATCGTCCCGAATTTAATATTATGGATATGGCTATGTCTATGTTAGGAATAATTCATGTTCCAATTTATCCTACATTGGGTTATGACGATTTTAAATATATTATCAATCATTCCGATGCAAAAATGGTGATTATTGGCAATCGCCAAATTTATTTGAGAGTAAAACCCGTATTTCCTGAATTGAATTTAGAATACGGTATATATACATTAGACAAAATTGAAGGTGAAAAAGAATTGAATGAAGTATTTTTCAAAGGAGTTTCACTTCGTAGAACATTATCACCAATTGTTGATGAAATAAAAGAAACCATTACAGAAGATGATATTGCAACAATCATATACACTTCAGGAACAACAGGCACTCCTAAAGGAGTAATGTTGACACATAAAAATTTGATTAGCAATTTTACGGCACATGCTAAGGTCCAACCATTGAATTCGAATCATCGTATATTAAGTTTTTTACCTTTGTGTCATGTTTACGAAAGAAGTTTAAACTATCACTATCAATTTATAGGTGTAAGTATTTATTATGCAGAGAGTTTAGGAACTATTGCAAATGATATTGCAGAAGTAAAAGCCCAAGGTTTTTGTGCCGTACCTCGCGTATTAGAAATGATTTATGATAAACTCTATGCAGCAGGTAAAGATTTAAAAGGAATACGAAAATGTATCTATTTTGCAGCAATCAAACATGGCCAACGTTTTGATTATAAAAAGAATTCATGGTACATGTTTGTAAATAAAATATACGACAAACTTGTATATTCAAAGTGGAGAGAAAAATTTGGAGGCGGAGAATTTTTCTCTATCATTTCTGGAGGTTCAGCTATACAACCACGAATCACTCGCCTATTTTCTGCAGCAAAATTATATGTGTTTGAAGGATATGGCTTATCAGAGACTTCCCCTGTTATTGCAGTTAACAATCCTATTGATAAAAAATGTGAAATTGGCACTGTAGGACCTATCTTAAAAGGTGTTCAAGTTAAAATTTCAGAAGAAGGAGAAATCCTTACCAAAGGACCTTCATTGATGAAAGGTTATTACAAAGACCCTGAATATACTGCTCAAGTTATTGATGAAGATGGTTGGTTTCACACTGGCGACATTGGCATTTTTGTTGATGATATTTATTTAAAAATAACAGATAGACGCAAGGAAATATTTAAATTAAGTGCAGGAAAATATGTTGCACCTCAATTGTTAGAAAATAAATTCAAAGAATCGGTATTTATAGAAAATCTAATGATTGTTGGAGAAAATGAAAAATTTACAGCAGCAATTATTTCTCCTAATTTCAATCAATTGCACTTTTGGGCAACTAAACACAAAATACATTATAGAGATAACGAAGATTTGATAAAAGAACCTATTCTTATATCTCGAATCCAAAAAGAAATAGATAAATACAACAAAAGATTGAATCCTCACGAACAAATAAAAATGTTTAAATTAGTTACTGATGAGTGGTCAATGCAAACAGGAGAACTTACTCCAACATTGAAATTAAAGAGAGCGGTTTTATCCAAAAAATACCAATCATTAATTGATGAAATTTACAATAAAACAATTTCATCAACAACAAGTATTTTAGGATTTTCTATAAAACAAATTGATATTAGTGAAATTCATTTACCAGAAAAAATAAAAAAATTATTGCATCCAAACGATAATGATAGCAATAATTAATAAAAATGTTAATTATATAAAAACTAATACATTATGGTAGTAAAAAGAACTTTTGATTTATTAGAAAATATGTCAGAAAAATATGCTGACAAAGAAGATATTTTAGCTCAAAAGAAAAATGGCTGTTGGAAAAAATGGTCTGTTAAAGAATATATCAATATATCTCATCAACTTGCGTATGGATTATTGGCAGAAGGATTACAAGAAGGCGATAATGTAATGACTATAATGAACAATCGACCTGCTTGGAATTTTGTTGATATGGCATTGCCTATGATAAAAATGGTTCATATTCCTGTTTATCCTATTCTTTCTTTGGAAGATTATAAACACATTATCAATCATAGTGAGGCTAAAGCCATTATTATAGGTAATCCTACTATTTACAATAGAATAAAACCTTTATTAGATGATATAGGTAACAATGTCAAACTGTATGCTGTTGATGAAATCGAAGGTGTTACACCATTTAAAACATTGATAGACAGAGGAAAAGAAGAGCAAGAAAAATACAAACCCATTGTAGAAAATATCAAAAAAAGTGTTTCTCCTGATGATGTTGCAACAATAATATACACTTCAGGGACAACAGGTTTACCCAAAGGTGTTATGCTTTCACATCAAAATTTGGTATTTAATTTTATAGGTCATGCCAATCAGCAAATAAAAAATAGTTCTCACAGAATGTTAAGTTTTTTACCACTGTGTCATATTTACGAAAGAACTATGAATTATGAATATCAGTATCTTGGAATTAGTACATATTATGCAGAAAACATAGGTACTATCGCCAATGATTTGAAAGATATTCATGCAGATGGATTCTGTGCCGTTCCTCGTGTTCTCGAAATGATATATGATAAATTGCAAGCAGCAGGAAAAGACCTTTCTGGCATCAAAAAAATAATTTACGAATGGGCTTTTCATCTTGCAGAAAGATTTGATTATAAAAACACTAATACTTTGTATAAACTAAATTATCGCATTGCAGATAAATTAGTTTATTCAAAATGGCGAGAAAATCTTGGTGGTCACGAAATGTTAGTTGTTTCGGGTGGTTCATCTATTCAAGAAAAAATCATTCGTTTGTTTACTGCAGCAAAATTCTATGTGTTTGAAGGTTATGGACTTACAGAAACTGCTCCTGTCATCGCGGTAAACAACCCTAAAGAAATGGCTATCAAAATTGGAACCGTGGGGAGAATTATGGAAGGAATTGAGGTTAAATTAGCCGAAGATGGTGAAATTCTTACCAAAGGTGTTTGTTTGATGAAAGGTTATTACAAAGACCCAGAATATACTGCCAAAGTTATTGACGAAGATGGTTGGTTTCACACTGGTGACATAGGTGAATTTGTTGACAATGAATACCTAAAAATCACAGATAGAAAAAAAGAAATTTTTAAACTTTCTGGAGGAAAATATATTGCACCTCAATTAATTGAAAATAAATTCAAATCCTCCTCTTTTATTGAAAATTTGATTGTAATTGGAGAAAACGAAAAATACGCTTCGGCTGTTATTATTCCGAATTTCAATTACTTACATTTTTGGGCAAGCAAACACAAAATACATTATAGAAATAATAATGAATTGATAGAAAATCCAAAAATAATTAAACGAATACAAATAGAAATCAATAAAATAAACGACACTTTGGCACCACACGAACAATTGAAGTGTGTACGTTTGGTAAATGATGAATGGTCGGTACAATCAGGAGAATTGTCCCCTACTTTAAAATTAAAAAGAAGTGTTTTGTATAAAAAATACGATACAATAATGCGTAGTATCTATGGATATGACCAACAATAAAATACAATTACACGACAAGGTATTTAGAAAATATATCGATAGTATTGATTTACAAAATGCGATAAAAAAAATAGCATCTCAAATCAATATTGATTATCAACACGATATCCCTATCTTACTTAATGTATTAGAAGGAAGTGGATTGTTTTTGGCTGATTTGGTCAATTATTTAGATATACCTATTGAAATCTGTAGTGTAAAATGTTCTTCCTATCAGGATTTACAAACCACTCAAAATGTTAAAAAAGTTATTGGCATCACAAGAGACATTTCCAACAGAAGAATCATTATTGTTGAAGACATTATTGATACTGGACTAACTATCAATACTTTACAAGATTACTTGCAACAATTTAATGTTCAGGATATTCGTATTGCAACTATGACTTTTAAAAAGGAATCATACAAAGGTTCTTATCCTATTGATTATGTTGCTATTGAAGTGGAAAATAAATTTATTGTTGGTCATGGTTTAGATTATAATCAATTAGGAAGACATTTAAAAGATATTTATCAACTTGATATTTAATAATTTATGTTGGATAAAAATATTGATACAATTATTTTTGATTTTGGAGGCGTATTGCTTGATTTAGATAAACAAGCATGTGTAGATGCTTTTGTTGCGTTAGGTTGTCATGATATTGCAAATTTGATAGACAATTATAGACAAAAAGGATTATTCCTTTTGTTTGAAGAAGGACAAATCAGTAACGAAGAATTTTTTACTGAGTTGAAAAAATTAGTTGGACCCAATGTTACACAAACACAAATAGAAGAAGCATACAAACAATTTTTAGTAGGACTACCGCAGTATAAATTAGATTTGATATTACGTTTACACAAACAATATAAAATACTCTTATTAAGCAACATAAATCAATTTGTATTTGAGTATTGTGCTGAAAAATATTTCAACGCCAATGGTTACAATATTTCAGATTATTTTGATAAATTGTATCTTTCGTACCAAATGGGCGTATGTAAACCCGATGAACAAATATTTCGTCAAATGATAGAAGGTTCCAAATTAATACCTCAAAATTGTTTGTATTTAGATGATGGCATTGCCAATATTGAAATGGGAAAAAAATTGGGATTCAATTCTTATCATACAAAAATTGGTGAAGATTTTTCGTATCTATTTGAATAATTAAATAATATAAAACATTATCCATTATGTCAATAATAGTAAATAATGTAACAAAAACTTTCGGGAAACAGAATGCTTTAGATAATGTTTCGTTCCAAATAAATAAAGGAGAAATTGTAGCATTGTTAGGTCCCAACGGAGCAGGAAAATCCACAATGATGAAAATTCTCACTTGCTATCAACCACCAACTTCTGGAGAAGTTAAAGTTTGTGGTTTTGATGTGTTGGAAAAACCGATAGAAATTGCCAAACGTGTTGGTTATCTTCCTGAAAACAACCCACTTTATACGGATATGTATATCAAAGAAAGTCTTCAATTTGTTGGTGGAATTCACAAAATTCCTAATTTAAAACAACGAGTTGAAGAAATGATTGTTTTAACTGGGTTGGAACGAGAGCAAAACAAAAAAATAAGGACATTATCAAGAGGTTATCGACAACGTGTTGGACTTGCTCATGCTTTGATTCACAATCCTGATGTTTTAATTTTAGATGAACCAACATCTGGCTTAGACCCTAATCAATTAATTGAAATTAGGGCACTTATACAAAAAATAGGAAAAGAAAAAACTGTTTTACTTTCTACTCATATTATGCAAGAAGTAGAAGCAATTTGTAATCGTGCTATAATTATTGATTTAGGCAAAATCAAAGCAGATGACACTATTAGCAATTTGATAAAACAATCTAATAACCAAGGAATTGAATATCTATTTCATCAACTTACAACACATAAATAATCAATATGCGATTTGCGAATCCTCAATTTCTATATGCTTTAATAGTCATTCTCATACCGATAATTATTCATTTATTTAATTTTCGACGGTATCAAGTTCGTTATTTCTCAAATACTACATTTATCGAATTTATAAAAAAACAAACTCACCGCGAATCAGAATTAAAAAAATGGATTATACTTATATTGAGAACATTAGCAATTGCATGTATTGTTTTGGTTTTCACAAAACCATATATTCCAAACAAAAATTATAACAATGCAATAAACACCAATCCTATTGTTGCCCTTTACATTGACAATTCTTTTTCAATGGAAAGTAAAAGCATAGATGACAATTTATTGTACGAAGCCAAACAACAAGCCAAAAATATTATTGGTGCATATCCAGAAAGTTGTAAATTTCGACTTATAACCAACGAATTAGCCTCAAAATATCAATATGAACTTGATAAATCTACGATTTTACAAGAAATTGATAATCTACAAACATCATCAATAAATCGCTCATTGAGTGATATTTATATTTATGTTAAAAGAGATATACAGCAAAATAAACATTATGCTCATTTATATTTGCTATCCGATTGGCAAAAAACAACTTCTGATTTTCAAAAAATAGAACAAGACACATCAATACAAACATTTATTGTTCCATTTGAAGCAAATAAAATCAAAAACATCAGTATTGATTCCGCATGGTTATTGGAACAAGAATTATCTGAAAAACAAAATATTAAAATGTTTGTTCGGATTTCAAATCATTCTGAAGATAATATTGAAGGAATTCCTATAAAATTAGTTTTAGACGGACAACAAAAAGCGATAGCTTCTCTCAAAATTGATGCCCAAAAGACCATTGAAACTTCTCTTAATTTTACCTTAAATGAAACAAATATACAAAAAGGATATATTTCATTAACCGACAATCCTATTATTTTCGATGATAAATTGCATTTTGTACTCAATGTCAATAAATTAAAAAATATATTACATATTTATACTTCTCAAGAAAATCGTTATATTAAACAACTTTTTGAAGATGATTCAACAATATTATATTCTTCTTGTAATTATCAAAAAATTGATTACCAACAATTAAAAAAGCAAAATTTGGTTTTGTTAGAATGTTCAAATGCTTTTTCTGATGGTTTTATTGGAGAAATGTTGCAATATGTAGAAAATGGCGGTAATTTGTTATTAATAGCCCCGAATATTGAAGAAAAATACAACAACAAAATTCATCAGGCATTCAATGTATCTAATCTTGAAACAATTGATAATCAAACGACTAAAATTGAAAGTTTAAATATAGAACATCCATTTTATCAACATGTATTTGATGAATATCCTGAAAATATTGATTTGCCAGAAGTTTTTATTCATTATAAATTTTCCAAACAAATTGGTAAAGGAAAACAGACATTAATATCATTAGAAAATAATGATGCTTTACTTACTGTTGAACAATTTGGTAATGGTGCCATTTTCGCTATTTCAATACCTTTTGATAATACATATTCCAAATTTCCTGAACACGCTATTTTTGTCCCTACTCTATTGAATATGAGTTTTCCGCTTGGAAGTATTGCATCTATTTATCAAATTATTGGAGATGAAAAACCGATTTCGCTCCCGTCATCATCATTTGATAAAATAGATAAACCAATATTAACAATAAAAAATGAAAATAACAAAGAAGAATTTATTCCAAATATAATTGCCATCAATCCACAAATTCAATTTATTGTTAATCAACAAGTTTATTATGATGGCATTTATGATGTTTTTTCTGAAAATCAACATATTGGAAGTATTGCTTTTAATTACAATAGACAAGAGTCCAATATGGACTTTTATCAAAAAAATGATTTATTGGATTTATTAAGTCAGTATCAACTTTCATCATTTAAAATGTTGGATATTCAACATAAAAATGAACACAGCGTTCAAACAATGGTTAACAATAATAAAACGGAATTATTTCAATTGTTTCTATTGTTCGCTTTATTATTCCTTTTAGCCGAAAGTATATTAATAAGAATATTTTTGAAAGAAAAATAATTATTTCGTTAACGTTAACAAACGATTCTGATAATCAATTATCGCATTGTATTTTAATAAAATATCACTGCCCAACAATCCTGCAATTTTTTTCATTCCTAATGATTCCATCATATCGTTGATATGAGCAATATCTATGATTAAAAAAGGATAATTTCTCAATTGAAAATCACCAATTTTGATACTTGGAAGTTTTATCATTGTATTTTGAGCTACATCTGCACTAATCGATAACACTTTATCTACAATAATTTCTTCTTTTGAAGACAAATGCTGAATTACTTCTGGAGATAAACATGAATGCGACGCTCCTGTATCAACAACAATTATTTCATTTCTACGTCCAATTTTTACATTAACCGTAATATGAAAATTGTTTGTATCCAAACATTGAACATTGATGGGAATTACTGTTGTTTTCATCAGTATATCAATGTTTTAATCCCTAATTGTTGTACTTTTTTTGCTATCAATTCAAGTTCATTTTTCATTACTTTTACCAAAGAACGTTCTGGCGTTTCTCTATCTATAGGATACAACATTACAGTATGAGGGTGAATACGTTCAATGCGTTTCAACCATTCTTGTACTTCATATTCTGTTGTATTATCTATTTTGATATCATTATTTTCCCCCCTTAAAAACAATGTTTGAATAGTTAAGTTTCCATTAAACTGACACAATTTATCTGTAATATCCTCAATATTAATATGCTCAAATGGTTTATTGATAGCATCAAACATAGTTTGAGTACCAGCATCTAATTTTAAAAGCGGGTTATCAATGCGTTGCAAAGTTCTCATTACTTCAGGACAAGCCAATCTTGTTGAATTGGTTAAACAAGAAATGATAGTTTTTGGAAAGTACTTATCTCGTAACTCCATGATTTTTAGTGTAATTTGTTCAAATTCTGGATGTAACGTTGGTTCTCCATTTCCTGAATAAGTTATTGAATCTATTTGAGTTTTATTATCATAAAGTTCTTTAAACCGTTGTTCTAATATCGGAATAATTGTATTCGCAGTTAACAATTTGTCAAACAATACTTTATCTGTTTTCGACCAGCCACATTCGCAATAGATACAATTAAAAGTACATAATTTGATTTCTTCTGGCATTAAATTAATCCCCAACGAATTTCCCAATCTTCTACTATGTATTGGACCAAAAATAACTTTTTCAAATAAAATTCCCGACATATTATTTGTTTTTACAAAAATAAATTCATAATATACTGATTTTATTGCAATTAATAAAACCACATAAGTATATTTATCAATAAAGCAAAAGTAACATATTTTTTCCAATGAACAGAAATTCTTATACAAAAAAATATGTTATCTTTGTAAATTGATTTTTATTAGATTATGATTGCGTATCCTTTTTGTAAGATTAATATTGGGTTATTTATTACCTCCAAACGTAGTGATGGTTTTCACAATATTGCAACTTGTTTTTATCCAATAAAAACATTATCAGATATATTGGAAATTGTTCCTGCCTCTACATTTTCATTTCAACAAACAGGGATAAATATTGACGGAAATAGTCAAGATAATTTAGTAGTAAAAGCCTATAAATTACTTCAGAAATACCATAATTGTCCAATGGTAAATATTCATTTACACAAATGTATTCCTATTGGAGCCGGTTTAGGAGGCGGAAGTTCTGACGCTATAAGTACATTATTGTTACTCAATGAAATGTTTCAACTTGCAATATCAAAACAAGAATTAGAACAATATGCTAACGATTTAGGAAGTGATTGTGCATTTTTTCTTCAAAATTCTCCTGCAATTGGCAAAGAAAGAGGGAATGTGTTAACACCAATTAATTTAAATCATCTTGCGGGTTTGCATCTTGTATTGATAAAACCTAATATCCATATTAATACTGCATTAGCATACAAAGGATGTCAACCACAAGCATGCATAGAAGATATTGGAAATATGCTTCATTTACCAATAGAACAATGGCAAAATATTCTTCTAAACGATTTTGAAAAAACACTTTTTCCACAATTTCCTATCTTAAAACAAATAAAAGATACATTTATAAATACAGGAGCGATTTATGCATCTCTTTCTGGTAGTGGAGCAACTGTATTTGCTTTATATAAAAATAATCCTCCCCAAATCAAATTTGAAGAGGATTTTTTTACCTTTTCTACTATTTTATAAAATAGTAATCAAAATTAATGATAACTTGCTCTTTCTTTAGTATTCTTCTGAGGAGCAACAAAATTAATCCCGAATACAGCGTTAATATTTTTTAGTTTATCTATATAGAATGAGTTAAAATAATCAAGTGCTGCATAAATTTGGAATACGCCCAATTGGAGTCTAAAACCAATACCAGGATTTAGTAAACTATTAGATTTAAATGTATTACCTATTGTTACATCAAATACTTTTCCAAATTGTCTATTGTAGGAAACACTTCCAGAAGGGATAAATCGACCATTAAAAACTTTACCATTAAAGTTTAAACTAAATCTATCTTTTGAAGATGCATAAATATTACCTCCAATATTAAAATTAGTTGTTATCATTTTTGTGTACAAACCAATGTATTGTGTATCCAGATTTGTATTAAATTCATTAAGCAAAGAATCAAAGAATTTTGCGATGTATTCTCCTGGTTGCAAGTTCGTATTACTTGAATCAAATGGAATAGGAACCCCAGAATATCCTACATAGGTATTACTAAGCGAACATTTTGTTCCATTTCGCCATACAATAAACCCTAAATCTGTAATAGCAGCATCTATTTCAAATATCCGATTAACTCGATAACGCATTCCAAAATCAATTGCGAAACCATGACTATTTTTTGAAAATCCTTCTTTGATATAATCCATTGATGAATTACCATTTTGAGGATTGGTCATTCCTAAAAACATATTTAGATTATTTATATATGCAGTCATGTTATAATCAATTATCAAGCTATCAAAATTCTTTGAAGAGATAAAGTCCATATTAAGATTTTTGGTATATGCATTGACGATACCTAATAAATATTTAGCTTTTAATCCCCAAGAAAATTTTCTGTTTTCTACTCTATTAAATCCAATACCAATTTCTGCATAAGTCGAAATATCAATTGCATCATTATCAAGAATTTTCATTACTTTATTTTCATAATTTCCATTTCCTTCTAACAGCAATTTGAATAAACCATCTTTGAGATTTGCCATTGCATCAATTCGGATTGCATAAGTAAGATAAATATAGTTTTTATCTTTAACTCTAAATCCAAAATCCAAAAAATCTTCTCTAAATCCTAAACGAAAAAAATTATTTTTATGAATTTTTTTCAAGGTTTTAGTTTCGATATTCATCACATTTCCATAATTTATAGGGGAATTTACACCTAATTGTACCCTACTTAATAGTGGAAAACCAATATGAAATTGATAAGGTAAATAAATACCCGGATTTTCATTTAATGCTTGAGGAATACGCAAATCTTTTAATAAAAAAGTTTCTTGCGATTTTACCAAATTGGGAAAACCAAGAATTATACAAATTATTAGTAATAGCCGTTTCATTAATATTCCTCCTATTTAAATGACTTTACAATAGAATCGATTTCACCTTTTGCCTTAGCAGTAATGACAATGTTTGCTTTTACTAATAATTTATTATTCTTCAATAATTTAACATCCTGTCCGTTGGTGTTGTATATTTCTTGTATAACAAAATATTTAGTTTTTAACATTTTATTATACATATCATCACCTTCCGTCATATCTACACTTATATTTTTTTCAACAACATTTTTAATTGTATAATCTCTATTTATACTTGCAGCCTCTAATGTAACATAATCAGAGAATAAATTTCCCACTACATTGTAATTAGAATCCATCATAACACATTGTACTTTTGTAGCAATTGGGAAACTATTAGTAAATCCCAAACGAATGGAAACACCTTTAACTTTAATTTGACCATTAGCAATACTATCATTGTAATTAAAGATTTCTGACAAACTTTTGTCTAATTTCATAGTATCTTGTTGTACATTATTATTGATTGTCATCCAAGCAGGTATGTGCATTATTGGACGTATTTTTAATTGTCCTTCTGTTTCTGATGAAGTGTTTGATATGCTTGCTTTTAAATTATAATTAATTTGATTTGAGGAATTCATACTTGATAATGGATTGGGTAAATTTGCCTCAAATAAAAATGTTCTTGAAAGGGCACCATTAGCAATAGGTGACACCAAAACTCCATTATTATCAAACGACGTTACAAGATTTTGTGACCCTCCGTTAAAAAACATACTTGCAGCATTGATATTGAAAGATGCTGATGAATAGTTCTCTGCATAAGTTAATATCTTTAATTCATGCAATGAAATACTATTATTATTGTCATCAACGCTAAACACATTAAATTGACCATTCAACTCCCCTGATGTTTTTGTCAAGTCAACATTAAAAATCGTATCAACTTTGTCGTATAAAAAATAACCTAATCCATCTTTGTCAAATTGAACTAAACAACTTTTATTCAGATATTTATTATTAAAATCCTCTAAAAGTTTTTCACACGTTAATTCATAATCAACCAATGGAATGCCATAAGTAGGCTCTATGTCAATAGTTGGAGATTGTTTGTCTTTCAATGTTTTATCTTTCCAACAAGATTGCAATACCAAGCAACCTAAGATAAAAATAGCAATTTTTCCGAATGTTCCTGTTTTTGTTCCAAATACTCTCATAATTTAATTAATTTAGTTGTTTTACATATATTTATTTTAGATTCTATTATTTTATTTCTCTATATTTTTCAATTAAATCTGGTAAATAATTCAAAGATGCATATACTTTCATCATCTTTTTGCCATCCATTGCAGGAGTCCCTAAAACTTGTTGTCCATCTGAAATATTTTTGTGTATTCCTGTCTGGGAACCAATAATTACCTGATTTCCTATTTTAACATGGTCTTTTACACCAACTTGACCAGCAAAAACACAATTGTTACCAACTTGAACAGAACCAGCCAACCCACAACAAGCCGCTATCACAGTATTATAACCAATTTCACAATTATGAGCTATTTGATTAAGATTATCTATTTTTGTACCTTTGTGTATTATTGTAGAATCAATCATCGCTCTATCAATACAAGTATTTGCACCAATTTCAACATCATCTTCTATAATAACATTTCCCAATTGTGGTATTTTCTCATAAACACCATTTTCCGTTGGTAAAAATCCAAAACCATCTGCTCCGATAACACAACCAGAATGACAGATACAATTTGCTCCAATTACACAATCGTGATATATTTTAACCCCTGCATATAAAATAGTATCTGCTCCAATAGTTGTATTTTCTCCAACATAAACTTGTGGATATATTTTAGCATCATCACCAATGACAACATTTTCATCTATTACGGCTCCTTCACCGATATAAACTCCTTGACCAATTTTAGCTGTTTCTGCTATAATCGCTTTTGAAGAAATACCTATTTTTATAGGACGTAAACTATCGTAGTATTGTAACAAATGTACAAATTCTATTTGTGGATTTTTCACCCGAATCAATGTTGCTGTTATTGATTGCTTAGGTTGAAAATTTTCATATATGATAATAATATCGGCTTTTGATTTGTACACCCAAGCCTCGTATTTATCACTGCTAACAAACGAAAGACCTCCTATTTCATCGCTATCAATTGTGATAAATTTACTTACTTTCTTCGATTCATCGCCTTCTATTGTGCCATGAATCATTTGTGCTAATTGCTTTGCCGATATTTCAAACTTTTGTTCCATTTTTAATTTAGTTCAATATTTGTTTAAAATATAGTTTTTCATCTTCAAAGTTTAAATATGGTGCGATTTTTTCTACATCATCTATTTTTGTTAGCAAATTTTTGGCAAACATTTTAGTTTGAGTACTTTCTGCATTCATTATACGATGACGTGTTGCCGAATATATTTCATCAACTAATTTGTTGATACTTTTTGTATTATCATTAAAATAACGCTCCGCAAACTGTTTCCAAATGTATTCTATTGCCAACATTGACGGATGAATCATATCATCTGCATAGAATCTATAATCTCTCAAATCGTCCATCATAATCTCAAAAGATGGAAAATAATCCACATTTTTTACACTATGCAAAAAGCGTTCCACACTTAACAATAAATGGGCTTTACTTAAAGAATTTTCTTGAAAATTATAACGAATATATCTTATTGGACTGATTGTTAATATTATAAAAATATTAGAATTTATTAATTTTATTGAAGAAAAAATTTCTTGTAATCGTTCAACAATATCATCGACGGATAATAGTACCCTTTGAAAACATTTACTATCTACTTTATGACAATTGCCTACAATTCCTCTATCTTCATGTTGGTAAGCATAAGCAGTTCCCAATGTAAGTATGAGAAAATCAGTATTTTTTAGGTAATTGTAACATTTTTCCTGATTATCATTCAACACTTGCAAACACTGTTGTTGATTTGAATTTGCAAAAGAACCATGATGAACAAAACTAAACCACTTTCCATTATCAAAATTCAAATCTTCTTCTGTGTAAATTTTCTGATTTACAATATCTTGCAAGCATTTTGCAATAGAAATAGGATTATACAATATTCCGTTAGGATTAATTAGTGTAGTAAATTTTGCATTTTTAAGATATTCTCCTATGGATTCAACAAAACAAGAACCAATCAACATCAATTGAGATTGATGAGTAATATTAATATTACTTTTCGATAGTTTGATAGTAGTTCTAAATGCCTTATTGTCCATAAATTATAATCTTTGAGATACTTTTTTTACCATATCGTTTTTCCAAGTAACAAAATCACCAGCAATAATATGTTGCCGTGCTTCTTTTACTAACCACAAATAAAAATGCAAATTGTGTAAACTTCCAATCATAGAAGCCAACATTTCTCCATTGTTGAATAAATGCCTTAAATATGCTTTTGAATATTCTCTATCTGCAAACAAATCGCTATCGGCTTCAATTGGAGAAAAATCGTGTTTCCATTTTTCGTTACGCATATTCATAATACCATTTTTGGTAAAAAGTACAGCATTTCTACCATTTCGTGTTGGCATTACACAATCAAACATATCAATCCCCAAAGCAATACATTCCAATATATTAGCAGGAGTGCCTACTCCCATTAAATATCGTGGTTTATCTTTGGGAAGAATATCACAACATTGTGCAGTAACTTCATACATTAAATCAATAGGTTCGCCCACAGAAACACCTCCTATCGCATTCCCATCGAAATTCATATTGGCAACATATTCAGCAGATTCTTTACGTAAATCAGGGAACACACTACCTTGAACAATAGGAAACAAAGATTGATAATATCCATACAAAGGTTCGGTATTTTCCCATTGAACGCGACAACGGTCTAACCAACGATGTGTTCTTTGCATTGATTTTTTTGCATAATCTTTGCTAACAGGATAAGGCGTACATTCATCGAAAGCCATTATAATATCAGCACCTATAATCCTCTGAATATCAATTACATTTTCTGGGGTAAATTCATGAACTGAACCATCAATATGTGAAGAAAACTTTACCCCTTTTTCTGTGATTTTACGTCTATCATTTAGTGAAAACACCTGAAAACCACCACTATCTGTTAAAATAGGTTTATTCCATCCGTTAAATTTACGTAAGCCTCCCGCTTCTTGAATGACTTGCATTCCGGGACGTAAATATAAATGATACGTATTGCCCAAGATAATTTGTGCTTGTATATGTTCTTCTAAATCTCGAATATGAACACCTTTTACGCTACCTACTGTACCTACAGGCATAAATATTGGCGTTTGAATCACACCAGAATCAGTGATTAATTCTGCTGCTCTCGCACTGCTTTTGGTATCCGTAGTCGATATTTTAAAATTCATAAACAATTATAAACCTTACCTTGTTTGTAAATATTGGCAAAATTACTTTTTTATTCAATTACTTCGACTATTTTTGCAATTAATTTATCAACATTTTTTTTACAAATAAAACAACATATTAAGTGACTGATATAGAATTATTTAATATAGATACTGAACTGTTTTTAGTAGGATTTTTTCTATTTTTTGCTATTGTTCAACTGATTTTTATATGGGGATTTTTTTCACATTTTGCATTTGCAAAAAGAAAAAAAAGTACAACACTATCAACTTATTGTCCTCCGATTTCAATAGTGATTTGTGCCAAAAATGAACTTCGTTTTTTGAAAAAAAATATTCCTATTTTACTTCAACAAGATTATCCTTGTTTTGAAATTGTTATTGTTGATGACAATTCCGATGACAATATCACAGAAGGATTGAAAGAATTGATATATAATGATAGTCGAATCAATTTAATTCACATTTCAACTAATTTTGAGATACATTATGGAAAAAAATTAGCATTAGCAATGGGAATTAAATGCTCGAAATATGATATTGTATTACTCACAGATGCAGATTGTTATCCAAAATCCAATACGTGGATACGCGAAATGGTTGCTGCACATTCTAATCAACATCAAATAGTATTGGGATATGGTGCGTACGAACAAAAAAATGGAATAATCGATAAGTTGATTCGTTTTGACACATTACACACTGCTATTCAATATTTTTCATTTGCATTGATAAATAAACCATATATGGGAGTTGGACGAAATTTATTGTATGATAAAAGTTTGTATAACAATAATTATGGTTATCTAAACACCTATCGTACAATTTCTGGTGATGATGATTTATTTATCAATAAAGTAAGCAATCAATACAATACGACATGTGTTTTTCAACCAGCGGCTCATACAATTTCCTTGCAACGCGATATAAATTTCATACAATGGTTAAAACAGAAAAAAAGACATTTAAGTGCAAGTAAATATTATAAAAAAAAGAATAAATATGTTTTAGGATTATATTGGATTTCTAATTTTTTCTTCTATTTTTTTCTAATTTTTCTTACTTTGGCATCATTTTTGCTATATGAAAATATAAAGTTAGTATTAATTATAATTAGTGTCTATTTGATAATATCTCTATCCAAATTTATAATATTTGCAAAAGCAGGCAATAAATTAGAAGAAAAGAAGTTAATAAGATATACATTTGTCTTAGATATTTTCTTTGCAATGCTAATGCCACTTTTACAATTAGTGTTATTAATAAAAAAGCAAGAACGATGGAATTGAGATGCAACAAAACAATGACAGTCAAAGCACAAAGAGATTATGCTTTGGTAAGAGCAGCCATAGAAACAGGAAGTCAACAGGCATATTCTGAATTACTTTCAAATTATCGAGATTCATTATATATGCTTATGTACAAAATGGTAAATGACCCATACGAAGCCGAAGATTTAACAATTGAAGCATTTGGTAAAGCATTCAAAAATTTACAACAATATACCGATGAATATGCTTTTAGTACTTGGTTATTTAAAATTGCTTCTAATAATTGTATTGATTTTTTACGTAAAAAGAAACTCCATCTTTTTATGATAGACAAAGATTTTGACAAAGACAATAAAGCGGCTTTAGAATTTAACGATAATTGTCCAACACCAGAAGAACGTATTTTTACGAAAGAACAATCTAAAACTATTCGAGGATTTGTTAATCAATTAAAACCACACTATCGAATTTTGATAGAATTACGATATTTTGAAGAATTATCTTATGAAGAAATTGCAGAAAAATTAGAAATTCCAATAGGCACTGTCAAAGCAAAACTATTTCGTGCAAAAAACATGTTGCAAAGTATTATGAATAAAGATATTTTGTAAATATAATGCTTATTTCTGCAATTCCTTCCTACTCTTTTGCCACAATTGATAACTATTGAATAAATTTTGCCAAATAATATACATCGCTGGCACAATAGATGCTAATGGATTGAGAAATGTTTGTGCCATCCAAATTGCCAAAATCGTGTTTTTTTGACCAACACTTTGTCCTCCAGAAACAATATCTCCATATTTTTTTCCTATTAAACGCCCTACTCCAAATTGCCAAACACATAACAATAATGCGGCTATTGACATTTGAATAATCACTTTATGTTGAGATTCTTGTTGTAATATAATATAATTTATAGCACTTCCGATTGCAATTGTTAATGATATTGACCACAAATAAAAAGAAGTATATTTGTGTTTTAATATTTGTTTGGTTAATTTTGGTAAGAATTTTTGAAATAAAACCCCTATAATCAATGGTAAAACCAATAATGGAAATACCTTAACAAATACAATTCCCATTGCAGGTAGCAAACCTAACTCTGAATGACTTCCAATTATCGTAAAAAAAATTGGACAAACTATTGCCATAGTAAGATTACACAACATAGTATAAGTTGTCATTGTTGCAATACTCGCTCCCAACATATTTGCAACAACTACCGCAGCTGTTGCCGTAGGTGCTAACGCTGAAATCATTACTCCTTGAGCAACAATACCACTACATTGTACAAGTATGAAGTATAAGACTATTCCTGTTATTATTTGAAACAATAGTAGTGTTAAATGAAACTTACTAAATTTTAATTCATTGATTTTTAGATTGCAATATGTTAAAAACAATGTACAAAATATCAAATATGGAACTATAAATGCTAATTGTGCAAAAAAGTCATGAAAAAACAGACCTAAAACAACCGCTATTGGTAACATCAAATTTCTAATATGCTGCATATTCAAAATTTTAATTTTTCTTCAACGTGAGAAAATCCATTTTATTATAATCTTTATTGTTGAAAATTCAAAGTTATAATTTCCTTTTGCTGACCAGCATACAATATTATATCTTTTTCGATTTCATCAGAAAAAATAGAATAAGTAAATTCTATAAATAAGAAACTATGTGTTTGTGGTGCAATTATCTTATTTTCCATATTGAGTTTTATATTCGGTGACGATGAAATGATTCTGTCTATATACAATGTATCGTCTCCAATATTTTTTATTTCAAAATAATACTGATAAACATCTACATTCTTTTGTTTCTTTATATTAATATTTTTTGAAGCCAACAACATAATACTTCCTTTATTGCTATTGTTTAAATGTGGTTTGCTTTCATATTTTGATAATTGAATACGTCTTTCCAATGCAGCCGAAATACTAAAAACAGAATTGCGTTTATCGTTAACATTGTCGCTAATATGCTTTGCAGCAGTACTTTTTCCTTTTGGGATTGCAATAAATTTTAATTTATTTCCGCTTGTTGTATCATCTAAATATGGTGTAAATTCTTTTTGCAATGCAATATAATTTTCAAAACTAATTATTCTTCTCATTGATAGATTCTCATTGTATTTATCAGAAAATAAAGGACTTGCAAAACCAGTTATTGTGATTTCTACATCATTTCCACGTTGTAAATCAACTAAAATCCATTGTTTCACTTGGTCCAACAATAGTAAACCTTCTTCCAATTTTTCTATAAAAAAGTTTTCAATATCTTCTTTTGCTTTAATTTTTTCTTTGTCTTTCAATCCTTTAGAATATTCTTGTTGATATAATTCTTTCATTGATGTATAAGCCAACAAAGAAGTTTTATAATCTATATTTGTTGTTGTATCCATTGATTTAGGATTAGGTTCATCATTGTGAAAATATAAATCTATTGGCAAAATAGTTTGTATATTTTCAACAATTTGTTCTTGAGGAATCGTTAATAAAGTATCTATATAATACTTTAATGTATCTTGCAATATATCAAAACTATAAATATCATTACAACAGCCTTCATCACTATAAAACAAAGAACCTTTTCTATTGGAAGAAAAATAACCACTTTGAGCATTTGTATTTAAAACAAAACCTACTTCATTGGCTGGAGAATTAATAGGATAACCTACATTTTCAACTCTTTTCCAAGAAGATAAACTGCCTTTAGATACAAAAATATCCATACCACCAAACCCTGCATGAAAATCGGAACTAAAGAAAATTTGTTGACTATCTTGATGATAAAACGGACTAATTTCATCTCCAGATGTGTTGATGTTACTTCCTAAATTCACAGGTGTTTCGCATTCATCATCATGAATTATTGTGTACCAAATATCTTTTCCTCCCAATCCTCCATTTCTATCTGAAACGAAATAAAGTACACTATGATTTTCGTATTCAACTAAATATGGGTCCATTGATGATGTATTATCCATATTTATTTGTTTCCCCATTTGTTTTGGATTACTAAAATTACCATTTTCATCTAAATCACAATACCAAATAGTCCACCTATTCAATTCTTTACTTTTTACGGAACATCGACTAAAATATATTCTACTTTTTTCACGATTGAAACAGAATCTACCATTGTGATATTTTTCGCTATTGATTTTTCCCGTCAATGGATATGCTTCTCTTAAACCTTTGTAAGAATAAGTTGAAAGATATATTTGAGACAAAAAATAATCGCCAATCAAATTATTATATGTACTACTATAAATCGGACGCATAGATAAAAAATAGATGCCATCTTCCTCGTGTTCAATAGCATGCTGTTCTGTGTAAACAGTATTAATTTGTTTTGGAAGTTTTTCCAAACGAACACGCAAAGTATCTTTTAATTTTGTTTCTATTTGTTTCAAAAATTCCAATTCTAATTTTGAACGTTGATTCAAATAAACATCATCATCACCTATTTGTAAATATTGGATAATAGAATATTGTGCTTGTTCGTATTTTGCATTGTTTTTTTGCGTCATTGCAAGCCAAAACCATGCTTGTGGATAATTAGAAATACTATCAGATAGACAAATTTTCTCATAATAATATTCTGCTGTTTTATAATGATGTATTTGCCTACAAAGAGAAGCATATCTATAATAAAGCGATATTGGACAACTATCATTTTCTTGCAAATATTGTTTATAGAAATATGCTGCTGAAATATAATCATTTTCTTTTTCCCAGTATTGAGCATAAGATAATTGTTTATCTTGTTTACTTTGTGAGAATATCAGCACACTATAAATCAACAATATAAATATCAGGAATATTTTCTTATTCATCTCTATTTAAAATAAATAACAAGGTATTCGTTTTTGTCTTGGAGCTCTTTCTGTTTTGAAGATATAAGACAAATTGAGTTCAAAACTACCTCTTACATGACTTGCTTTTACCAATTTTGAAATATTAAAATCATAACATATCCCCAATGTAATACGTCGCCATTCACCGCCAACAGACAAATACAAAGCATCATTCCAACGATAGTACAATCCTATATTAAATCTATTTATAAATCCTTGACTATCAAATGGGAATAAATAAACATGAGCTAATCCAAATTGAAATTCTTGATAACGAGCCTGCATAGCGTAAAAGACACTTGGTTGTAATATATTATGTTCATTAAGAGCAAATTCTGCATGAAAAAAGAGATTTGTTTTTATAGGTAGTCGAACATTATCTTCTTTGTATAAAGAAATTGAAGGCATATTTAAATGATATAAACTAATCCCTGCTTGCATTTTATTGTTTATCGTTGGTTGATAAAACCAAGAAACCCCTATTCCACAATCAAAAAACATAAATCCTTTTGTTGGGAAAATCTCACTTAACGGAATATCTGTATTGTAAATTCCATTTTGATATTGTTCATCAAATTTTAATTGAGAATAATCCCAAGAACGTTGCACCGCTCCGAGTGAAACTCCTGCCATAATAAAATGATTATTTTTACGATTCAAAGCATGGGCATACGCGAAAGAAAATAAACCTTGTGCTGTTGTATATTTTGAATCTCCAGCAATATCATATTCAACATTTACTCCTAAAGAAAAAATATCTTGCTTGCTAACTCTTTTTTTTACAGGCAAATCAACTGTTATTCCAGTGGTTTGATAAGGTTCAGATATTGCTCGCCATTGAGTACGATAATATAAATTTGCACGTAGATTGCCATCGATAAAACCCGTTGTTGAAGGATTGATATTTATAGGAGATAACCAAAATTGAGATAAATGAGTATCTTGACAAAAAAGAGAATGGCATACCATAGTTAAAACTATTGGCACAATTTTTTTTACAACACTGATTCTCTTTTGATTATACATTATCAACAATTTACTAATTCATAAAAAATATTTGCAAAAATAACACAAAAATCAATACATTATTAAAATTGAGTTAAAAATATTGACAATCTATAAAAAATATGCTTAAATTTTTCATTAAAAAGTGTTATCTTTGCAAGAAAAAAGATGAGCAAAACAGCAGTTGGAATACCAAGAGGAACACGTGATTTTTTACCTCACGAAATAATACGTAGAAATCACATCTTCAACACGATACGCTCTTCATTTGAGCAATTTGGATTTATGCCAATAGAAACTCCATCAATGGAAAATTTATCAACATTGATGGGAAAATATGGAGAAGAAGGTGATAAACTTTTATTTAAAATACTCAATTCTGGAAATTTTGCTGAAAATATTGATTTATCTCAATCTTCTAATAAAATAGCAACACAAATTTGCGAAAAAGGGCTTCGATACGACCTTACAGTTCCTTTTGCTCGTTTTGTTGTTCAACATAAAGAAGAATTAACATTCCCTTTTAAACGTTATCAGATACAACCCGTTTGGAGGGCAGACCGACCACAAAAAGGGCGATACCGTGAATTTTATCAATGTGATGCCGATATTATTGGAAGTACATCACTCATCAACGAAGTAGAACTCATTCTACTCATTGACAATGTTTTCAAAAAATTGAATTTATCTGTACGCATTTTAATAAACAACAGAAAAATTCTTAGTGGAATTGCTCAATATATTGGAAACGATGATAAAATTATTGATATAACCGTTGCTATTGATAAAATAGAAAAGATAGGTTTGGAAAAAGTCAATGAAGAATTACTATCAAAGGGCATTTCTCAAGAAGCAATTCAAAAATTGCAACCTATTCTGCTTTTACAAGGCAACAATAAAGAAAAATTAGATATTTTATCAGAATTGTTAATCGATAGTCCTATCGGACAACAAGGAATTGAAGAATGTAGAGAAATACTCTCCTATTTTGACCCAAACATACCATTGAATAACGAAATTGCTTTAGATATTACTTTGGCCCGAGGGCTGAATTATTACACTGGCACTATTTTTGAAGTAAAATCTACACAAGTTTCTATGGGAAGTATCACTGGAGGTGGTCGATACGACAATCTAACTGGTATTTTTGGATTAGATAATATGTCTGGAGTTGGTATTAGTTTTGGTATCGAACGTATTTACGATATATGGACAGAACTTAATAAAAATACTTCAAACAAAATTGATATAGGATTTCAAGCCTTATTTGTAAATTTTGGGAAAAAAGAAGTTATCTATAGTTTAGAAGCCGCAACTCGATTGCGACAACAAGGAATCAATGTTGAGGTATATCCTGACAATGCAAAAATGCAAAAACAAATCAAATATGCTGATAATAAACAAATTCCATTTGTTATCTTAGCAGGAGAAAACGAAATAGAACAACAAAAATTTACCATAAAAAATATGCAAGAACATACTCAAATCACACTTGATTTTGAGCAAATGTTAGCACTATTGAAAGAAAATAAAAAAATTAGTATATGAAACAATATAAGATTTTAAGTAAACCATTAACATTTAAAGCAGTACATGATATTTTAAGAGATTCCCCGAAATTAATACTTTCGGATATTGCAATAAAAAATATCACCAAATGTAGAGATTACCTTGATAAAAAAGTAAAAAACAACACAACTCCAATTTACGGAGTTACAACAGGTTTCGGTTCTCTTTGTAATACCAATGTTTCCGAACAAGATTTAGGAAAATTGCAAGAAAATTTAATGATGAGTCACGCTTGCGGTATTGGAGAAGAAGTTCCTCAAGATATAGTTAGATTGATGCTTTTATTAAAAATTCAATCTTTATCTTATGGTCATTCTGGCGTACAAGTAGAAACTGTACAACGATTAATTGATTTCTTCAACAATAAAGTATATCCTGTTGTATATCAACAAGGTTCTCTCGGAGCTTCTGGTGATTTGGCTCCATTGGCTCACCTTTGCTTACCTATTATCGGACTAGGAGAAGTTTATTACAAAGGCAAACGATATACTGGTAAAGAAATTAACGAAAAATTGAAATTAGAACCTATCAAACTAAAATCCAAAGAGGGATTGGCATTACTCAATGGTACGCAATTCATGTCTGCTTATGGTACTTATTTATTAATTAAAGCACAAAAAATCAATGTATTAGCAGACTTTATTGGTGCAATATCTTTAGATGCTTTCAATGGGCGTGTAGAACCTTTTATGGAACAAGTACATATTGTGAGAGCTCATCCCGGACAATTGCACACCGCTCAAAATATCATAAATTTTCTTGCTGATTCTGAAATAGTTTCACAAGAGAAACGACACGTTCAAGACCCTTACTCTTTCCGTTGTATGCCTCAAGTACACGGTGCCACCAAAGACGCTGTAGAATATGTTACAAGTGTTTTTGAAACAGAAATCAATTCTGTGACAGACAATCCTACCGTATTTCCTGATGAGGATATTGTTATTTCTGCAGGCAATTTCCATGGACAACCACTTGCTATTACATTAGATTTTTTGAGTATTGCTATGGCAGAATTAGGAAACATATCAGAAAGACGTGTATATCAATTAATTGACGGAAAACGTGATTTGCCTCCTTTCTTGGTAGCAAAACCTGGATTAAATTCAGGATTTATGATTCCACAATATACTGCGGCATCTATTGTTAATCAAAACAAAGCACTTACAATGCCATGTTCTTCCGATAGTGTTACGTCTTCTCAAGGACAAGAAGACCATGTAAGTATGGGAGCAAATGCTGCAACAAAATGCTATAAAATTATTGAAAATGTAGAAAAATTGTTAGCAATTGAATTATTTAACGCTGCCCAAGCATTAGAATTTAGACGACCACTAAAATCGTCTCCACTTATTGAACAAATTTTAAATCAATATAGAGAATTTGTTCCTTTTATTGAAACAGACGATGTTATGTACGATAAAATGGGTTACAGCGTTGATTTTATTCTCGAATTAGAAAATTGGTTTGAGTTCGAATAGTCTTTTTTATCATAACAATATGAAAGGCCAGCATTTGCTGGCTTTTCTTTTGGATTAAAGAAACTGTTTATATATCTTTAAATAACTATAGTTACGCATTCTTTTTTTTGATATTATTCTTTCTTATTTTTTTGATATTCTGAATAATACTTAAAAAAGTCATAATCTAATATTTCACTAATTTTTAACAATAAATCTGTATAAATCCAATTTCTGTAAAAGAGTTTGTAAACATGTTCACGAGAATAACCAATCTGTTTTGCTAACCAAGATATTGTTCTTCCCTGTCTTTTCAACTCTTCTTTAATCAAATTTCCAATATGAGGTTCTTCTTGCATATTTTTTATAAAAAACTAATTTAATATTTGGCAAAAGTACCATTAATTTTAATGAAATAAGATAAAAAAATGCAATCTATTTAGGTTAATAAATTATCTATATTCATACCAAAATATTTCCATAAAAATTCAACTTAGAAAGTTATAAAAAAATGTTATCTTTGCAAAAACAAATATATTGATAGTATGAAAAAAATATTTTTATGTAGTTGTGGAGTATTGTTATATGTGTTAGGATTTTCTCAAATTCAAATTCCTGATAGTATAACATTAGAAAATCGCATCTATCATCCAGATATTTTGAGTATGAAAATAGAAAAAGTTGGTAAAATGTTTGAAATGCCAGTAATTCTACTCAATTCAAGTGAACAATTACAATTAACTTTTGATGATAAAAGCGACAAAAGTAAATATCTTCGCTATACCTTTATTCATTGTAGTTACGATTGGAAAAATCAAACTCCAATAAATAAAAATGAATATATGGGCATGTTTGAAGATATGGAAATATATGATTATCAAACATCTATAAACACTATTCAATTTTTTACCTCATATAGTATCACTTTTCCAAACAATGATATGCAAATTACTAAATCGGGGAATTATATAATTTACGTTTACGACGACGATACCGAAGAACCAATACTTACTCACAGATTTTATGTTGTAGAAAACAAAGTTTCAACAAGCCTAATTGTCAAACAACCAGATAATATCAGTTTGAGACAAACACATCAAGAATTAAATGTAAACATTGCAAATCCATCGTTTCGTATCAATTCAAGTTATAAAAATTTGAAAGTAGCAATCATGCAAAATGGTCGTACTGATAATATGTATATTGCGACCAATCCTACATTTGTTTATGGAGAAAGTATTGTTTACAATCAACCTAATGAAATTGTATTTGAAGGCGGAAGCGAATTTCGTGCTTTCAATATTAGAACACTGCAAACAACAATGTATCATGTTGCCCGTAATAGTTATATTGCAAATGCCAATTATAGTTTTTTATACACAGATTCCGAAAGACAATATTTACCTTACGACGACCAAAAAGATAACAATGGATATTATTTTATTACTTCCGACGATGGCGATAGTTTATACGGAGCGGATTATACCAATGTATATTTCTCTTACGATGGCGTAATTCCTTACGATATGGATATATATGTATTTGGCGAGTTAACCAATTGGCGTTTGCTACCAGAAGCAAAATTAGAATACGATGATTATAAAAAAAATTGGAAGACTTCTCTTTATTTAAGAATGGGATATTATAACTATTGTTATTTAGCAGTTTTCAAAAACAAAACTAAAGGTTATACGCAATATACTGAAGGCAATCACTGGCAAACACAAAATAGATACAATGCATTTGTTTATTATCAAGGCGATAATTTGGGATATGACAGAATTATTGGCTATACAGAATACTTCTCCAACAATGGTATGGATTATTAAATTATAAGTTAAAATAGATTTTTTAAATACTCATTTGCACACCTACCCTCATTGAAAAGTAAATCAACAATTGACATATTTTTTTGAAAACCAATCCTATCAGAAAACACTTGACGATATGACGGAATATTGGCAAATTTATAACTATTTTTTAATCTTATTTTTGGATTTATAATATTTCTATAATCTTCTTTATCTGTATATTCTGATATAAAATCTTCAGTAAAACTTAAAGTTTTGTTTAGATTGAGCAATTTAAACAAAACCTGCATAATATGACAATTGAAATCGAATAAAAATTTAATATTCTGTTGATGATAAAATGGATAAAAATAGTCTTTATAAAACAAGAAAAAAGGTGCAGAATTATAAACAGACTCCATTGCTCGCCAGTGCATTCTTTGCCAATGTTGACTATAATCAATTTGAATATCTTTTATTGGACAATTCCCATGAATTGTTTTCTTTATAGGAATCGAAAGTGTTAAAAGTCCTTCAGAGGAAGGAATAATCATTCTATTACGATAAGTTTGTTTAATAAAATTTTCGTGTTGTTCTATAAGTACATTACCATTGAAACAACACCCCATATATTCCACTGGTGGTAAATATGCTGTGGATAAAATATAATACATTATTAATCAATACGTTTAATATCTGCACCTATAGCAATAAGACGTTTATCAATATTTTGATACCCACGGTCAATTTGTTCAATATTACTAATAACACTTTTTCCTTTAGCACTCAAAGCGGCAATTAATTGAGCCACTCCTGCCCTAATATCTGGAGATGTCATATTTGTTCCTCTTAATGTATTTTGATGATTCAATCCAATAACCGTTGCTCTATGAGGGTCACAAAGAATAATTTTAGCCCCCATATCAATTAATTTATCCACAAAGAATAAACGACTTTCGAACATTTTTTGATGAATCAAAACGCTACCTTTGGCTTGAATAGCGGTTACAAGAGCAATACTGATAAGGTCAGGCGTAAATCCTGGCCATGGAGCATCAGAAATAGTCATAATAGAGCCGTCCATAAAAGACTCAACTTCATAAGATTCTTGTTCTGGGATAAAGATATCATCGTTGGTACGTTCCATTTTAATCCCTAATCGTTTAAACACTTCAGGAATCAATCCCAAATGTTCGTAAGCAACATTTTTAATGGTAATTTCTGAACGTGTAATGGCAGCCATACCAATAAAACTACCTATTTCTATCATATCAGGCAACAAACGATGTTCACAACCATGTAAATGCTCAACACCTTCTATTGTTAACAAATTGCTACCTACTCCAGATATTTTCGCTCCCATTCTATTGAGCATAGAACAAAGTTGATACAAATAAGGTTCACAAGCGGCATTGAATATTGTTGTTGTACCTTTAGCAAGTACAGCTGCCATTACAATATTGGCAGTTCCAGTTACAGAAGCTTCATCTAAAAGCATATAAGTTCCTACCAATTCATCTGCTTTGGCAATGTACAATGAATATTGTGATGAGTAATCGATAGTTGCACCCAGTTTTTGGAAACCAATGAAATGTGTATCCAATCTACGTCGACCGATTTTATCACCTCCTGGACTTGGAGCAGCTCCTTTATGAAATCGACCTAATGTAGGACCAAGAATCATTATAGAGCCTCTCAATCTGTTGGCTTGTTCTACAAACTCTTTGGTTTGCATATACGAAAAATCTACATTATCGGCTTGAAATGAGTATGTATCTTCATTTATCTTCTCAACTTTCACTCCCAAACCAATTAATAAATTTATCAAACGATTGATATCTTGTATATTAGGAATATTCGAAATAGTTACTTTTTCATCTGTAAGCAAGGTAGCACACAATACTTGTAATGCTTCATTTTTTGCTCCTTGCGGTATCAACTCTCCCTTTAGGCGGTTTCCGCCATAGATTTCAAAACTACTCATAATCTACTATTATAATCGGCAAAGATACAACTTTTATTAATATTAATCTTTCAATCTAATTATTATATCAGGAAATTTTGCCTGAAATTGATTACAGAAATTATTTACATCAATCAAATCTTCTGTAGTAAACTTTACAAATCCATATATTGGGTGTACAATTATCAAATGACATTTAACCCCTTTATTCGATTTTGTTTGTTTTATAATTTCTGATAAATTATCGTTAAAATCTGATGTAACTTCATCGGCTTTGAGATAAATTTCTACACTTTTTGTTTTATTAGCCATAACATCATCTAACAAATAAATATCTTTTACAACAAAATCATAATCATCTATATTATTCCCTGAAATTTGATTTGCATTATTTCCCTCATTATTAGGCTTATATCTTATTTTTGTTTGCAGTTTTGCTACAATTAACAAACCTTGTTTACAGAAATGTCCAAATTTTAAATAAATATCTTTAAATAAACTAAAAGTAAATTTACTTGTTTCATCTTCAAGGGTAATATTTCCATAACGGAAACCATTTCTACCTTCTAAATTAGATGCCTCCACAATCATTCCAGCAAATTGTCTTGGAGTATTCAACATTGATTTTAGAACGTTTACATTTTTTAAATCAATTATATGGTTGGAGAAAAAAGATTTTAAAACAAGTGAATAACTTTTCAAAGGGTGCCCAGAAATATAAAAACCAGCAACTTCTTGTTCATTTTTACATTTAGTGATAAAATTCCATTCATCGCATTCAGGAAATTGCACATTAACAGATTCTGTTTCAGCACTTTCTCCAAACAACATCATTTGATTGCTATTTTTATTTTTCTGATATATAGTAGCATATCGCATCAATTTTTCTATAAAAATACTACCATCTGATTCATAAAAAAATTGTGCTCGATGATTATCGCCCAAATTATCAAAAGCACCTGCTTTGGCTAATGATTCTACCATTTTCCGATTGCAAGAATGTCCAATAATTCGTTCAAAGAAATCAACAGTATTTTTATAAAATCCATTCTTATTTCTTTCTTCTAACAATTCTACAACAGCAACCTCTCCAACTCCTTTTATTCCCATTAATCCAAAACGGATTTCACCATTAGCATTAACAGTAAAATTCATATCCGATTCATTGACATCAGGACCCAAAACTTTTATTTTCATACGTTTGGCATCATCTATCAATTTAGAAATTTCTTCTATCGAATTCAATTGTTTTGTTAAGTTTGCAGCCATAAATTCTGCAGGATAATGAGCTTTTAGATACGCAGTTTGATAGGCTACCCAAGAATAACAAGCCGCATGTGATTTGTTAAACGCATAAGAGGCAAATTTTTCCCAATCCGTCCATATTTTCTCTAATATTTCTGGGTCATATCCATTTTTTTTACCTCTTTCTATAAAATCGGGTTTCATCTGGTCTAATTTATCGCGTTGCTTTTTCCCCATTGCTTTTCGTAAATTATCAGATTCTCCACGTGTAAAATTGGCTAATAATCTTGACAACAACATCACTTGTTCTTGATATACAGTAACTCCGTATGTTTCTTTGAGATACTGTTCCATATCTGGTATATCATATTTTATTGCTTCTTTGCCATGTTTTCGTGCAATAAATTGAGGAATATAATCAATAGGACCTGGACGATATAATGCATTCATTGCTATTAAATCTTCAAAACGTTTAGGTTGCAATTCTTTAAGATATTTTTGCATACCCGGAGATTCAAACTGAAATATGGCAACCGTTTCGCCTTTACTAAATAATTCATACGTTAATTCATCATCAATTGGAATTGCATCAATATCAAGGTCTATTCCTTTAGATTTCTTTATATTTTTAATTGTTTCTTTTATAATTGATAAAGTTTTCAGCCCTAAGAAATCCATTTTTATCAATCCTACCGATTCTACTTTTGAACCCTCGTATTGGGTAACAACTATTCTTTGCTTTGTTACTTTATCTTCTATTGTAGAAAGAGGAACATGCAAAGAAAGGTCTTCTGGACCTATAATAACGCCACAAGCATGAATACCTACTTGACGAATAGTTTCTTCCAACTGTGCGGCATAATGTAATACTGGTTTTGCTTGAGGGTGACTTTCACAGAAATTTGCTACCGATGACATATATTTAACACAATTGTCTATTGTAACCTTGCGTGGTTTTCCATCTTTATCATCAGGCATTTTAGAATTAGCAATCAATTTTACCAATTCATTTGTTTCTGACAAAGGATATTCTTGTACACGAGCAACATCTTTTATACTGGATTTGGCAAGCATAGTACCATAAGTAACAATATGGGCAACACGTTCTTTGCCATATTTTTCTGTAACCCAATTTAAAACATCACCTCTTCCATCATCATCGAAATCAATATCAATATCGGGCAAAGAAATACGGTCTGGATTTAGAAATCGTTCGAAAAGCAAATTGTATTTCATTGGGTCTAAATCTGTGATTTTTAAGCAATACGCGACTAAAGAACCAGCCGCTGAACCACGTCCAGGACCAACAGATACCCCCATATCACGAGCCGCTTGAATAAAATTTTGCACAATAAGAAAATATCCGGGAAATCCCATTGTTTTCATTACATGCAACTCAAATGCGATTCTTTCCTTTTGGGCTTGAGATAAGTTGTCTCCAAAACGTTTTGCTGCTCCGTCCCAAGCCAATTTTTCCAAATAATCGGCTTCTAATTTAATACGATACAATTTATCATAACCTCCAAGTTTGGCTATTTTCTTTTCTCCCTCTTCTTTTGAAGATGGCATTTCCCCTTTTTCGTTGCGTGTAAATTCATTGTAAAGGTCTTCTAAAGAATATTTTGTTCGATATTCTTCTTCTGTGCCAAAAGATGATGGAATATCAAACTTTGGCATTAATGGTGGAGATTCAATATCATATACTTCAACCTTATCAACAATTTTCATTGTATTTTCAAGTGCTTGAGGACAATCTGAAAAAATTGCATACATTTCTTCGGGAGACTTAAGCCATTCTTGTTTCGTATAATTCATACGGTCTTTATCGCTTATTTTTTTTCCTGTACTCAAGCATATTAAACGTTCGTGAGCATCTGCGTGTTCTTCTTTAACAAAATGAACATCGTTTGTTGCTATTAATTCTATGCCCAATTCTGTTGCAATTCTTACCAATTCTACATTTTGACGCATTTGTTGCTCATAAACATCGGTTCTTCCATTGGGTTTATCTGTTTTATGCCTCTGTAATTCAATATAATAGTCTTCTCCAAATATTTTTTTATACCAACGTGCTGTTGCCATTGCTCCATCGATATCTCCGACTTCTATTTTTTTATGCAATTCACCTCCAAGACAAGCAGAAGCAACAATAATTCCTTCATGAAATTCTTCCAACAAGGCTCTATCTATTCTTGGTCGATAATAATATCCTTCTATCCAAGCGGCAGACACCATTCGACACAAATTATGATATCCTATTTTATTTTTTGCTAACAAAACAAGATGATATCCACTTCCATCTTGTTTAGTTTGCATCACTTTACGACTTCCTTCTTTATTGGTATCTGTCTGTCGAGCAACATAAACTTCACAACCAAATATGGGCTTAAAATATTTCTTTTTTAATTCTGCAATTTCTTCTTCGATATTTGCTTTGTCAGCGTCTTCACTTGTAGTTAATAATTTTTGTTTGGCTTTGATTTTATCTGATATTCCTTTGTTGTAACCATCTGCTAATTGTGCAAATTCTTTAATACCATACATTGCCCCATGGTCGGTCAAAGCTAATGAATACATACCATTGGCAACTGCTGTATTTATCAAATCTGATATTTTTGACATTCCATCTAAAACAGAATAGTGAGAATGTACGTGTAAATGAGTAAATTGCATAAAATATAATTGAATATTAGTTATTTAAACAACCTCTAATTTTTACTAATTTTTACTAATTTATCCTTTCATTGTTGTTTTTGATAGTTGAGGTTGCATTAGAACTATCCAAACAACAACAAAAGGGTTGTTTTTCAAATTGCGAAGTTAAACAAAATTTTAATACGACGCCTCCTTTCTTCCATTTTTTTTATTATATTCATTTGTCATTTGAACATTATTTGTGACTATATCGTTTTGCCAACATCTTTGCCTCGTCCTTAAATTGTTTTCGCAACCATTTTGGGTGCGTGATTTCGATGTCCGGTCCGATGGAACGTAGAGCCTGCAAAAAATCGGGAGTAGGTACAAGTTGCAATTCAAATTCTCTGGGAAAGATTTCCTTTTGACTATGGTGTAATGGCAAAGAACGAAGATAAGGCGTGCGGAATTTATTGGCTTTTAAGCGAATTATTTCCACTTCACCTTCTATAATCATGACATCAAAAAAACGGGAAAAATACTCCGACACATCAAAATCTTTAGGTAAGTGAAAAGATTTTTCCGTGATGGTCACCTCTTTCATACGGTCAAGAGCGTAGAGTCGCAAGGATGTGTGAAAGTCAGTCCGAGCTAACAAATACCAACGATGGTTGGAATAGCGGAGGGCATACGGACTAATTTCAAACTTGCGGGTTGTTTGCATATCATAACTTTGATAAGTGATGAACAGCCGATGATTTTCCCGCATGGCAGTGGTAATTTCTGGCAGTAAAAGATTGCTACCCAACGGCGTTTCTTCCAAAAAAATACGAGTGCCAAGATTTCGACTCTCTCTCAGCAAATGATTTACAGAAAAAGCTGATAGCAGGAAGTTTCGGATGTTTTTATTTCGCTCTGGCAAACTTTCTTCGATAAAGTATTTATCATTAAAACGATTGTACTTAATTTCAATGTCAAACAGACTATAGATAGCTTCCTTCATACGGATAAAGGTACGGCGCGGAATTTCTTTGCATTCAGTATCATCGTTGAGTCCTGAATTTCTCCATCGCAAGTCTATTTCTTTTTTGGAGAGTCCTTTGCTGTACGACAATAATTCTATAAGCCAGAGGTAGCGGTTGAAAAGATTGATAGGTGTCATTATGAATTCCAGTAACGGGTTTCGAGATAAGTGATTAGGTCTTCGTATTTGTCATTGTCGCGTAATGGGGAAAGAAGTTCTTGTGGGTCGATGATTCGGAATTTGGAATTCGGTTCCAACATTGGCACAAATTCCTTTTCCACAGCGTCTCGCAACACCTTGTTTCTCTCTGGAATGACAACTAAATGAAACATATTATTGGCCAAACCTCTGTTTATCAAACCTTCAGTGAGTATAGTCTGACGCATGAGTTCATAACTTGGTTCTTGAAAGTAGATGGAATGTGCTACTCCGTTCTCTGGAGTTTTTAACCTTCTGGATTCTATGATTCCGGCTCCGTATCGATTAAGACGGGTGTCATTTGTCTTATCCTCTTTCTCGTAATTCTCCGTGTACTTCCATTCAATTGGAATCAACCATTTATCCTCACCTTTGCGTGCGACAATCATGGCGTCGATGGAGGTACAAAGAACACCTCTTCGAGCTCCTTTATCTGTTTCACCCAATATTTCATCGTTTTTATAGGCGAACTCAAAGGCAATGTTGCCACCGTCTCCATCAAGAGATGAAGGTAGCACCTCGTCAAAACCCATTTCCGTGACATGATTCAGTATTGCCAATACAGCATCTTTATCGTTTCGCAAGGCAAAAAGGTGGTTGAGGCAATGGATTTGGGAAGACAATAGATGCCCCGTGGGTTTAGATTTTCCCTCACCCCACCATGAAATATGTTCATTTTCAAAATATTTTGTACATTCATCTTCACCGCGAATACCAGCAAACAAGTTTTTATCACTATCTTTGGGAAGAAGAACATACGGATACATGTTATTCTTAAAATAACCACACCCGTGTGCTCCCTCAAAAATCCCGTTAGGTTGATACAATAATTTCAGTTGTCTATCCTTTTGCTGTTCTTTATAGGTCTTCAACTTTTTTGGTTTGCCTACTTTGTCGCTTTGATGATAAAATATCTCCACATCAGGTTTGTCAAAAGAGAAAAACACAGGTGTGTCTTCAGGGAATTTACCACTATTTATTATTTGTAACACCTCTTCTTGTTTTTCTTGTATTAACGGGTGAAATTTTTCAGCCAAAAACACTCCCTCTATTTGTTTGCAAGTCCCCTTATTCTCATACAATTCGTATAATTTATCAAATGAACGAAATTCACTTTTTTGAGGGATGTTTATTTCATGTTGGAGCACATCAGACATGACATTTACATAAAACATTAGTTCTGAAATGATTCCAATTTCTGTATTCGTGGGTAATTTTAATTCGAAAATCTTTAAGGTATTGTTTTTTATTCCCCAAATGTCGATAAAACCACCTGGAGTTATGGCATTTTCTTCTTTGATTTCGCTCTTGTTAAAAATACGAGCAGGTAGCTGGTGATCCAGTGCAGTGTAGAAACTCCTGTTTTTAAGACAATATGCTCGTTCCAGTTGTGCTTCACAATGTGTTGCAGATTCGGATGCATTGCTTTTAGGAACGTTAATAACAACATTTACATTCTTACGCCTGAATTCATCTAATTCTATTTCAAAAGATTTAGTAGAAGCCCAAGGGTAAATATTTATAAACTTGTTCAACCTATACAAAAATCTTTGATAGTGTTTATCAGAAACATTGATAGGAAGGTTCCCGTTAATCACAACTTGATCTATCAATTCTAGCAACCAAGCTTTCAAACAAATTGCCCAACCTTCAAAAGCCGCTGCATCTGTTTGCATATTGGCAATTAAACCTGCTTTTTCCATCTTGATTGTCAACACTTTATCTTCAATAGAAAATCCCATTCCTGATGGCAATCGAAGATTCCTGTTTTTTTTCTGTAATTTTTTCAAAATTTGTTCTTTGTTCATATCTAATTACTTTTTAATTTTTTAACATCTAATTTATTAACTATTCAATATTTCAATCGCCATCTCCGCATCCTCCTCCGTAATCCCTACAATCGGGTTGATGCGGATGAAGTGCTTCTCCTGTTCGGGCAGGACATCTTTCAGGTCGTCTAAGATGACATACCGCTGCGTGGCGGCATCAACGCACAGCACCTCTTCGAAATAGGCCTTGATTTCGTTGACGCGGCTGGAGCAGAACATATCGGCCGTGAACACATCCAACTTGCACACGTCTGTTACCCCCAAACCATCTACTGAAGCTCTCATTTCTGCCGTGATCACATCCAACTCGCTCAGGTCTGTTACCAACAGCTTGTCGTCATCCGTGTGCGACGGGGTGAAGTCCACAATTTTGCCTGGCAGACCACGGTCGTGCCACATCCGCTGCAAATCTTCAAAGCCCATATACCGCCTGAGGAACTGACCACAATCTGTGCATCCGTGTCATCAATGATTTTCTTCAGGTTCTTCACTGCTTCGGGATCGAACAATGGACCATATTTGTCCTTGAACGGCAGTCCTTTTCCCTTCAATTCGGCAAAATGCCAGTCCGTGTTCAGTACCCCGTCAAAATCAAGAAAGACAAGGGGCAGGCTTTCGTCATCTGCTTGATTTTCTGATTCTTTCTCTTGTTCAAACAAGGCAGCCGCCGTCGTCCTGAATAACCGCTGCTCACCTCGCCTGCCGGTTTTCCCCCAGTGTTGCATAGAAAAGGTTTCTCTCTGGGCAAGATACTCTGAACAGTCCTCCAAGGATTCCTTGTCCGTGTCAAAATACAAGTCGGTGGCAATGGTAGGCAGTTTGCGGAACAACGTGTTGCTGCCCTCCACAATTTCCTTCCTTTCCAGAAGTGTGTTCAACCTTCCCAAAATCCAAAATTTGTTCTCTTCCACGTGGCGCAAAACCTCCTCTTTCAGAAATCCGTCAATTTCCTCTTTCAGTTGATTTTCAGAGATATTTGTGCCGCTTGCTTCCAAATATGCCGCCAGATATGGCAGGTCATAATACAATTCAATCATTCCTTTCATATTTACTATTTTTTTTATTTACGGCTGCAAAAATACAACATGAAAGTGCCATTATGTGGCACAATAAAAAAAATTCACTTTTTATTGACTACTTCTTCCCCAAATCAATTTCGGCATCAGAATGAACTAAAGGCAACCTCTAATTTTTACTAAATTTTCCCTTCATTGTAGTTTTTGACAGCAGAGGTGGCATTAAAACTATCCAAACCTCAACAAAAGAGTTGTTTTTCAAATTGCAAAGTTAAACAAAATCTTAATATGAATCCTCCTTTCTTCTATCTTTTTTATTATTATATCAATAAGTTATCTCTATAATGCTTATAATTGAAAAAGTCACAAACGTACTATCTGTTCGTAGCAGAACATGTTATAAATCAAATTAAACTCTTATTGTTTGATTATTAAAATTTTATCTATTTTTAGAGGTGCCCTTTATTACCTCTTCAAAAAATAGATTTTTTTCCACAATTTATAAAAAATATCGGCTACTTTTCACATCGTCAACGAGTGATAAAAGCATCTTTTACGTATTTCCGATAATAGCGTAGTTTTGTTTTGGCTTCATTTTCAGTAGAAAAATAACCGACTTTATAACAATAAAAGTTTCCTTTTTTGGTCTCTAAAATAACATCGCCATCTTGTAAATTAACTTCTTTTGCTAAAGTGGCAATAGATTGTTGATTAATACTTGCGGAAATTTGTACAAAATAAGCATTTTCTACTTTACAATTATTATAAACGTTGTTTGAACATAAACTAATCAATTGCGGTATTTTCGTAATCTTTTCTATTTTCTTATTTGTGTTCTCATACAAAAATGCTACTTCTCCCCAAAGTATTTCCTCTAATTCTGGTGCATATTGAGTGATAAAATTAAATTTAAAAGTATCTATATTATTAAAATTCAGACCAATAACAGTAAAACAATGATTACTTGTATCTGTCAACAAACCATGCAATTGAGAATTGACAATTGTAGTTTGTTGTGGCAAACGTTGTTGATAACGCCATTTTCCATTTATCGGAATTTGTGACAATATTACTTCTGTATAAATTTCTTTACGTGTCGTATCTATATTAGTTTGTATAAATATATCTTGTGAGAACAATTGATAATTCACACAAAATAAAATAATTATCAAGCAATATTGAAAGATTTTATCTATTTGCATACATCTGTTCATAATATTTTTGGTAATCGCCAGATGTTACATTATTAAGCCAGTCTTGATTATTTAAATACCATTTTACAGTTAAGCGAAATCCTTCTGTAAATTTTATTGTTGGTTCCCAACCCAATTCTCGTTTCAATTTTGTAGCATCTATCGCATAACGATGGTCATGTCCTGCTCTATCGGTAACGTATGTTATCAAATCTAATGAAGTTCCTCGTGGTTGATTTAATTCTTCGTCAACTATTTCTATCAATTTTTTTATTAAATCAATATTAGTCCATTCATTATTGCCACCAATATTATAAGTCTCGCCATTTTTTCCATTATGAAAAATAATATCTATCGCTTTAGCATGGTCTTCAACATAAAGCCAATCTCTAACATTCAATCCTTTTCCATAAACTGGCAATGTTTTTTTATGAAGTATATTATTGATAAACAATGGAATCAATTTTTCAGGAAATTGATTTGGTCCGTAATTATTCGAACAATTAGAAATTACATTAGGCATATTAAAAGTATCAAAATAGGCTCTCACTAAATGGTCAGAACTTGCTTTTGATGCCGAATATGGACTATGTGGAGCGTATGGAGTTGTTTCAACAAAAGCCCCTGTATCTCCCAAGGAACCATATACTTCGTCGGTAGAAATATGGTAAAAACGTTTTCCTATCATATCATCATTCCAAATCATACGAGCCGCATTTAACAAATTGGCAGTTCCTACAATATTGGTATAAATAAAATCCATAGGTGCACTTATAGAACGGTCAACATGAGATTCTGCCGCCAAATGAATAACTGCATCAAAACGATATTTTTTAAATAAATCATTAATAAACTGTGTGTCAACAATATCCCCTTTCACAAAGGTATAATTTGAAGCATTTTCAATATCTTTCAAATTTTCTAAATTGCCTGCATAAGTCAGTTTATCAAGATTAAATATGTGATAATCATTGTATTTTTTAACAAACAAACGTACCACATGAGAACCTATAAAACCAGCACCTCCTGTAATCAATATTCTTTTCATACTTTAAATTTTATTTATAATTATGTTTATCAACATGTTTCCAAATTTCTGTTTTTTTTATTCCCCATTTGCTACCTATAATTTTCAAATCTTGATTTTCTGTAAGTGAAAGCCTTACATTACAAGTAAGTCCATGTGCTGGATGATATGCTTCTCCTTCCCATTCTTTATTTTGATACTTAAGATTATACATTACTTTCATTCCTATTAAAGAACGTTTTTGCAACGATGGATTAGGATTATGTTTGTCCAAACGAGGGTTACCTTCTTTGTCAAATGGTTCTAACAACCATATTGTTTTGGCAAAATAAGTATCTCCATTTTTTTCAAAAACAACAATTGCCTTATTATCTGCACGATAAAACTGTCTGCCCAAAATATCATCACTTTTATTTTGGGCGACAGTCAAATTAATTATTGTCAACAAATAAACAACGAGAGATACTCTCATTTTTTATTTTTCAATACGAATACGAGCATCAACAGCAACAACTGCTTTTGGGGAACCTAAAAGTGGATTAAGGTCCATTTCTTTTATTTCTGGAGCGGCTTGTACCAATGCTGATACTCTTGCTACAGTTTCTGCAAAAAGTTCTTCATTTACAGGCTCTTGACCTCTAACACCTTGAATTATTTTATATCCTTTCAATCCTTTGATTAAAGATAATGCTTCTTCTTTGTTTACTGGAGCCAATGCAGTTTGAACATCTTTCAATACTTCTACAAAGATTCCACCTAAACCGAATAAAATTTGATGACCAAAACCTTCTTCATGCGTAGAACCTATAAATACCTCTGTTCCAAATAACATTGGATACATTTCTACTGCATAAGTTTCAGGAATTTTTATCAATCTATTAAATTCCTTTACAACAGTTTCTTCATCTCTAACATTCAAAACAACACCTCCAACATCAGATTTGTGTAATGGTCCTACCACTTTCATTACCAATGGATAACCAGCTTTTCTTGCAAAAGCAACTGCATCTTCCTCTTTATCAACTTCTACTTCTATTTTACGAGCAATACCTGCAGCATCAAGTAATTTACGAATTTCTTCTAAACCCAAATAACCATTTTTACAGTTATCAACTACCTCACGAATTGCTTTTACATCTACTATTGGCATTTCTGGATTTAATGGTTGTGGTTTTGGTGTATTGATTACTTTTGCCAATGCATTTCCAAATACACATTCTTCTGGGAAATTGATATGATGTTTATTGTTGATAAAATCTGCAATTTCATCTTTTACATTAATTATAGAAGGCAATATAGGGAAAATTGGCTTTTTACATGTTGCCATTTTGTTATGCAATACTTCATAAACTTCCCAATTGGCAAACAAGCCAGGAGAACCAAAAATAACTACCATTGCATCAATATTATCGAAATCATTTTCACAAGCATCGATAATATAACCCAATTGTTCTGCTGTTCCTGTTGCTAAAAAATCTATTGGATTGCCAACAGAAGAACCTCCATACAATTTTGATAACAATTCTTCTGCTTTAGGTCCTTCAATATGAGGGACTTCTAAACCATTGTTTGACAATACATCTGTTAACATTACCGCAGGACCTCCAGCGTGAGTAATCACAGCAATATTTTTACCTTTAACTTCAGGATACATAAACACTTCGCAAACTGTTGTCAATTCTTCACGATTTTGACAACGAACAATTCCTGCTTTTCTAAATAAAGCACTTACAGCGGCATCTGAAGTTGCCAAAGCTCCTGTATGAGATGATGCAGCACGACTTCCAGCTGCTGAACCACCTGATTTTATTGCGGCAATTTTACAACCTTTGTTAATTAAAGAAGTTGCATGTTTTAACATTTTTTGAGGATTTGCAACTTTCTCCATATACAACATTATCACTCGTGAACTTGTTTCTGGATTAAAAGTTTGGTCTAAATGCTCTAAAACTTCTTCAATTCCTGTTTGTGCTGAATTTCCAACAGCCCATACACTATTGAAAGACAACCCATTAGTAATTCCTTGTTCTTTTATAAAAACTGCCGTTGCTCCTGAGCCAGTAATAAAATCAACACCTTTGGTGCTCAAAGTTGGAATTGGGGCATCGAAAGCACCACAATAATTTGTATTCAGAAAACCTGTACAATTTGGACCTATCAAACTACCACCAACTTTATTGATAGTTTCTACAATATGTTTTTCCAATTTTGCACCTTCTTCATTTTCTTCACCAAAACCTGCTGACAAAATAATAAAACCACCAGTTTGTTTTTCAAATGCTAAACAATCTACTGTAGCAGGACAATATTTTGCTGCTATTGCCAATATTGCACAATCTACTTGAGGCAAATCTTCTACTTTTTGATGACAAATTATGCCTTGGACTTCCTTTTCTTTAGGATTTATTGCATATACTTGTCCTTTAAAATTACTATCTAATAAATTTTTCAATACTTTGCCTCCGGGTTTGTGAACATCATTCGATGCTCCTACGACCACAATACTTTGAGGATTTAACAACTTTTCGTTAATCATTACTCTAATATTTTAATTTTAACAATATTATTATCAATATTTTATATTTATCTAAAAAAAGAAATCACTATTTAGCAAAGATAATAAAAAAAGTTGAATTTCTGGCAATTACTCACCATTATAGCAACAATTTTTATTATATTTCTATTATTACTTTAAAAAGAATAACATAACATACTATTTATTAATACAATAACATTTTACATTATCACTCTTTTTATTTACATTCTTGTAAAAATTGCAAGATATTCCTCTCTACTCGGTGTAAAATTGCATCTGAAGATTCTTTTACAAATTTTTCTCCTGTGATACATTCATATAATTCGATATATCTATCGGAAATACTATTTACCTTTTCATCAGTCATTTCTGGAACTTGTTGATTTTCTTTTCCTTGAAATCCATTTTCCATCAACCATTCTCGAACAAATTCTTTCGATAATTGTTTTTGTGATTCTCCTTTATCAAAACGTTCTTGGTAACCTTCTGCATAAAAATAACGAGAAGAATCTGGGGTGTGAATTTCATCTATAAGATAAATTTTTCCATCTTTTTTACCAAATTCATATTTTGTATCTACTAATATAAGTCCTTGTTTTGCAGCTATTTCAGTTCCTCGAGCAAACAATTTCATAGAATAATCTTCTAAAATAGCATAATCTTCTGCAGATACAATTCCTTGACGAAGGATTTCTTCTTTAGATATATCTTCATCGTGACCTTCTGCAGCCTTTGTTGTTGGTGTTATAATAGGTTGTTCAAATTTTTGGTGTTCTCGCATTCCGTCAGGAATTTTAATTCCACAAATTTCATGTTGACCACTTTTATATGTTCTCCACGAACTTCCTGTTAAATAGCCTCTTACAATCATTTCAACCGCAAACGGTTCACATTTATGTCCAATTGTAACCATTGGATCGGGAGAAGCAAGCTTCCAATTAGGACAGATATCGGCGGTTGCATCTAAAAACTTTGATGCTATCTGATTCAATACTTGACCTTTATATGGTATCGCTCGTGGTAAAACAACATCAAAAGCGGAAATTCTATCTGTGGCTATCATCACCAACAAATCGCCTACACTATATACATCTCTAACCTTACCTTTATAAAAATTTGTTTGATTTGGTAATTTAAAATTTGTTTTTAATATTACATTATCCATAATAATTACTTTTTTAAAATCCAACCTTTTATTTCCTTATTATTTATCTTATCTTGTGCTTCTTGTTTTGAATATGGTCCCACTCCTATCAAATACAATTGGGAAGTTCGTCCTTGACCTAAATTACAAATATTATCATATTGTTGATTGCTTTCAAAAAAGGCTTTTGCATTTTCTTCGTTTTGAAAACTGCCAATAACAATATAATATCCTGTAATTATCTCATTATCAATGTTATTTTGTGATTCTATTGTTTCTGTTTGAGCAGTATCAACAATATCTATTAATTCATTTGCCGTTGTATCTTGCTCTACAACAATCGGATATACTTCTTGCGTATCCAATTCTATTACATTATCTTTTTCTTGTAGAGAATTTACAACAACATTTTCTTTTTTAATTGAAAACCAATTATATATTGTTTCCTCTATTTTTTGTTTATATTGTTGATATTGTGATGGAAAAACCAAATAAGCCACTATAATTAACGCAAGAATTAGAATCACAAACATCAATAAGAACAATCCACAACGACATTTTTTCTTTTTGGATTTTGAATGTTTGTTATCACAAGATTCCATTTGGGTTTCAATAGAAGAGCTTGTTTGAATAGGTCGAATGTTTTTTATTTCAAAATTTTCTAAACCAAAACCATTAGGGTCTATATCTGCATCAAAATGAGCGACAAATTCAATATTACCGACTACATTTCGAGTAAACGTGCCAATGCTTCCCAAAGAATAATCTTTTTTTGATTCTATCGCCATACGGATTTCGGTAACAAAATCATTGATTTTATCAGTGGCAGATTCTAATGTAATAGATTCTTTTTCTGATATATAAAAAACAAATGAATCTATATTATCCACTTGTGTATCTAATTCAAAATGCACATAATTACCCGGAATTGTAAACGTTTGTAATATCGGGTGCATTTGTGAATTTTGATATTCCACAGAAAAAGTTCCCAATCCCTTTATTGATAGAACTTTATTTTCAATCAAAAATGCTTTAATATATTTTTGCATCATAATTTATAAATTATTGTCTTTTATATATTTTAACGCATATTTTAAATCATCTTCAGTATCAATTCCAATTGTTGAATTACATTGTGTTTCTCCAACATGTATATCATAACCAGCAGACAACCAGCGTAACTGTTCTAAACTTTCGGCAATTTCAAGAGATGAACACGACAATTTAGTCAATATTTTTAGAACCCCTACTCTATAAGCATAAATTCCGATATGTTGAAAAAATGTATGTTCTGCAAAATGAATATTTCGCATATATGGTATTGGAAAACGACTAAAATATAGTGCTTTATTATCTTGATTTTTAACAACTTTTACAACATTTGGATTATTCAAAATACTTTCTTCTTTTATCTGTTTTATCAAAGTTGCAATTTGTACATTTTCTTTGTCTATTATTGCTAACAATTCTTCTATCTGTTGCGGATTTATAAAAGGTTCGTCGCCTTGAATATTAACAACAATATCTTCATTTTTAACATTGGGTATTCGATTAATTGCATCGGCACAACGGTCTGTTCCTGAACGATTTGCATTTGAAGTCATCAATACATTACCTCCAAAACGTTGTACTTCTTCAAAAATACGATTATCATCTGTTGCAACGTAAATAGAAGAAAAAGACTTTACTTTGCTCACTTGATGATAAACGCGTTCTATCATTGTCATATTACCCAATTTACACAATGGTTTTCCGGGAAAACGAGTAGAAGCAAAACGGGCTGGAATAATTGCGAAATATGACATAAAATTATTTTTTACTTTTTTTTGTTGGTTGTTCTTCATCTATAAACAATCCATACAATTCGGCATTCACTTTTTCGATAATAAATCCTAAATCGTCTTGATTATCAGCAAAACGTACATTATCTGTATCAATTATCAACAATTTTCCTCTATCGTAATTGCTTATCCATTGTTCGTATCTATTATTCAAATTTTGAAGATAATCTATACGTATTGAATTTTCATATTTACGTCCTCTTTTCTGAATTTGAGACACCAATGTTGGAATTGATGCTCGTAAATAAATCAACAAATCTGGTGCTTCTACAAATGAATCCATCAATTCAAATAAAGAGATATAATTTTCATAATCTCGCGTTGCCATCAATCCCATATCATGTAAATTGGGGGCGAAAATATAAGCATCTTCGTAAATTGTTCTATCTTGAATAACTGGTTTCATTGATTTTTTCAAATCTACCAAATGACGAAAACGCGTATTTAAAAAGAATATCTGCAAATTGAATGACCAACGTTGCATATCTTCATAAAAACTAATCAAATACGGATTATTTTCATCACTTTCGTATTCTGCATTCCATTTATAATGTTTGGATAATAATTTTGTCAATGTTGTTTTTCCTGAACCGATATTTCCTGCTACTGCAATATGCATAATGTTTTCTTTTATATATTTTAAACGTACAAAGGTAACATTTTTTTATTAATTTCTATATAAATTTAATAAATAAAGTTATAAAAATTAATCTTCTGCAAAGGTATCATTTTTTTTCAACTTTGTTATTGAATCTATATTTTTTCAATAATTGCTAATAATCAAAAAAAAATGCTACCTTTGCAGAATGGACTTAAAAAATCGAAGCGGCATAAACATTTATTTCCTGATATTTACGATAATGCTTTTATTATCGAATAGTGTTGCACAAACCAATGCAACCGACACAACAACAATGGATAATGAAGGCGGTCTTCATTACGCCCCTGCTTATCATTATCATCTCAATCCTTACATTGCCAATTGTAAATCTCTCACTTTGATAGATACTAATATTTTCGGAGCATACAATGATGATAATTCTCTTTTAACCAATAATTTATATACAAATCTTGGACAATATGGTCAAGCACATCAAAGTATGAATTTTACGTTTAACAGAGAACACGGATTCCAATATAAAGTATTGCCATACGAAGCATACATTCGCAATTTTGAAACGTGGACACTTTATAGCCTACCCACTGTTTATTCTCTTTTATCGTATGATTTTGTTGATGGACGTTCTCATCATTTTTCTGCCGATTATGGTCAACAAATTAAAGAAAACTTAAACTTTAATTTTGGTTTAAACACAATACTTACAACTGATGGATTATATCTTAATCAAGGTGTACGTGACATAAATACAGGTTTTGGCATTGACTATATTACCCTCAACAGACGTTATGGAGTAAAAGTTTATTACGCATTTAGCATGCTTCATTTGGAAGAAAATGGAGGAATAGTATCAGATTCAAATTTCACAAACAACAATAATAATGCATTAACTATTGATGTCTGGTCAACAACAGCAAATAGTAAAACACATTACAATAATTTATTTTTACGACAATATCTTTCAATATCCCCCTCCAAAAAAGAAAACAAACGGTCAATCAATTTAGGTTATTTGATTCATGACCTAAATTTTGTCTCAACTCGACATCGTTTTACTGATTTTCAATTAGATAGCAATTATTACCAACAATTTCTTTTTAACAAAGATACAACAACAACAAATACACAACATTATCAATTAAGAAATAGTATTTATTGGGCAAATTTTATGCCAGAAGATACACTTCCCGACAAAGCCTATTTTTTCCATTTTTCAGCAGGAATAAATCATTCTCTTAATATCATACGTGATACTTTATATTATTTTATTGATAATCAAATCACTCCATTTGGGCAAATACACACTCAACTATTTAATCGCTGGAATATCAATGCTGCTGCTTTTGTTACTATCAATGGATACAATGCTGGTGATATTACCATAAAAGGCAATACCGCATTAAAAATCAATAAAAACAACAATCATTATCACGCTATTTCTGCCGAAATTAATTTCTATAATTATTCACCAGATTACTTTTTTACAAGATATATTTCCAATAACTATCAATGGAACAATAATTTAAAGAAACAACAAACCATTCATGCTCAATTTGCTTGGTTATACGATAAATATAACATCGGCATAAACTATTATTCACTATATCATTACACTGCACTAAACACACAACTACAAGTATTTCAATTTGATAAACCAACAAATATTTATCAATTATCTGCATTTATTCCTTTAGATATTAAAGGCTTTGGCTGGCATGCCAATATGTATTTACAATATAGTGATAATAAAGAATTGCAAATTCCGACATTTGCAACCAAACAAACTTTATACTATGGATTTAATCTTTTTAAGAAAAATATGTATTTAATGTTAGGATTGGATTTTTTATACAATACCGCATATTATGCTAATGCTTACAATCCTGCATTACAACAATTTTATATTCAATCTGATACAAAAATTGGCAACTATGGTTATTTAGATGTTTTTCTAAAAGCAAAGATTGATAGATTTCTTATTCAAGCCAAACTAACACACTGTTGGGCAGGATTATTTGGCAATATATATTATCTTACCCCACACTACCCCAACAAAGGTATGGGATTCTCAATAGGACTTTCATGGCGATTCCATGATTAAAAAATTTGTAGAATTTGACTAAAAAAAGCCAATAATAATCGCGGTTTTATAACAATTAGGAAAACAATACCATAAATGGCTCCCCATAAATGAGTGTTATGTCCAATATTATCATTTCCATATTTATCCATATAAGCAGAATAAATAAGATACAAAATTCCAAACAATGCTGCAGGAATACCTATTGGAATAAACATAACATATAATTTTTGTAATGGTTTCAACAAAATATACGCAAAAACTACCGCAGAAGTTGCTCCTGAAGCCCCTATCGCAACATATTCTGAATTATATTGATGTTTCTTCAGGTCTGATATTGATGAAATTACAATTGCAGAAAGATACATCAAAAGGTATAAAAAATGACCTTTGAAATCAAAATAATATACAAAATTGCTCTCTACAACACGACCAAACATCCACAAAACAAACATATTGACCAATAAATGTCCCCAACTGCCATGAATAAAACCATAAGTTAGCAATCGATTGTATTGACCACTATTTACAATTGTATAAGGATGAAAGCATAGTTTATTGAATACATTTGAAGAATTAAAAGCCATCAGGGAAACCACAAATGTAACAAATATAATTATAGCATTGACACTCATATTGCAATAAGTTGTATTGTTGAAATCAACATATAAACAGAAAAACCAATTAAAACAATGCCCATAATCTTATTAATTACATAAACAACATTAGGCGACAATATTGCTGATATTCTATTGGCAAAAAATGATTTTAATATATCGGTTGACAATGTAACTATAACAATACCAAGCATAAAGGCTAAAGCACAACTTCTATCGTTTCCACTTGTTTGAGTGGTAACAATACTAAACCACAACAACCATAACGCTGGATTCATTATATTGATAAAAAAGCCTTTAATAATTTCCGAAAAAACATTTAACCAATTGATTGTCAACTTTATTTCTTTATTTTGCTTTGAATAACTCTTTGTTTTCAAAAAAGAATAGAAACCATAAAACAATAAAAACAAGGCTCCAATAAAACCTAAAATTATTTGAAGTTTACTATCCTCTTGAATAAATTGAGCAATACCAAAATAACTCAACAACAATAACATGGTATCGCTGAGAAAAATTCCCAAAGCAAACTGCATACCAGAATAAAATCCTTTACTCATACTGGTATGCAAAATTGCAAAAAAGGAAGGTCCTACCGCAAAAATAAACGGTAGTCCCCAGAGCATTCCTTTTAATAAAGATAAAATCATTTATTTATAAATCGCTTAAATACAAAAATAGATTAACCACAATGATAAAATTTATTCACAATTTCCATCATCTTTTCTTGATTGTTTTCCAATTCTTGACGAAGATGTTTATCATTGTATGATTTTAGTGTATTTATAACGCCATCAATAATTTGAGGACTAAATACACCATGTCTTTCATAAATTTCACGTTGTTGGTTCAACATTTCCGCAGATTCATAACAAGACGTTGGCAAACTATTCAATTTTTCAACTCTATCTTTATATTTTTCTTCAAAAATATTGACATCTACGTAAGTATCATTTGCAAATTGTAAAGCATTATCCATTTCAAAACCACTACGAGCAGCAACGGCTAATCCTGCCAAAAGTAAATAAATATTTGCAGACCCATCTGGACAACGAAATTCTACAGTTTGTTTTTGAGAACCATCTATTTTTGTTGTTTGTTCCAATGGATTTTCATTAGCAACCATATCTTCTTTTGCTGTCCAACCTAATGGAACTCTAACCAATACCGAACGATTTCTATCGCCCCAACAAATAGTTGTAGGTGCTTCTTGATGTGGCACCAAACGGAAATAAGATGTAGGATTCATATTGCCAAAAGCGGTTAAAGATGGTGCACATTGCATATAACCTGCTATTGCTGTTTTAGCAATATCGCTCAATTGACCATCTTTTATGTAACAATTTTTACCATCTTTTACTATACGAGTGTGAATATGCATTCCACTACCCGCTTTTCCAACAGTTATTTTAGGAGCAAAAGTAACATCTAAACCATAAGAATAGGCTAATCGTCTAATTATCCATTTTGCCATAATTAATTGACGAGCAGATTCTTCTGCATCTGTTACTAAAAACTCTATTTCATTTTGTTCGTATATTTTGTTACCTAAAGTAAAATTTCCTACTTCTGAATGTCCATATTTTATCATTCCTCCTACTTGTGCTATAAGAAACATACATTCTGAACGGAAGCTTTCAAATTTTGCAAATGGACCAGATTCATGATAACCTTTTTGGTCTGTCGCTTGAAACAATTCTTCTTTATCACCAATAACATAATACTCTAATTCACCCATAGTTTGAAATTCCATACCTGTTACTTCGGTAAAAGACCGAACTGCTTTTTTTAATATATATTCAGGAGCCGCTTCCAATGGAAGACCATCTTTGGTATAATAAGAACACAAAATCCCTAACGTTGGTATTTGAGCAAATGTATCAACAAATGCCGTACTAAAACGTGGAATTACATATAAATCGCTTGACCCTGCTTGCATAAAAGAAAACAAACTTGAACCATCTACTCGTTCTCCAAAAGTGAGTACCTGTTCTAAATATTCTTCATTGGTAACGACAAAATTCAAAGATTTTATACGCCCATCTCCTCCAACATAATGAAAATCAAGCATATTAATATTATTTTCTTTGATAAAGCGAATAATATCTGCTTTTGTAAATTCTTGAGGGTCCTTACCGATAAATTGCACTAAAGGGTTTAAACAAATTGTGTTTTCCATATCTTTCATACTTAACTATTTGCTATTATTAAAAATTTCATTATTTTTTTGAACGTTCTTTACGTGCTAAATGTGCAGGTTCTAAAGACAACACATCTCCATTTAACAAACTTGCAACACCTTCTTTACGTTGTTTTTCACAATCAGAGCAATTACATTCTTCTTTATAATCTTGAGGTTCTGTATATGTGGTAATTACACCTTCAAAATTACGCAACACTACTCTATTTGGACTTTGAGAGATGATATATGTTGGCATTACAGGAGTTTTGCCTCCACCTCCCGGAGCGTCAACAACAAATGTTGGAACTGCATAACCCGATGTATGTCCTCGTAAATTTTCAATAATTTCTATACCTTTCGATACTGGTGTACGGAAATGTTCCAATCCCATAGATAAATCACATTGATATATATAATACGGACGTACTCTCATTTTAACTAAATCATGAACTAATTTTTTCATTACATGAGTACAATCATTTACACCTCTCAACAAAACTGTTTGATTACCTAAAGGAATTCCTGCATTAGCTAATTTTTCACATGCTTCTATAGATGCAGGGGTAATTTCTTGTGAATGATTAAAATGTGTATTTACCCATATTGGATGATATTTTTTTAACATATTTACCAAATTATCTGTGATACGTTGAGGACAAACCACAGGGGTACGTGTTCCTAATCGAATAATTTCAACATGAGGAATTGCTCTCAATCGTTGAATAATTGATTCCAACATATCATCATTAACCATCAATGCATCACCACCAGATAACAAAACATCTCTTACTGTCGGAGTTGCTGCAATATAATCTATTGCTTTTTGAATTCTTTCCGATGGAGATTGACAATCGTTTTGTCCTGCAAAACGTCTGCGAGTACAATGACGACAATACATAGAACACATATCGGTAATCAAAAACAACACTCTATCTGGATATCGATGTGTTAACCCCGGCACAGGAGAATCTTCGTCTTCATGTAGTGGGTCTAACAAATCTGCTTGAGATTGATGCAATTCCATTGCTGTTGGAATTGCTTGTTTACGCACAGGACAATGAGGATTTTGTGGGTCTATCAAACTTAAATAATATGGTGTTATCGCCATTCGTAATGTTTGTAACGATTTTGCAACACCCTCTTCTTCTTCTTTAGTTAAAGAGATGTATTTTTTAAGTTCTTCCAATGTTTCTATCCTATTTTTTACTTGCCATTTCCAATCATTCCATTGTTCATCTGACACATTTGGAAACAATATATTTCTTCTTGTTGACATATATATATTATTTTATTATCATCTATTATTTTACATACATTTTTTCAAACAAATCTCTTATTGGCTTTGATTCGCGAATGATATTAAGTGTCAATTCTGCATGTCCTTTGGCATAACCATTACCGACAATAAGATTAATATCTTTTCCAACTCCTTCTGCTCCAAGAGCGGCTTTGGTAAAACTTGTTGCCATAGAAAAAAAGTAAACACAACCTTGTCCTTTGGTTATCAATATTGAGGTCATTTCCGTAGAAGGAACATTTACATTGTTGATTGTCACATCGGTACCTCTACCACCAGTTATTGCCATCACTTTGTTGTAAACATCCATAACATTGGTAGCATCTGCAACAATGACATCGGTAGCCAATCCCATATCTATAATTCGTTGAGCATTTTCTTGAGAATATTCTACGACAATCACTTTACCATATTTTCCAACATTTTTCATTGCTTGATAGCAACACAAAATACCAGATTTCCCACCACCACCAATAATACAAACTATATCACCTTCTGTTACCAATCTATCTACTTGTGCTGGAGCACCGGCAACATCTAAAACCGCTAAAGCCAATTTTTCTGGTATATCTTCGGGCAATACTGCAAACAAACCACTTTCAAACAAAATGGCTTCAGCACTAACATCTATTTGGTCTGAATCGTAAGACAACCTTTTTATCGAATTGATTTTCAATGGTGTTAATGATAATGATACCAATGTTGCTATTTTATCACCAATTTTTACTTTTGTTGAATTTTGAAAATTTTCGCCTATTGCTTTTACCGTACCAATAAGCATACCTCCCGAACCAGTAATAGGATTTTGCAACTTTCCTCGCTCCTCTACTATTGAAAGAATCATCTTTCTCATTTGTTGCTCATCATCATTACACGCCTTACGTATTTGTGTATAACTTGCTGAATCAACATTTAAGGTACTAACATCTATCAACAACTCATTATCGTATAATTCCATTGTATTATCCAACTTCTGAGCTGGTTGTGGCAATGTTCCTTGAGGGCTTAATACCCTATGAGTTCCATATCGACATCCTTTTTTCATACGTTTTTGAATTTCATTCAAACTAATTTGCAAAGATAACATTTTTTTTATACATAACAATAACAATAAAAGAATAAAGTATAAAAAATTATTTTTTTACTTTTTTTCTTAAAATTCAATCAATATTTATTACCTTTGCAATTTATAATTTAAATAAAAATGACATCAACATTACCAGTATTATTACTCACAGGTTACCTTGGCAGTGGAAAAACTACACTTGTCAATCACATTTTGACCAACCAAAAGAATATCAAATTTGCAGTTATTGTCAACGATATTGGAGAAGTAAACATTGACGCTTCTTTAATTCAAAATGGTGGAATTGTTAACGAACAAGACGATAGTTTAATCGCATTGCAAAATGGTTGTATTTGTTGTTCTCTCAAAATGGACTTACTAAAACAACTTGCTGATATTAGCCAAATGAATTGCTTTGATTATATCGTTATAGAAGCAAGCGGAATTTGCGAACCAGAACCTATTGCTCGCACAATATACTCTATTCCTCATATTGATACTGCTTGTAAATCAAATTGTTTGCCAAAATTGGATTGTATTGTTACCGTGGTAGATGCTCTACGTATGCAAAGCGAATTTTCTTGCGGAGAAAGCCTCTGCAACAATCATATTGATGATAATGATATTGCAAATTTACTGATTCAACAAATAGAATTTTGTAATATTATCTTGCTCAACAAGATTTCTGAGGTTCAATCCAATGAAATTGCTCGTATAAAACAAATAATCATACATTTAAACCCAAGTGTAAAAATTATAGATACAGATTATGCTCTTGTTGATATACGAAATATCATCAATACACATTTATTTGATTATGAATCTGTTGCAACATCTGCATCTTGGGTTAAAGAACTTGATAGACCAACAACTGAAGAAGAAGAACGTGAAGCCAAAAGCAAACATTGTCACCACCACCATCATGAACATCACGAACATCATCACGATGATGAAGATTCTGATGAATACGGCATTTCTACATTTACTTATTATCGCAGAAATGCATTCAAATTGGAAGAATTTGACCAATTTTTAGCACGAAAATGGCAAAAAAATATCATTCGAGCAAAAGGAATTTGCTATTTTTCACATTATAAAGATATGTCCTATCTATTTGAACAAGCAGGAGTTCAGAAAAAACTCACAGAAATTGGTCTTTGGTATGCTACCGCACCAAAAGAAGATTTGAAACAATTAATGCAACAAGACCCTGGATTTCTTCGCGATTGGGACAATGAATATGGTGACCGTATGATAAAAATTGTATTCATCGGACAAAATATTGATAAAGAAAAACTTATATTTGATTTAGACAATTGTTTAGAATAAAATTATAATGAACAGCATTTTACTAATCGGTGATATTGTCGGCTATGGAAATTTGGGACTTTCTGCAATGATTCCTATTTTGACCAATATGAAATTTGCAACCTACAAATTACCGACATCAATAGTATCTAATAATTTCAGTTATGGAGATTTTGCTGTTTTAGATACCACCGAGTATATACGAGAATGTATCAAGATATGGGAAAAACAAAACTTTTCTGTTGATGCTGTATGTACTGGATATTTAGTTTCTGAAGAACAAACGCTATTGATTAGTGATTTTTGTAAAGAATTAAAGAAAAATGGCACGCATATTTTCGTTGACCCTATCATGGCTGACAATGGAAAACTATACAATGGTGCCACGACTCATACTATTGAATATATGAGATATATGTGCAAAAATGCTGATATTATTGTTCCAAATTTTACAGAAGCGAAATTTTTGGCAAACAAATACTTAGAAAAAAATTCGCTTTCTTTGGTCGAAGCGACAGATTTGATAACAATTTTACATGCTTTAGGCAGAAATTCTGTTGTTATTTCAAGTATGATTGTAGAAGAACAAACTTGTACTATGATATTTGAAGAGCAAACCAACACCGTCAAATTATTCCCATACGAAATGATACCCTCTTTTTTTTCTGGAACAGGCGATATTTTCTCCTCCATTTTAATCGGAAAATATCTTCACGGCTGTTCGCTTGAAAATAGTGTCTTAGAGGCTATGAATTTTGTAAGAAAAATGATACAAATTAATCAAAATTATCCACAACCAGATAATGGTATTCCTATTGAACAACATTTAAAAGAAATTTTTTAGTTATCAATTACATTATGTAGCGGCTACTTTACTTTGCTACTACATAATTTTAAACTATTAGACTTTTAGAACGAATTGATAGATTTTTATGTTTAATAATTGAAAAAAATGTTACCTTTGCAAAAAAAAATATATGTGCACAGCAAAAGCAACAATATTTTTCGATAATCATTGTATTTGTGAAGGTATCAATCAATGTATTTCAGATGATGACCCAACGGCTCACGCTGTCTTGGTAGCCTTACGAAAAGCAAGATTGATTCTAAAACGACACTCTTTATCGCAATGCACACTATATTTAATAGATTATCCATGTACTATGTGCGTATCTGCCATTCGTCAATCCCACATAGATAACATATTTGTAAACAACAATAAAATAGATATAAAAAAATTGTATTTCAACCAAATTCGATAAAATGGAAACCGTTTTAAGTGGTATCAGACCAACAGGAAATCTACATTTAGGCAATTATTTTGGTGCTGTAAAAAATTTTGTAAAAATGCAAGAAGAAAATCGCTGTTTTTTCTTTATTGCTGATTATCATTCACTTACAACACATCCCAATCCTGAGAATTTACAAAGAAGTGTTAAACAAATTTTAATTGAATATTTAGCTGCTGGCATTTCTCCAGAAAAAGCAACGCTTTACGCTCAAAGTGATTTACCAGAAACATCAGAATTATATTTAATTCTCAATATGTTAGCATATCTTGGAGAACTTGAACGATGTGCCTCATTCAAAGATAAAGTTCGTCAACAACCCAATAATGTTAACGCTGGACTTCTTACCTATCCAACCCTAATGGCTGCAGATATTCTTATTCACAATGCCGATAAAGTGCCTGTTGGAAAAGACCAAGAACAACATTTAGAAATGACACGATTATTTGCTTCTCGATTTAATAAAAATTACAATATCAATTACTTTAAAGAACCTCAAGCGTACAATTTTGGACAAAATTTGATAAAAATTCCAGGTCTTGATGGAAGTACAAAAATGGGCAAATCTACTGGAAACGCAATCTATTTAAATGACGAACCTGAAGTCATTCGTAAAAAAATAATGAAAGCAAAAACTGATGGAGGTCCAACAGAACCTAACGCAGAAAGACCTCAAGAAATCATCAATTTATTCACTATTATGGAACAAGTTAGTTCACAAGATACTTACCAATATTTTTCTCACGCTTACAACGATTGTTCTATTAGATACGGAGATATGAAAAAGCAATTAGCAGAAGATGTTATCAATTTTTGTTCACCTATACGTGAACGTATCTTAGAATTATCTTCTGATGATGATTATCTAAATAAAGTTCGCAAAATTGGTGCTGAAAAAGCACACGAAAGTGCCATTAAAACAATAAAAGACGTAAGAGAAATTATAGGATTTAAATAGAATTGTTGCGTAAAAAAATCTGTAAAACTATCAACAACCACAATCTATTGTATAAATAAGTTTCTCCTTTATCGAATCTATTAATCAATTGATTAATATAATTGATATTGTATATACCTTGTTCTTCAAGTGCTTGAGTATGCAAATAGGTGTCTATCAAATAATGCAAATCTTTTTGTAACCAACGTTGCAACGGAATACTAAATCCCCATTTAGGACGATTAAAATACGAAGCAGGAACATAGTTATATAACACTTCTTTTAAGATATATTTACTATTTTTATTTTTTTTGCGTAAGTTTTTATCTAAATTGAACGCATATTCAACAATCGGATATTCTAACAAAGGCACTCTTACTTCAAGCGAATGATACATTGAGGCTCTATCCACTTTTACCAATAAATCATCTGGCAAATAGTATTGAAAATCAAAACAAGATTGTTGTTCTTCGGCTGATAAATTTGTATTATTATATTGATTTTCTTCTAAATAACACAAAGAATGATTTTTCAATAATTGTACAATCTCATTTTGAGAAAAACAAAATTGTTCTTGAGAAAAAATATGACTTTTAATTCGATTTTTATCATTAATATCCAATAATTTAGCAACTTTTTTTTCTCTATTACCTCCAAATGACAACAAATACGACAATGGTTTTCGACAATGGTATAAAAAAGGATTATTCAGCCGCTTTGCCCATGTATAAGTACCATAACCTAAAAACAATTCATCTCCACCGTCACCAGAAATAGCCATCGTGACGTGTTTTTTTGTCATTTGCGACAACAATAATGTCGGCAATGCAGAAGAATCTCCATAAGGTTCATCATAAATTGTAAGAAGTTGTTCTATCAATGCTATTGCATCTACTTCTTTTACATACATTTCATGATGATTTGTTCCTAAATATCGGGCAACTTTTTTTGCATAATTTGCCTCATTATGCACATCTTCAAAACCAATAGAAAATGTATTTATTTGTTTATCAGACAAATGCTGTGCTATTGCACAAACTAATGAAGAATCTATTCCCCCACTTAAAAAACAGCCAAACGAAACATCACTTATCATACACTTTTCAATAGTTTGTTCCAAAAGCGATTTCAATTCTTTTTTAACAATTGTTTCATTTGATAAAAAAACATTATTTGGTAGAGGCAATTGCCAATATTTCTGCACATTCATATTTTGACCATCAAACATCAAATAAGATGCCGCTGGAAATTTCTTTATTTCATTGTATATTGTATTGGGAGATGGAATATAACCTAAATACAAAAAATGATTTATTGCAGTTGTATCTCTTGTTAAATTGTTTTTTATTGGAGATAACGCCAACAAAGCTTTTATTTCAGAAGAAAAGGCAAACAATCCATTTTGATAATAATAAAAAAGAGGTTTTATCCCCACTCTATCTCGATAGATATACATTTTTCGAGTTTTTTTATCGAATATACATATTGTAAACATTCCTTCAAGCATTTCAACGAAACGCTCTCCAAAACAGATAAATGCCATTAAAACAACCTCTGTATCTGATTTTGTTTTCCATTGATAATCAGGATATTGTGTAGTTATTTTTCTCTTTAATTGCAAAAAATTATAAATCTCGCCATTAAAAACCAACACATATCTTCCACAAGAAGAATACATTGGTTGATTTGCTAAATTAGACGTATCTATAATACTTAATCTTCTATGACCTACAGCGATATTTTCTTGAAAAAAAAATCCTTCGGCATCAGGTCCACGATGCACGATTCTATCGGTCATTTGTTTTAAATCACAATCTGTTAATTCATTGTTACTATCCCAAAAACCGACAATACCACACACTTTACTAACGAGAAAGTTCTTCTTTTTTAATCAAATTGCCTAATGTATCATAATATGACCAAACTCCTACTCTTGTTCCATTTTTGTATTCACCAGTATAAAATACTTCTCCATTAGAATGCCATACGGTATAATCTCCTTCTAATTTTCCATCTTTGTAAGTCCCTTGACTATTCTTTTTTCCATTTTCATACCAAGACATCCATTTCCCATTACGTTCTTTTTGAGCATTATACTCTCCTTCTATATATTTTTTTTCTTCTGGAAAATAAAATGTTTCTTTGATTAGTTGTTTGCTGCCATCTTTGTTTACTATATATTGTTCTACATGTTTTGCTTTTCCGTCTGCATATTGTTCTACAATACGCTCTTCCTTATTGGTGCAAGATAACGCAACAAATAATAACAATAGATAGAAAAATTTCAAATATTTCATATACAATTATTTGTGAGATTTTTTGTAAGAATCATTCAATTCTTTAATCACTTCATTTGTAATATCATATTCTGGATTTGCACAGATAATAGCAGAACCTAAAGAAGTTGCAATTACATAATCAGCACCATAGCGAGCGTTCACTCTATTGGTTGCATTCATTATTGAATCCATAATTTCTTTTTGAACAGATATTTCTTTATTAGCCAAAATTGTCGTATAACGTTCTTGCAATGCGTCCAACGATTCTTTTTCTTTTGTCAATTCCCGTTCTGCATTTTGCATTTGGGTTGCCGTTAAGACTTGATTTTGCACGTTGATTTGATAATTATTCAATTTTACTTGAAAACTTTGAGCTTTACCTTCCCAATCTTTTGTGAATTTTTCGGTTTCTGCTTCCAAATCTGATTTTAGAATATCCACTAAAACAAAATGTTTAACCAAAGAGTCATTGTTTACTGTTAATATTTGCAATGAAGAATTGTTAGCTTTTACTGTATTGTTCTTTGCTGGTTGAGTAAAATGCAAAACAAATAATACTACCACTGCAATCGCAACAATAATTGATAATAACATAGAAAAATTTCCTGCTTTATTCTTTGAACATTTTGGTTCATTTGAAGATTCTATTGTTGGCTTGATTTGTTCAACAGGTTGATTTTCTGTGTTTTCAACATTCATTTCTTGGTTGTTATAAATTTCTTCCATACTTATTAATTTATTATTTAATTTCCTTTATCTGATAAAAATTTAATTCTCATTAAGCGAATTTCTTCTAATGTATATTCTTCTTCACCCAACTCTTCTAAGGCTTCTTCCACAGAATCACGTTCTGTACTTTGTAAGTAATCTAAAATTTCCTCACGATGATACATATCGATAGTTTCGTTAATATAATAATCTATATTAAGTTTTGTTCCTGAAACAACAATACTTTCAATTTCTCTCAACAATTCTTCTAAAGTAAGGTTTTTAGAGACAGCAATATCTTCAAGAGGAATTTTCCTATCAATATTTTGAATGATATAGACTTTCAGTTTTGACTTATTGATAACAGATTTTACGACAATATCTTGTGCCCGCTCTATCTCATTATCTTCTACATATTTTCGAATCAAATCTATAAATTCTTGTCCATATTTTTGAGCTTTACCAATTCCGACTCCAGAAATTTGAGTCATTTCTTCCATCGTTATTGGATAATGAATACACATATCTTCCAATGAAGATTCTTGAAAAACGACGTATGGCGGTAAATTTTCTCGTTTAGAAACCGTTTTCAGCAAATCTTTCAACATAGAAAACAATGCTTTATCAACAGCACCTCCTTTTTGAGAATTTCCTATATCTGGCGAATCTTCATCATCGTCTTCATCTTCATTTTTATCTAAAACAATTTGAATAGAATATGGTTTTTTGATATATCTCTCTCCGTCTTTTGTCAGTTTGAGAACACCATAATTTTCGATATTTTTATCCAACAAATTTTCAAATAAGCACTGCGTTATAAGCGAAGTCCAAAATTTTTCTGTCATATCGTTGCCTTCGCCAAAAGTGCTTAATTCATCATGACCATATTTTTTAACATCAACAGTTTCATTACCTAATAGTACATCTATAATATGTTGTTCTTTAAACTGTTGTTTTGTTTCTTTAATAGCACTGAGCAGTGTTATAAAATATTCTTTTCCGTCTTCCATGTGTTTTTTATGTAAACAATTATCGCAAGAGCCACAATTTTCTTGCTCATATTGTTCTCCAAAATAATATAATAAATGTCGTCTTCGACACAAAGTGGACTCTGCATAGGCTGCAGTTTCTGCAAGCAATTGTTTGGCTATTTCTTGTTCTGCTAGTGATTTATTTTTCGATAATTTTTCCAATTTATGCAAATCTGCTAAAGCATAAAAAGCGACACACAATGCTTCGCCATCATCTCGACCTGCTCTACCAGTTTCTTGATAATAGGCTTCTATGCTTTTTGACATATCATAATGAATAACATAACGAACATCGGGTTTATCTATTCCCATACCAAAGGCAATAGTAGCCACAATAACATCAACATCTTCCATCAAAAAACGGTCTTGGTTTTCAGCACGTTGTGCTGCATCCAAACCTGCATGATATGGCAATGCTTTTATATGATTTACTTGAAGAAATTCTGTAAAATCTTCTACTTGTTTACGACTTAAACAGTAAATAATACCAGATTTACCACTATTTTCTTTAATAAATTTAACAACTTCTTTGTCAATATCCTTGTTTTTTTCCCGTACTTCATAATAGATATTAGGGCGATTGAAAGATGAGATATACACATCCGCATCTAACATATTTAGATTTTTTTGAATATCGTGTCTTACCTTTGGTGTTGCCGTTGCAGTAAGAGCCATTAGTGGTATTTTTTTGTTCAATTTATCTACCAATTGTCGTATTTTGCGATATTCTGGACGAAAATCATGTCCCCATTCTGAAATACAATGTGCTTCATCTATTGCAATAAAAGAAATATTCATTTGGGCAAGTACCTGATAATTTTCAATACGAACCAATGATTCTGGTGCCATATACAACAACTTGGTTTTCCCTGCCAATAAATCTTCTTTTACTGCATTTTGTTCGCCTTTGGTTAAACTTGAATTGTAAACATGAGCAATAGCAGGGTCAGTTGAATGATTCCGAATAGCATCTACTTGATTTTTCATCAAAGCAATCAACGGGGACACTATTATTGCTGTTCCTTCCATTATTAAAGCGGGCAGTTGATAACACATTGACTTACCGCCGCCTGTTGGCATTATTACAAAGGAATTCTTACCTGCCAACACACTACGAATTACCGCTTCTTGGTTACCTTTGAATTTGTCGAAACCGAAGAATCGTTTTAACTCTTTACGTAAGTCAATATCTTTTTTTTCTTTTGACATAATTTTATCTATTTTCCTTATCCAAGTACATTCGATATACTCTTGATAATTGCAAAGGTATAAAATAAAGACTTATATGGTTTATTTTTTATCATTTTTTTTTCAAAAAAAATACTAAATTGCTAATTATCAACAATTAAATTTTCAAGTTAGATACATTTATCTTTAGATTTTTCTAAAAAAATGTGCATTTATAGTTCAATCTTGATACTTGTATTTTCTTAATTTCAATACACTAATCTATTTTTAGACTACTCTTCAGTATTTTTTCTGCCATATCAGACAAGAAATGAGCCTTACACCACAATTGCAAAGCATCCTCCAATGATTTACCTTTATATTTCTTATATTCATCACTTTGTTCAAAATATTTCAATAATGGCGGCAATTCTTCATACTTTGATAGGCTATTTGCCAATGCTAAACAAACTTCATCTATAGTGCCCACACATTCGAAAGGTTTACTACTTGTTTGTCCACATAATTCTTTAAATATTGGTAACAAATCTTCATTATAAAACAAATCTTCTCCAAAAATTGATATCAATTCTTGTTGAGACAAAAATGGTGACAATATAATAAACGTAAACAAACATTTGGCACAATGAGTACACCATATATTATCTTTGCTTCCTACATTACAACTTTTAAAACAACTGAAATATGCTTTTTGTTGAGCGAACAATGCTGCAATTTGAAATTCACTAATAGGACGTAAAAAACTAAAATAATCAAGTTTATCATTCAGATAATTAGCAATATAATTTCTAAAATCATTTTCAAATTCGTATGATTTAGAATATTGATGATTTACATTTGTTCCTATTACTGTTGATTCATTTGCACTATTTTCATTAGATAACGCAATATGTCTTCTTCCTGAAAGACAAGCAATCATTAAAGCATAAAAACCCAACATTGCCGAGAATGGCGTGTGACCATTTAAATATCCTTCAGCATTCAATTCTAACAAGCGTGGAGCAATAATTCTTTTAATTTCAAAAAAATTATTTTCAAAACCTGCAATAGTTGCACAATCTATTGTTGCTCCTCGAGGATTAATAATCAATGGAATAATATCTTCTTGGGTACGAAGAAGTTCCAAGGACACAACAGAATCTTTTCCTCCTCCTATTGGTACGATATATTTATCCGACAATTTTATATCCAACTTTGGAAGATCCTTATCTGAATTGACAACCAATTGTACAAAATCTTCTTGAGTGGTTCGGATTTCATTTGTGTAAAAAAATTCAGATAATCCATTATAATACAATTTTTTCCAAAAAGGAAGTGCATTTTCTTCTATTTTGGCAGCCAATATTTCAATAGTTGGAGAACATACTGATTTCCAATAACTAATCAATTCTATCATGCCTATATTGAAAACAAGCGTATCTAATTCTTCTAATGAATATTTTTCAATAAAACATTGATAATCAGAATGATATTTAATAATTGTTTGGGGTTCAAATAGTATATTCTTACCTACTGAAAACTTAAATTGCAAACAAATATTTTGTTCTTGCCAACTATAATGGTAAGATTCATATTTAAAAACAGGATACTTTTCTCTTAATGTTATAAATGTATCGTTACGATTTGACATGAGGCGATATCATTGAATTAAAATGCAAGTTTACAATAAAAAATACAAAACTATAAAACTAAATTTATAATTTTATCAACTTATTTTTAATGAAAACTCTACATCTTTTCTTACTCTGATTGAATAAGTTGATTCAATATTTTCAATTTTTCTTGTAAAAGTTTTTCTGTTTGAGCCTCAACAATTAAACGAAGATAAGGTTCTGTATTCGATAATCTTATATTAAACCACCATTGTTCAAATTCCAATCGATAACCATCGAAATCGTAAAATGCTTTAACCGATTCTTGATTAAAAAAATAATCTTTTACCATTTCCATTGTTTTTATTTTATCTTCAACAAGATAATTAATCTCTCCTGAATTAGCATAAGAAGAACATTGTTCCATTAATTGAGAAAATGTAAAACCTTTCCGTTTGAAATTTGCAATAATATTCAGCACGATAATAGCTGCCAAAATTCCACTATCGGAATAGAAAAAGTCTTTAAAATAATAATGACCAGCCAATTCTCCTCCAAAAAGACCATCTATTTCACGTAATTTCAAAGCGGCAAACGCTCTTCCAACTTTCCAAATGTTAACATCATAATTTTTTTCTTGAAGAAATTCTGTTACAGATTTTGAAGTACGAATATCAACAAGGACTTTACTTTTTTCATTTTTCGATGTCGCAAAATAAAACCCTAACAAAGCAATTATTTTGTCTGGAGATACAAAATTTGCATTTTCATCAATAAACATTACTCTATCGGCATCTCCATCAAATATAACACCAACATCTGCATCACGAGAACGAACTTCATTTTGTAATTGTACAATATTTTGTTGTTCCAATGGATTGGGTTCGTGAGATGGAAAATTACCATCTAATTCATGATTGATATAATGAATTTTATTTCCCAACACACTATCAACCAATAAATTTGCCATTCCATTAGAACAGTCAATCACCAAGTTTAAGTTATCAAATTTTGGACGATAAGAAAGTAAAAAATCTTTATATTCATTCACGACATCTAAATCGATAACCTTCCCTTTTGTTTTTGATATACAAACTTCCTCATTTTCAACTTTATATTCCAATTCTTTCAATCCCGTATCGTAACCGATAGGTTTTGCATCAAGACCAGAAATTTTCAAACCATTATAATGTTTAGGATTGTGAGAAGCTGTAATTTGTACAGAAGCCTCATAATGATGTTTGGCAGTAAAATAATACACCATTGGTGTTGTTGCCAAACCAAGATTATAAACATCACAACCTGCATCGGTTATACCTTTGGTCAATTGATTGTATATTTCATCTGATGATAAACGAATATCTCTTCCTACTAAAATTTTGTTGACTTTTAGAAGTGCTGGCAAAAAGAAGCCAATTTTGTAAACACTTTCTTTATCAAAATCTACACCATAAATTCCTCTAATATCATACGCTTTAAATGCTTTCATAATTATTTAACTTTCAATGCTTTAATCATTCTATCTTTATTATTAAAATCTTTTTTCAATTCAATATTATCAAAACCATAATTTCGCAGAAGTGCTTGAACTTCCTCTCCCATTCTTTCATTGATTTCTAAATACAAATATCCTCCTAATTTAAGGCGATATTGTGCAAAATTGGCAATAGCATTATAAAACAATAATGGTTGATTATCAGAAACAAACAATGCTAATTTTGGTTCATAATTTAAAACACGTCTGTGCATCATAGCTTTTTCAGAATTTGTTACATAAGGCGGATTGGAAATCATTATATCAAATGTATGATTCTCAAATTCTAAATTATTGGTATCCAAAATATCTTTCTGAAAAAAATTGATATCTACTTGATGTTGTTGAGCATTACGTTTTGCAACTGCCAAGGCTTGTGCTGAAATATCCAAAGCAAATACATCACTTTGTGGAGATTTCTTTTTTAAAACAATTGCTATACAAGCACTTCCTGTACATATATCAAGAATATTTTTAGAAGTATCCATATTTGACAATACCCATTGCACCAATTCTTCTGTTTCTGGACGAGGTATCAATACATTGTCATCTACATAAAAATCTTCACCATAAAAATGAGCATTATTTACTATGTATTGTATAGGATAATCTTCTAATAATTGGCATATATCTTTCTTTAACAAAGAGAATATATTTTCATCAATTTCGGTTTTCGGATACAAATTTACAGCAACATTATCATATCCTGTTCTATATTTTAGTAGAACATTTACCAATACTTGCACTTCAATTGTAGAAAAATGAGATGCCAAGATTTGTTTTAGATTATTTTGTAACTCTTTAATAATCATACAATTAAATCTTTTTTATTCTATTTAAAATTACTTCTACCTATAAGTAACGATTTTTTTTAAATTTTTGTACATTTTTTTCTCAAAAAGTAAAAAAAAAATTATATCTTTGCGAGATTTTAAAAACTTTTTATATTGATAGAAAAAAATTAACATTATGGACATCAAAAAAATTGTTCTAATCGTATCAATACTAATACTTTGCACACTGCCAGCGAGAAGCCAAGTCATTGTTCAAAGTAATAGCAACGCAGATGCTGTAATGGAACAACATAGCCAATTGAACAACAAAATGAAAGGTAAATTAGTTGGTTTTTGTGTTCAAATATGCTTTGAATCGGGAGCAAATTCACGAGAAAAAGCAGAAAAAGCAAGGATGATGTTTTTATCAAAATATCCAAATGTAAATGCATACGTAACATTTAAGGAACCTAATTTTAGAGTACGAGTTGGCGATTTTCGTACACGTGCTGAAGCAAGAGGTTTTCGCAAACAAATATTAGCCGATTTTCCTCAAAGTTTTGTTATCAAAGACGAAATTCATTACCCTGAACATAATTTGTAAGTAAATAAACTGATTTATTAATATAAATAATATGAATATGAAAGCAATAAGAATTTTGACAATATCGTTGTTAAGTGCAACAATTGTTTTTAGCGGATGCGGACTAAAAAAGATGATTAAAAAACAAGCAGAAGTTGTTTACTCTGTTACCCCCAATCCATTAGAAGCACATGGTGGAAAAGTTACTATGGAAATCAAAGGAACATATCCAAAGAAATATTTCCATAAAAAAGCAAACCTTACTATTGTTCCTGAAGTAAAAGCAGAAGATGGAACAATCGTAAAATTAAACCCTATTCTTGTTAAAGGTGAAAAAGCAACTGGCGAAGGTCAAACTATCGCATACAAAGAAGGTGGAAGTTTTACATCTAAACAAACTATTGATTATCAACCATCTTTAGCAGTATGCCAATTAGTTGGTAATGCAACAGCAACATTAGGTAAAAAAGATGGTACTTTTGATGAAATTTTCTTTGGAGAAGGTACTATTGCGACCTCTGAACGTATCGCAACAAAACCCGGTGTTGGTTATAAAGACAAAGTAAGCGATGGTTCTAATTTAATATTAAGCGACCATGGTTATACAGGTCAAGAAATCGTTACCGCTACAGGTATGATTTACTACGAATTAAACAAAGATAACCTTAATTGGAGTTTAGCATTAAACAAAAAAGAAGAAAATAAAGAAGCATTAGCAGGTTTAACTGAATTTGTTGGAAAATATCCAGAAGTTATTAGCGTTGATGTTGTTGGTTGGGCATCTCCAGAAGGTGAATTAAATCGTAACCAAGAATTATCATCTAATCGTTCTAAAACTGCTCAAAAATGGTTTGAAGGTGAATATGATAAATACATCAAAAAAGTGGCTAAAGAACAAAAAGTAAAACCTGCCGATATTAAAAAAGAGATAAAATACAACACTGATGATAAAGGTGAAGATTGGGATGGTTTCTTAGCCGCTGTTGCTGCATCTGCTATTAAAGATAAAGACCAAATATTGAACGTTATTCGTTCTCAAGCAGACAGAGACCAAAGACAACAACAAATTCGTAATATGATTGCTATCTACAACGAAATTGATGACATTTTACCAAATTTACGTCGTGCTATTATTAAAGTAAATTGTACAGACTCTAAATCAGATGAAGAAATTGCTCGTTTATCTGTAAATGCTCCAGATTCTTTATCATTGAAAGAATTACTTTATTCTGCTTCATTAACTGAAGATATGAAAACAAAAGTTGCCATTTACGAATCTGCTATCAAACTTCATCAAGATGATTACAGAGCATACAACGATTTAGCATGTTTGAAAGCAATTGAAGGAGACCTTGACGCTGCAAAAGAATTATTAGAAAAAGCAAATTCTTTGGCTCCTAACAATGGTTTAATATTAAATAATATGGGAGTTCTTTGTTTGATGAACAAAGACTATGAAGGTGCAAAAACAGCATTTGAAGCATCAGAAAAAGCAGGATTTGCTCAATCTTACAACATGGGTGTTATTGACATGAAAGAAGGTAACTATGCTGCTGCTGCTTCAAAAATGGGCAATGCAAAATGTAACTACAATGTTGCTCTTAATCAATTATTAAGCAAAGATTATTCTTCAGCAAAAGCAACATTAGAATGTATAAACAATAAAGGTGCTGCAGAACATTATTTAATGGCTATCGTTGCTGCAAGAACCAACGTTCCTAATGATGTTTATACTAATTTGAAAGCGGCTTGCAATTTAGACGCTTCTTACAAAGTACAAGCAAGCAAAGATGCTGAATTTAAGAAATTTAGAGATAATTCTGAATTCCAAGCAGCAATAAAATAAAATTGTTTTAATTATACTTATCTTAAACGACAACCTTCAATGGTTGTCGTTTGTTTTTAATAACCAGCAATATGAATCAAACAATAGAAAACATTATCAATCATAAAAGCATACGACATTATCAAAACAAACCCATTCCTTGTGACCTTTTAGATACTATTTTGTTAGCCGCTACCAAAGGTTCTACAACAGGCAATATGCAATTGTATAGTATTATTGTCAACAAAGATGAAGAAATGAAAAAAAAAATTGCTCCTTTGCATTTTAACCAATCTGCGATATTAGAAGCCCCTGTTATACTCACATTCTGTGCAGATTTCAATCGTTTTATTCGTTGGTGCGACCAAAGAAATGCTTCCCACGGATACAACAATATTCAATGTTTATCTTGGAGTATTGTTGATGCAATTATTGCCGCACAAAATGCATGTATTGCCGCTGAATCTTTAGGATTGGGGATTTGTTATATTGGCACAGTAACTTACAATATAAAACCGCTCAGCCAAATATATAATTTACCTCAACATGTTGTTCCTATTGCTTGCATTACTTTAGGCTATCCTGCTGAAAATCCTCCTATCTCCGACAGATTGCCTATGAATGCCATTATACATCAAGAAATATATACAGACTATTCTCCAGAAAAAATTGATACAATTTTTGCTGAAAAAGAAAATTCTCCATTGACACAACAACTTTTACAAGAAAATCAAATGGAAAATTTGGCAAAAATATTTGCAGAAAAACGATATTGTAAAAAAGATAATGAATTTTTTGCTCAAGAATTAATGGATTTTCTAAAAACACAAGACTTCATAAAATAATTCATGAGTAAAACGCTTGTCATTACCGAGAAACCTTCTGTAGCAAGAGAATATGCCAAAATTTTGTCTGTAAATTCTGGACGAAATGATGGATTTATTGAAAATAATAATTATATCATCACTTGGTGTGTTGGTCATTTGGTAACTATGACTTTACCAGATAATTACGATGAGGCTCTCAAAAAATGGCGTTTAGAAACCCTACCCTTTTTACCCAAAGAATATCGCTACGAAGTAATTGAGCGCGTAAAAAAACAATTTGAGATTGTAAAGAAAATGCTCAACAGAGACGACGTGGCAGAAATTCTATGGGCAGGAGACCCTGCAAGGGAAGGACAATATATAGAAGAATTGGTACGAATGGTCGCAGGAGTCAATCCAAATGCTAAAGAAAAAAGGGTTTGGATTGATTCTATTACCGATGAAGAATTAAAGAATGGCATTCAAAATGCTCAACCTATGAACAATTATAGCAATTTAGGTGCATCAGGCTATATGCGTGCCATTGAAGATTATGCTATGGGCATGAACTTCTCAAGAGTTTTATCTATACAATTTGGACGAATGATGAACGAAATTGGTGAGACAAAACAATGGAGACCAATTGCTGTTGGACGCGTAATGACCTGCGTTTTAGGTATGATTGTTCAACGAGAACGAGAAATCAGAAATTTCAACGAAACCATATTTTTCCGTATCTATGCAACACTTATTGGTAACGATACGTCATTTGATGCCGAATGGAAAGCCAATGAAAATTCATCTTTTTTTCAAGCCAATAAACTCTATAAAGACAACGGATTTTTCAATCGTGATGAGGCTACCAATTTTATTAATCAACTGCAAAATACTAAAACGGCAATCGTTAAATCTATTGAAAAGAAAATGGAAAAGAAAAATCCTCCTTTGCTTTTCAATCTTGCGGAATTACAAGCAGAATGTGCTAAACGATTTAAAATTCGTCCCGATGAAACATTAGAAATTGCTCAAGAATTGTATGAAAAAAAATTGACAACATATCCTCGCACAGATGCTCGTGTTTTATCTTCTGCTATTAGCAAAACTATCAATAAAAATATTGAAGGATTGACCAATATGCAAGAAGTTGCAGATTTTGCAAAATATATTATTGATAATCAATTATATAATAAAATACAAAATAGCAAATACGTAGATGATAGCAAAATTTCTGACCACTATGCCATAATTCCTACTGGACAAGGATTGCAAGCCCTATCTTCATTAAATCAAAAACAATTCAACATCTATATACTTATATGTCAACGATTTTTATCTATCTTCTATCCTCCTGCCGATTTCTCAAAAATTTCATTGTGTTTAAATATCAATGAAGAAAATTTTTACACTTCACTTAAGACATTGAAAAATCTTGGTTATCTAACTGTAGCGGGATTCAATGCAGATGAGAAAACGGAAAATTGTGATGATAACACCTCTAACGAAGAAAAACTCAAATTAGGACAATTGCTTTCTAAACTAAAAAAAGATGATATTTTAAATGTTTCAGATTTCAATATCAAAGAGGGAAAAACATCTCCTCCAAAACGTTATAATTCTGGAAGTATGATATTGGCAATGGAAAATGCAGGACAATTGATAGAAGATGCAGAATTACGAGAACAAATCAAAGGTAGCGGAATTGGCACTTCTGCCACAAGAGCAGAAATTTTGAAAAAATTGCAAGATTTGGAATACATTGGTTTAAACAATAAAACACAAATATTATCTCCACAAAAACTTGGGGAAATGGTATTTGAAATTGTTCAACAAACTATTCCTGCCTTGCTCAACCCTACTCTAACTGCAAGTTGGGAAAAAGGGTTAACACAAGTTTCCGAAGGAATTACATCAAAAGAAGAATATCTTGGAAAACTTAACAATTTTGTTGCCAACAAAACAGAACATGTTAAGCAATGCAACAATTATATTTTTTACGGTATTCGCGAAAAATTGAATATGGTAAAAGAAGTTTATAATAACAACAAATAAATAATCACTCCATTTTATTAAGACGTTTTTTCAACATTGGCTCAATAGTTGGCTTTTGACCTTTAAAACGGAGATACAAATCTATTGCTTGAGCACTTTCGCCTTTAGTCAAAATACATTCTTTAAACTTTGTTGCAGTTTGTTTGTAAGGATATCCTTCTGATTCAAAAACTGTAAAAGCGTCATCTGCAAACATTTCTGCCCATTTATAACCATAATATCCAGCGGCATAACCACCAAAAATATGTGTAAATGATGTTGTTATACAAGTATTCGGCAAATGAGGAAACATTTGTGTTTTTTGGGTTGCGTTTATTTCAAATATCTCAATATTTTCTTGCATCGGAGATGTCAAAGTATGCAATTGCATATCCAAAAGTGCAAAATTGAATTGACGCATACTATAATATCCTGACAAATAATTATCAGCGATTCGTACTTTATCTATTAATCTTGTTGGTATTAGTTCATTTGTCTGATAATGAGTAGCAAAAGAACGTAAAAATGTTTTATTCAAAGCCCAATTTTCCATAATTTGCGATGGTAATTCTACAAAATCTCTTACCACTGAGGTCCCGGACAAAGTCGAAAAATGAACTCTTGATAACATTCCATGCAACGCATGACCAAACTCATGTAAAAATGTTGTTACCTCTTTAAATGTTAACAATGAAGGAGTTTGTGAAGTTGGTGGGGTAAAATTAAAAACTAAAATTACTTGTGGTAACACTTCACAATTGTCTATATTACTTTGGTCACAAAAAGTATTCATCCATGCTCCATTGCGTTTATTGGAACGTGGAAAAAAATCCATATACAATGTTGATATTTTGCGATTAGTTTCATCGTAAACATCATAAACTTTTACATCTTTACGATATATTGGAATTTTGGTATTCTCTTTAAATGTCAATCCGTACAACATTTTTACCCAATTGAAAATACCAGTTTGTACTTTTTCTAATTCAAAATAGGGTTTAAATTCTTGTTCATCAATATTATATGTAGATATTTGATACAAATTGGCATAATATGATAAATCCCATGCCTGTAAATCGTCTTCAAGCCCATATTGTTTTGCAAATTGCTTTAATTCTGCCAATTCTGTTTCTGATATTGGTTTAAATATCGCTATTAATTGATTGAGAAAATCAAAAACTGCATTAGGCGTTTTCGCCATACGCATATCTAAAACATAATCTGCATAAGTAGCATAACCCAATAAATTTGCTAATTCTAAACGCAAATTAATAATTTGAGCAACTAAATCTGCATTGTTATATTCTCCACCCAAACAACGTTGATTATAGGCTTGATACAACGTCTTCCGATGATTTCTATTGCTTGCATATTTCATAAAAGCGGTATATGAAGGCATCGAAAGGTCGAACAACCAACCTTTTTCATATTTTTTCTTTTTGGCTCGTTCGGAAGCTAATTGTAAATCTGTTTCTGGCAATCCTTGCAATTCATCTATTTGATTTTCATTAAAATACATTTCAAAGGCTGTTGTTGCCGCCAAAACGTTATTCTTATATTGTAATTTTTTCTCTGAAAGTTGTTGTGTTAGGATTTCATATTTAACTTTTCCTTCTTCTGACAAATTTGCTCCACTGCGTAAAAAACCTTTATATATTTTGGTTAGCAACATTGCTTCTTCTTCCGATAGCGACAATTGTTCTTTTTGCTCAAAAATAGTCTTAACCTTTTGAAACAAGGGTATATTCAATGAATAATAATTAGAAAAATCCACAGTAATTGGAATTATTTGTTCGGCAATTCTTTGAAGTTCTTCATCTGCGTTCATTTCTAAAACATTAAAGAACAGTGATATAACTTTATTGTATTGCTCTCCTATTCTGTCTATTGCCACAATAGTATTGTAAAACGATGGCAATTGTGGATTTGCTACAACAGCATCAATTTCTTGTTTTGCTTGTTTTGCTAAAATCTCAATGGCGGGAAGATAATGTTTTGGTTTTACCTTATCAAAAGGAGGATATTCCCAATTTGCCAACAATGGATTATGTTCATTCATAACATTTTTTTTGCAAAGATAGCATTTTTTTATAACTTTCTAAGTTGAATTTTTATTCAGACACTATATTTTTCGGCTGTCTTCGACAGGCTCTGACTCCGAAAAAAAACAATCCCCGCATTCTGCGGGGATTGTGCAAATAAAAATCAAAATTTTATATAATTACTCTTTAACAAACTTGGTAGTATAATTGCCTATTTTTACAAAGTACATGCCTTTGGCTAATTCAGATACATTGATTACTAACAAGTTTGTTTCTTTATTGTCTATGTTCATAACTACACGTCCAGTTATATCGAATATTTGAACATTTTCTGTAGCATTTTCTATTGTAAGCATTGTTTTGGCTGGGTTGGGATACAAGTGAACAGCATTATTTACATCGCTAACTTCTTCTATTCCTGTGGTTTCTTTGGCAAAATACGCTATTAAGATTGTATCACTTAACACTTGAATAGTTCGGGGATTTTGCGTATTTCCATCACTCCATTGTGTAAAATGATAACCATCATTAGCTGTTGCGGAAATTGTCCATGTAGAATCGGTGCAAATTGATGTTGTTATACTTGCCACATTTCCCATTGTTGTATCTTGTGAAAATACTGTATATTTATATGAAAGTTGTTCTATAATATTTGAAAAAAAAGAAAGCCCAGATTGACTACTATACCAAGATAAACTACCACAAGGAATATATATTGGTATGGAATATGGAACTCCTCCAAATACTTCTGATGATAAAGAAGTATTAGACCCAAGAAATGTTACGGAAGTTAAGCCGCGACAACCAGAAAACGCAGAAGTCCCTATGCTTGTAACGGAATTGGGGATTGTTATTGAAGTTAAGCCAATACACATCTCAGACGCCTCTGTCCCTATGCTTGTTACGGAATTACCTATTGTTACGGAAGTTAAGCCGCTACAACCATCAAACGCATTATACCCTATGCTTGTTACGGAATTGGGGATTATTATAGAAGTTAAGCCTCTACAACAAGCAAACGCACACCCCCCTATGCTTGTTACGGAATTGCCTATTGTTACGGAAGTTAAGCCAATACAAGAATTAAACGCCCTATCCCCTATGCTTGTTACGGAATTGGGGATTGTTACAGATGTTAAGCCACTACAATCCATAAACGCATAATCCCCTATGCTTGTTACGGAATCAGGGATTGTTATTGAAGTTAAGCCCCTACAACCCTCAAACGCAGAATTCCCTATGCTTGTTACGGAATTACCTATTGTTACGGAAGTTAAGCCACGACAAAAATAAAACGCAAAATTCCCTATGCTTGTTACGGAATACGTAATATTATTATACAATACCGTATCAGGTATGGTTATATTTCCTGAATAAGAATTGTAATTGTTATCTTTATACGTAACTGCTGCCGTAGTATCACTTGTAATATTGTAATACAAACCACCACTATAAAAATCATACGCCCAAACATTGTGAGCAAACAACAACAAAATAGTTGCTAAACTTATTTTTTTTATCTTCTTTTTTACCATATATTTTTTTTATTTTATAAATATTTATTAAAATTTTTCAAAAAAAATGCAAATAACCCGCACAGCGGTCATCTGCATTTTTACTCTATTAGCAAGTCTATAAAAATAAACTGCTAATTTCAATTTGCAAAAATACAATTTTTTTATAAATATTTTTGTTTTAGAAAAAAATTTTTTTTTTAAGTCACTGTATTATTATTTTTTCGGGTGTCTTCGGCAGGATCAGACACCAAAAAAAATACATGAATTTCGGAGGTTTCGGCAGGCTCAACCTCCGAAGATAAAAAAATAAAAAAGCAACGACGTTGCAAAAAAAATGCTATCTTTGCAAAAAAAATAATTCTATACAAGATGAAAAAGTATATCATTGTATCAATAATTTTTCTAATAACAGGTATTTTATCCGCCCAAAATCAAGCAGACAAAATCATTGGCTACTATCATTCTATTGACCCATTCACTGGCGAAGAATCCCAATCAGAAATTTACAAAACCTCTAATGGCACATACGAATGTAAAGTGTGCTGGGTAGGCAATCCAGAAAAGAAAGTTTATTTAAATCTTGTCTTTCTTAAAAATTTGAAATACAATTCAGAAGAAAATGAATGGCAAGATGGTATTGTCAAATATCCGGGAAGAAAAGGTACCTATAAAATATATATGAAATTTGAATCGAATACCAAACTAAAAGTTCGAGGATATTGGGGCATCGCAATGTTGGGCAAAACAATGTATTGGACAAAAGAAAACACAAAACGAAAACAAAATTAACCGATGAACACATTTTGTACACAAAATATTAATTATCAAATAGAAAAAGCACAAAAAAGTGATTATCTATTCTTTAAAAATCAGCAAGAAGCATTGCAATTTGCCCTCAATTGTGTAGATTTAACCACCTTAGAAGGCAATGATACAGAAGCAAAAGTATTATCTTTATGTCAGAAATCCAACCACTTACAACCACATACGGCAGCAGTTTGTGTATATCCAACATTTGCCTCATTGGCAAGAAAAGCATTAGCAAACACCGCTATAAAAGTAGCCTGCGTTGCAGGAGGTTTTCCTGCTGGACAAACCTCCTTAAAGGTAAAATTAGCAGAAATAGAATATGCTATTGAACAAGGAGCCCAAGAAATTGATATTGTAATTTCTCGTGGAAAATTTTTAGAAGGCAAATACGATGAAGTACTTAATGAAATTCAATCAATTAAAACACTTTGTAAAGATATAATACTAAAAGTTATTCTCGAAACAGGCGAATTGCAAAATACCGAAAATATATACAATGCTTCTATGTTAGCAATACAAGGAGGAGCCGATTTTATAAAGACATCAACAGGAAAAATAGCAATCAATGCTACCCCAACCTCTTTCACAACTATGCTATTGGCAATAGCAGATTATTATCAAAAAACAGGAATCGCTATTGGCATCAAACCAGCAGGAGGAATAAGCAGTATTTCTGATATTGAACTATATATCAAATTATTAGAGCAAATTTTAGGACAAAAATGGCTCAATAACAAATTATTTCGTATCGGGACAAGTCGTTTAGCCGACAAATTATCGCAAGCAATTAATCAATAAGTGATTTTGTAAAAAAATATTACAAAATAAAAAAATAAGATAATCATTCACAGATTACAATTTGTGAAATTTACCTTTTATTGAGGATTATATCCCCATTTAAGATAAATCGCCCCCCAAGTAAATCCTGCACCAAAAGTTGTAAGTATCAAATTATCACCTTTTTTAAGATTTTTTTCCCATTCCCACATACACAATGGCAATGTTGCCGAAGTGGTATTGCCATATTTATGTATGTTAATCATTACTTTATTTGGGTCAACCCCTAAACGTTGTGATACAGAATCTATAATACGTTTGTTTGCTTGATGAGGCACAATCCAGTCAATATCCTGAACAGATAAATTGTTTCTTTCACAAATAGTTTTGGTAGCCTCAAACATATCTAATACCGCATGTTTGTAAACAGCGGATCCTTCTTGATAGATATAATGTTCTCTTGCATCTACCGTTTCGTGTGAAGCAGGTTTTAATGACCCACCAGCTTTTTGATGTAAATATTTACGCCCCATACCATCGGAACGCAACAAAGTATCGATAACCCCTACATTTTCTGTAGTAGGTTCTAAAAGAACAGCAGCCGCAGCATCTCCAAAAATAGGACAAACTGCTCTATCTGTATAATCAACTATTGTTGACATTTTTTCTGTACCAACAACAATAACTTTTTTACAATTTCCAGATTCTATCCATTTTGAAGCAGTCGCTAAAGTAAACAAAAAACCTGAACAACCAGCATTTACATCATAACCAAAGGCATTTTTAATGCCAACTTTATCTGCGATAATATTGGCAGTCGCAGGGAATTGCATATCTGGAGTAACTGTTGCACAAAGCAACATATCAACTTCATCAACAGATGTATTTGTCTTTTTTAACAAACGCCGAACCGCTTCTGCTCCCATATCCGAAGATGCTAAATTTGGGTCTTTTAATATCCGACGTTCTTTTATACCTATACGGGTCATAATCCATTCATCAGAAGTATCTACCATTTTACTAAGTTCTTCATTATTTAATATATAATCTGGTAAATACGCTTCTACTCCAACTATTACTGCTTGTATTTTACACATAATAAATACTACAAATTTTTGGACTGCAAAAGTATAATTTTTTTTAAAAGTAACGAAAAAAAAATTCACTTTGCTACGATTAAAAATCGTCATAATATTGTTAAATAAAGTTATAAATTGCATTTTTTTTCATTTTTTTTAAGAAATTCCCCAAAAAAAGATTATATTTGCAAATTGTTATTGAATATAGAATTAATTAATTAAAATATTGTTTATCAAATATGAAAAACACAGTTTTTTGTCAGAAACACATTGAAATGGGAGCGAAAATGGTTCCATTCGCTGGTTTTAATATGCCTGTTCAATACGAAGGATTGGTAATAGAACACGAACATGTACGCAAGGCGGTTGGTGTTTTCGATGTATCACACATGGGTGAAATTTGGGTAAAAGGTGCTCGTGCTTTAGAATTTGTTCAATGGGTATCTTCCAATGATACATCTGTTCTTACTGATGGAAAGGTTCAATATTGTTGCTTCCCAAATGGGAAAGGCGGTATCGTTGACGATTTCTTAACCTATCGTATGAAAGAAGATGAATATTTATTGGTAGTTAATGCCGCAAATATTGATAAAGATTGGGCATGGTTGAATTCTCAAAACGAAAAATTTGGTGTTGAACTAATCAATGCTTCAGATTCAACTTCTCAATTGGCGATACAAGGACCATTAGCGTTAAAAGCAATGCAAAAATTAACAAACACTCCAATTGAAGATATGGAATATTATACATTCAAATATCTTACTTTTGCAGGTGTAGAAAATGTTTTACTTTCTACAACAGGTTACACTGGTTCAGGTGGTTGCGAAATTTACTTCAACAATGAAGATGCTATCAAAATATGGGACGCAGTTTTTGAAGCAGGTAAAGAATTTGATATAAAACCTATCGGACTTGGTGCAAGAGATACCCTTCGTTTGGAAATGGGATTTTGTCTTTATGGACACGAAATCAATGATACCACATCTCCTATTGAAGCAGGTTTGGGTTGGATTACAAAATTCAACGATAACAAAAATTTCATTGATAAAGAATTTCTTCTTAAACAAAAACAAGAAGGTGTTACTCGTAAATTAGTTGGTTTTGAAATGATAGACAGAGGTATTCCTCGTCAAGATTATGAAGTTGTTGACGCAAATGGCAATCTTATTGGAAAAGTTTGCTCTGGAACACAAGGGCCTTCTGTTAAAAAAGCAATCGGTACCGCTTTGATAAAAGCAGAATTTGCAAAATCTGGCACTGAAATTTTTATCAAAATCAGAGAAAAAAATCTCAAAGCAGTTACTGTAAAACTTCCTTTTTACAAAGGTTAATATCAAATAAATACCGTTAAATTTGCGATAACAGATTTATTGTTATCGCAAATTTAATCATAATACACTCATTTTCAGTATTATTATAGATTTACATTCTTTTATTCAAAAAAAATAGATTAAAAGTTTGTATATTCCAAAAAAAAGTTGTACCTTTGCACTTTAAATTTTGAGTAGTAATTATAAATAGATTGTTAGGTAAATAAAAATATACAGAGATGAAAAGAACATTTCAACCTTCGGTAAGAAAAAGAAAAAACAAACATGGATTTAGAGAAAGAATGTCTTCTGCAAATGGAAGAAGAGTTTTGGCCGCAAGAAGAGCTAAAGGCAGAAGAAAATTAACCGTTTCTGATGAGAAATTAGGCGGAAAGAAATTTTAATTTTCTTTTTCTATGAAATAAAAAGTGAGTAAAACTTTACTCACTTTTTTTGTCTCATTTTTTTATATCTTTGCAAGACAAATAATAGATTTAAATAAATATATAATATTCTAATTATGAATAAAGAAACCAAAACAACCGTTATCACGCATTTTGTTGCCGTTGTGCTTATGGCACTAATTACATTAGTGTATTTTAAACCATTATTAGATGGTAAAGATGTCCGTCAATCGGATATGATGTTTTTTGAAGGAATGTCAAAAGAATTGAAAGATTATCACGATTCTACTGGCGAATATTCTTATTGGACAAATGCTATGTTTTCTGGAATGCCCGCAGCATATATTTATGCAAAACCAGATGCCAATGTTTATTGGTGGATGGGATTACCAATTCAAAAAGGCACTCCTATGATGAGTTATGGTATTGTTTTAATGCTGTTGATTTGTTTTTATATCGCAATGAATCAAATGGGACTATCCCCTCTTATTTCTTTTGGAGCAGCAATAGCCTACGCATTTTGTTCATACAATCTAATAATTGTCGAAGCCGGTCACGTTACCAAAGGTTACACTATTGCCGCCATTCCATTAGTCGTTTCTGGAGTGATATTAGCCTATCAGAACAAATATCTATCTGGATTTTTGCTTTTTATGATAGGTTTTGGATTTAGTCTCTCACAATCTCACCCACAAATTACTTATTATACAGGTTTTGCCGTAGGAATTTATGCAATAATAACTTTTATCTACGCTATTTTCAAAAAACAATTGAAGAACTTTTTTAAATCAAGTGCAATACTTCTTGTCGCAGGTATTTTAGCAATTCTTCCTAACATTGGAGGGCTTTTTACTTCGTACGACTATTCTAAAGAAAGTATGCGTGGGCAAAGTGAATTAACTGCTAAAGCAAACTCAAATGGTCTTGATTATCAATATGCTTATGCTTGGAGTTACGGTGTATCAGAAACATTTACTTTATTGATTCCCAATGTTAAAGGAGGTCCTTCACATTTTGATAGTTGGGAAGAATATGAAAAGAATATGCCCACCACTATCAACACTTTGAGGACAACACCAATGGGACAAGACCCTAATCAAATTTTACAAAATTGTTCCACATATTGGGGCGACCAACCTTTTACTTCTGGACCTGTGTACGCAGGTGCTATTGTATGCCTATTGTTTGTTTTTAGTATGTTTTTAATCAAAGGAGAAATGCGAATATGGGCAATTGTACTATTTATAGTTTCTATTGTTTTATCTTGGGGTAAAAATTTTCCTATTATCAACGATTGGATGTTCTACCATTTTCCAATGTTCAACAAATTTAGAACACCATCAATGATACTTGTATTGACAACTTTTATCATGGCATTCTTTGGATTTTATGGATTAAAATCATTGATAGACAAATCATACACCAAACAACAATTAAACAAATATCTTTACATTTCATTTGGTATTATTGGCGGTCTTTGCTTTTTAATAGCAATTGTTCCGTCAATTTTTTTTTCATTTCATATAGCAACAGACGCTAATTTACCAGAAGCAATACAATCTGCAATAATTACAGACCGAGCCGCTTTGTGTTCTCAAGATGCATGGCGTTCTTTTATATTTATTGCATTGGTTGCTATTTGTTTATGGTTATTTATCAATGAAAAGATAAAAGCAAAATACATGGTTGGTGCAGTTGCAATATTGACATTAATTGATTTATGGTTCGTTGACAAACGTTATCTTAATGACAATAGCTTTGCGGACCAACAAAAAACAGTTTCTCAACAATATTCTCTTACTCCATGCGATGCATCCATAAAAATGGATAAATCATTAGGTTATAGAGTATTAAATTTGGCTGTAAATCCATTTACCGATGCTCATGCTTCATATTTCCATCATTCCATTGGAGGTTATCACGGAGCAAAATTAAGACGTTATCAAGAATTTGTGGATTCTGTAATGAATATAGATTTAAATCATTTTTATAGTAATATCAACAATATTCAAAATGAAATAGACCAAGCAAACCTTTTGGCATCATTGAAAAGTTTGAATATGCTTAATACCAAATATGTCATATACAATTACCAAGCAGCCCCATTGGTAAACAATCAAAGATATGGTTCGGCTTGGTTTGTTGATAATATTCAATTTGTACCTAATGCAAATCAAGAAATTATCGCATTGCGAAAAAGTAATCCATTACAAACCGCTGTAGTTAACGAAGAATTTAAAGACAAATTAAATGGATTTACACCATCTCACAATCCAAATTCGACAATTGAATTGATAGAACAAACTTCTAAAACTTGTACATACAAAGTCAATGCTCTAAAAGATGAATTGGCTGTATTTTCAGAAATTTACTATCCTAAATATTGGAAAGTAACAATTGATGGCAAAGAAGTTGACAACTTATTACGAGCAAATTATATTCTTCGGGCAATGATGGTTCCTAAAGGAGAACACACCATTACTATGGAATTTGTTCCTCAGGCTTGGTTCAACGCAAGAACTATTTCTTTAATAAGTTCTATATTTATAATTTTACTTATCGGAGGATTAATAGGTTATAAATATTACTATCTTCCTCGTAAAAAATAAAATATCAAATACAGAAAATTATAGCCACTAAATAATAGTGGCTATTTTTTTTATATCGTATAAAAAAAAATTATAACTTTGTCAAATAAAGATTAGATATTGTAAAACAAATACAAATACCTATCAAAAATCAAATAAAGTACTTAAATACAAATAGATGAATAATCAAAAAAACGAAGAAGAATTCAAACATATCCTCTCAAAATATGCTGAAATACAGCAAAAATTACGAGGAAAAATTTCTCCTGAACAAAAACGCAATGTTAAAAAAGCATTTACATTAGCCCTAAATGCACATAAAGATATGCGAAGAAGAAGCGGAGAACCATATATCTTACACCCTTTAGAAGTTGCAAATATTGTATTAGACAATATGAATCTTGGAGCAACATCTGTCATTTGTGCATTATTGCATGATACAGTAGAAGATACTGATTATACATTACAAGATATTGAAAACCTGTTCAATTCGGAAGTTGCAACAATTATTGATGGACTTACAAAAATAGATGATGTTTCAGACACTCAATTGTCAAAACAATTTGAAACATTTAAAAAAATATTACTATCTATGAGCAAAGATGCTCGAGTAATACTAATAAAATTAGCAGATAGACTGCACAATATGCGAACTTTAGACGCAATGCCTGCAGAAAAACAACACAAAATTGCCTCCGAAACACTTTATATGTACGCCCCACTTGCCCATCGACTTGGATTTTATAATATCAAATCTGAATTAGAAGACCTTGCTATGAAATACCAAGACCCCGGCAGTTACAACTATATTGTTGACTCTATTAAAGCGACCGAACAAGAACGTGAAATATTTATCAACCAGTTTATTGCTCCTATTCGAGAAAAGTTAATCGAACGCAATATTAAATTTGAAATTTTAGCACGTACCAAATCGATTTATTCTATATGGCAAAAAATGAATAAAAAGCGTATCCCTTTCAGCGAAGTATATGATTTATTTGCTATAAGAATTATTATTGAAGCAGATATAGACCATCAAAAATCTGCATGTTGGACTGTATATTCTTTAGTAACAGATATTTACAAACCAAAAAACGACCGTTTAAGAGATTGGATATCTATTCCAAAATCCAATGGGTATCAAGCATTGCATACCACAGTTATGAGCGATACAGGAAAATGGGTTGAAGTTCAAATTCGTACACAACAAATGGATGCTATCGCTGAAAATGGATTTGCCGCTCACTGGGTTTACAAAGATAATGGAAAAGCCAATTATGAACAAGGTGTTGAAACTTGGTTGGCAAATATTAAAGAGATATTGCAAAAAAACGAAGGCAATACAGGAGAATTGGTTGCTAATGTAAAGTTAAATTTATATAACAAAGAAATTTTTGTATTTACACCCAAAGGAGATGAACACACCTTACCAGAAAAATCTACCGTTTTAGATTTTGCATACGAAATTGATGCAGAATTGGGAAATTATTGCATTGGAGCCAAAGTCAACAATAAATTAGTTCCACCATCTTACATATTAAGAACTGGCGACCAAATTGAAGTTATCACATCTCAAAAACAAAAAGTTCACGAAGAATGGCTTACCTTTGCTGCCACTGCCAAAGCAATAGATTGTATAACAATTGCTTTGGAAAAACAACAAAAAGAAAAAATTGATAAAGGTAAAAAACTTTTACAGCAATATTTTAACAAATATGAAATTGAAATTTCTAAATTCAATCGTGATAAATTACTGATTTACACTAATAGTAAAGACAAAGATAGTTTATATCTTGATATTTACAACAATAACATTACCGAACTAAAAGTAAAACAATGCTTTTCTAAGTTAAGCATATTGTATCGTGCCATCAATAAGACAAAACCTATTATTAAATGGTTATTGGGTATAAAAAATATCTTCTCTGTTGACAACGCATTGCGTAGAAAAATTTCTCACAATCCAAACGCATTGCTTCTTGGAGAAAATATACACGAAATCAAACAACACATTGCCACTTGTTGCAATCCTGTTGCTGGAGATAAAATTATTGCTTTTGAAATTGCAAACAATGAAATAGAAGTTCATCGTGCAAATTGTAAAAAAGCGATTCAAATGTCTGCTCGATTAGGCGATAAAATTGTTAAAGCAAAATGGAGAGCAGAAGAAAGCAATGTAGAATTTCTAACAGGAATTATTATTAAAGGATTTGATTCTAAAGGACTTGTACATTCAATAACAGGTATCATTTCGCAAGATTTTCAAGTCAATTGTCGTACAATCCGCTTCGATACAAGTGAAAGTATTTTTGAAGGTCATATCAGTCTCTATATTCAAAATGTAGAACATTTAAAAAAATTGATAGATAAACTTAAACTTATTCCGGGCATTGAATCCGTTGAAAGAGTATATTCAAGCGATGATGAAAGCAAAAATTAAATATCTATTATTGCTAACTATCATACTTTTAGCAATATCATGCAAAAATAAACAGCATAATATTATTGCTGTTCCACCAGAAATTGATACTAATGTAACAACAACGATAATTGATACGCCACAAAATGTTCCCGCCAATATTTACACACTCAATTATCAATGGTATAGTTCTCGTATGTCAATAAATGTCAGTAATTTACAACAAAACAAGAGTATTATTTCTTTATCTGTATTTTTTGTCAACAAACGAGATAGTGCTATATTTATCAATATCAGCAAATTAGGTATTGAAGGGGCTCGTATCGTACTCACTCCCGATTCTGTAAAATACAATAATCACCTTAATCAAGAATATTATTGGGGAGACTATTCTATTATAAAAAAAATATTCGGATTTGATATTGATTTTTATTGTATTCAAGCCTTATTATTAGCAGAAGATTTACCTCATTATGAACCTTCTTTTACCAAAAATAACATTAATAATGAGATTGTATATTACAATCAACTCCGCAAAAATAATATCAACAATACATTACTCGAAGAAAAAATTGTTACCGATACTAACTCTTTTATAAAAGAACATAACATTAAAGAAATCAGCACATTATCTTCAATAAATTTGCGTTATGGAAATTATACAAATATAAGTAATCAATTTTGCTACCAAACATTAATAATTACCATTCCTACAATTCAACTTATTTTAGAAGCGAATTTAAAGGATACTAAACTAAATATTATGGGACCATTAGCAATTCGTTTTCCCAATAAATATACGCCAATAAAGTTAGAGTAACAATGGAAGATTTATTTTTAAAAATCAAAGAAAAAGCATTGGATTTAGGATTTTCTGCTTGTGGCATTAGTGCTTGTACTTCCATTGAAAAAATTACAACAAATAGATTTCAAAAATCAATTGATAATCATATAATTGCAGATATGCAATTTTTAAATAGGAACAAAGAAAAAAGATTCAATCCACAACTTTTATTTGAACCTGTTAAAAGTATTATTGTTGTTTTAGCCAATTATTATCAAACATATACATTTGGAGAATCATCTTTTCAAATAGCAAAATATGCTCTTGGAAAAGATTATCATATTGTTATAAAAGATAAACTTAAAGAATTACAACGATATATTGAACAATTAGAACCTAATAGTCAAAATCGTTGTTTTTGCGACACTGCTCCTGTTATGGAAAAATATTTGGCATCGCATTGTGGATTAGGCTGGATAGGAAAAAATACATTATTAATTACAAAAACAGGAAGTTATCATTTTATTGGAACAATTTTTACTTCATTAAACTTGCCAACAGAGCAAAATAAAGAAAACAATTCCTGCTCAAATTGTAATCTCTGTGAAAAAGCATGTCCCAATAACGCTTTAAAGAACTATCAATTAGATGCTCGAAAATGTTACTCATACCAAAGTATTGAAAATAAGAAAGAAATAAATTCAAATATCAAAGCATCTAACTATATCTATGGTTGCGATATTTGTCAACAAGTTTGTCCATACAATAAAAATGCCTCTCCTACCACAATAAATGAATTTTTACCTAAAAAAAATCTTCAAAAAATGTGTACCCAAGATTGGATTAATTTAACAGAAACAGAATTTCATCAACTTTTTGAAGATTCAGCAATCAAAAGAATTGGTTATGCAAAATTTATGAATAACATTTTATTTGCAAAACAATCAAAATAAAACAATAAAAAAAACGTTGATAAATAAAATCAAATAAACATTGAATATGAAAATAGGAGTAATCGGATCCACAGGATTAGTTGGCAGTGTTATGTTAAAAGTTTTAGCAGAAAGAGGATTTGGCGACTGCGACTTGTTTGCCGCTGCCTCCGAACGCTCAATTGGAAAAACTATATATTTTAACAATAGACCTATTGTTGTACAATCTATAGAATCAATCATAGAAATAGGCGTTGACATTGCCATTTTTTCTGCAGGAAGTGCAACATCTCTTAAATATGCTCCACTTTTTGCAGAAAAAGGAGCCTTTGTTATTGACAATTCTTCTGCTTGGAGAATGTACGATAATATTCCGCTTATCGTTCCTCAAATTAATGCAGATATATTAACTCCTGCCGATAAAATTATTGCCAATCCCAATTGTTCAACCATACAAATGGTAATGGCATTGAATCCATTACACAAAAAATATGGTATTAAACGATTGGTAATATCTACTTATCAATCAGTTACAGGCACTGGAGTAAAAGCAATTCAACAAATGATGTGTGAACGAGAAACTAAACCTTGTGAAAAAGCATACCCCTATCCTATTGATATGAATGTTTTACCTCATGGAGGAACCTTTGAAGATAATGGTTATACGACAGAAGAAACCAAATTGGTAAATGAAACAAGGAAAATATTACGAGACAATACAATACAAATTACAGCTACTGTTGTTCGTGTTCCAGTGAGAGGCGGACATAGTGAAGCGGTAAATATCGAATTGCATCAAGATTTTGAATTAGATGATATATTTAATTTACTTCATCAAAGCGATGGTATTATTGTAGAAGACAATCCTACAACAAATAAATATCCAATGCCACTATTTGCAGAAGGTAAAGACGAAGTTTTTGTTGGTAGAATTCGTCGTGATTTCAGTTTGGAAAATGGTCTCAATATGTGGATAGTTGCCGATAATCTTCGTAAAGGAGCAGCAACTAATGCAATAGAAATTGCTCAATATATTATTCAACAACAATGGATTAAATAATTATGAGAACCAAATCTCTATTTTTAACCATATACATACTAATCACCTATACTTCATTGATTTATGGTCAAAGCGTAGGCTTGGTTCTTAGCGGTGGTGGAGCCAAAGGTATGGCACATTTAGGAGTTATTCGTGCTTTGGAAGAACAAGGTATTCCTATCGATTATATTGCAGGAACATCTATGGGAGCAATTGTTGGTGGTTTGTATGCCGCTGGATATTCTATTGATGAAATGGAAGCAATGTTTTCTTCTTCTGAATTTGAACATTGGATAAATGGAACTATTCCCGATGAAAATACCTATTATTTTCGAAAAGATAATCTTAATTCTGCATGGGTAAAATTCAATTTTGATTTCGACTCCACTAAATTTTCTCCTTTAATACCTGTCAATTTTATCGCTCCTATTCAAATGGATTTTGCATTTTTATCAATATTTTCACAAGCAGGAGCAGTTGCTAACAATAATTTTGATAGTCTTTTTATACCATTTCGATGTGTTGCCACCGATATTACTCATGGCAAAGAAGCAGTTTTCTCCAAAGGCATACTTAAAGATGCAATTCGTGCCTCTATGACATTTCCTTTTTATTTTCGACCAATATCTATTGATAGTGGTTTGATGTATGATGGTGGTATGGTAAACAATTTCCCTACAGATGTAATGCTACACGATTTTAATCCTGATTATATCATTGCAGTTACCGTTGCCAAACCTGCTGAAGCTCCATCTAACGAAAATTTACTATCGGTACTCAACAATATGCTTATGGAAAAGCAAGATTACAATTTAGATAAAAATATTGGTATTGTAATCCGTCCCAATATTCCTAAATTAAGCATTACAGATTTTTCTATTAGTAATGAATTAATCAAAATTGGCTATCAAACTTTAATGGATAGTTTGCCTATTATTGAACAAAACATAAAAAGAAGAATAAGCATTGATAGTGTTAATAATAAACGACAAAAATTTAAAAATAAATATCCTAATATATTAATAAAAGGTGTATCGGCTAAAGGGGTTAATTCAAAACAGGCACAAGTTGTAGAAAAAATTATTTTTCCAGAAGATGAAGTCATTACTTTCAAAGAGTTTCATAGTCGCTATTTTCAATTGATTAATGAAGAATATATTCATAATATCTATCCTACTTTGATAAAAGATAGTAGTCAAGAATATTTTCACGCTATCCTTGACATTCAAATCAACAAACCTTTTCAAGTAAAATTTGGTGGATATATCACAACAAATCCACAAACAACATTTTATACACAACTACAATATAGTTTTTGGCATCGATATTTTATGAATATCAACCTTGATGCATATTTTGGTCGGTTTTACAATTCTATTGCAGGTTCATTCCGTCTTAATGGACTTACATCCATACCTTTTGAACAAATTATAACTGCAAGTTACTCTTATTGGAATTATTTCAAAACATCAAGTTTTTTCTTAGAAAGTGAAATACCCTCTTATTTAAAATATGGAGAATTTTTTTGTGATTATGCCATTAATTTACCCATTAAACGAAAAACACAATTGGTTGGACAATTAGGATTTATTAGTTCTAAAGCACGTTTTTATTCTATCAACAATTATTCTCAAAGCGATATTACAGATATTAATCGTATTGTAACGATACGTCCTCAAATTGTCGCAAAATATAACACTACAGATTCTAAATACTTTCCGACTAAAGGTATGTTTGTACAATCTTCCTTATCTTATTATATTGGTCTTGAACAAAATAAACCTGGAACTACATCTTCTGAACGTTTAACTAAAAATCGTTTTAGACATTGGTTTACTTTTAAAGCAGAATTTGAACACAATTTCAAAATTTGCCATTTTTATTCTTTAGGATTATCAACACAATTTGCATGGTCGAACATTCCGCGTTTATATAGTTATACCGCCACCAAATTACGTTGTCCATCATTTCAACCGACCCACGAAAGTAATATGATATATCTACAAAATTACAGAGACCCTTCATTTATTACTGCTGGAATTAGTAACGCTTTCATTATCTACAAAAAATTACAATTCAGATTAGCAGGATTTTATTACCAACCTTTTTATGCAATAAACAAAGTTGGAATAGACAAATCGGAGTTTAGTTCTATCTGTCAAAATAGAGCATTTATAATATATTCTTCATTGGCATATCCTACAAAATTAGGTCCTATCGGTATCAATGTTACCTACTACTCTCACAATGACCCTAAATGGTTATTCAATATTAGCTTCGGATATTTGTTTTTTCAAAATAGAATTTTTTAGACAAAAAAAATAGGGTAACTTAAAACAAGTTACCCTATTTTTATATAATTATTATTTTTAACCAAATAATTTAAAAATATCATTTCCAATAACAAATATCATCAATAACAATAAAATTATCATTCCTATTGTTTGAGCATATTGCAAAACATTATCAGAGACTTTTTTTCCTGTTAACATCTCAACTATGGTAAACAATGCATGTCCTCCATCTAATCCTGGAATTGGCAATATATTCATAAATGCTAAAATAGCAGAGAGCAAGGCAGTAATATACCAAAAACGTTCCCATATCCAAGATGTTCCATATATTTGTGCGATACCAATAGGACCTGACAACGATTTTGCAGATTCTTCCCCTGAAAATATTTTTCCCAATCCTTTTATATTCAACCAAATATTCCCAAATGCATCGGACCAGCCATATTTAAAACTTTGACCTATGGTATAAGATTTTGTTTCATAATATTTGTTAAAAATTAAAATATCAACTAATGCCGTAGAATCTAAAAGAATATTAGTTGTTAAAGTATCATTTTGACGAATAAATGTTATAGTTGTTAGTTTATTAGCATAATTTGACCTATATTCTATCAAAGTGCCAAAAGTAAAATCAGGTGTTGGCATTTTTCTTTCTTGTATCAAATTGGAATCCGTTGCAATAACAGTATTTTCAACAATATTGGTATCTAAAGCAATAATTATATCTCCCGATTTCAAACCTGCAATATCCGCTTTTCCGTTTTCGGTTATACTATCTATTTTAGCAGGAAAATTTATAGGTAATATAAATTTGTTGGCATTTGTTTTCATAATATTGTAAGCCTCATCAGTAATCACAATATCAACAAGTTGTCCATTTCTTTCTACGGTTACAATACTACCAAAAAACAATTTTGGAGAAACTGCATCTTGAAAACGTTCATATTTTTTTCCGTCAATGCTTATAATTTTATCTCCCGTTTGAAATCCCATATCCCGAGCGGCTTCAAAAGCATAAATTCCGTTAGTAACTGCATCTAAGGGTAAATATTTTTTATCGTAATGATAAAGAACTAAAGCAAACAAGAACACGCTAACTATCATATTAACAAACACGCCTGCCAATATAACAATTAATCGTTGCCATGCTGGCTTTGAACGATATTCCCATGGTTGCGGTTCTGAGGCTAAATTACTCATTGATTGTGTTTCATCTATCATACCTGCAATTTGACAATATCCACCCAATGGCAACCAACCTATACCATATTCTGTATTTTCTGGATATTTCCGCCAATCGTCATCGGGAAGCGAGGCGGTATCTATCAATTTATGCTTAATCTTACCATTTTCATCTTTAATAGGTTTTCCCGATTCATCTACTTCTATTTCTGTATCAGGTAGATTTTTTGCAAAAAACTTTACAACCCATTTTCCGTTTATACGTTTCATACGAACAAGCGAAAATGTTGGATTGAAAAAAAGATAAAATTTTGGAACCCTAATATGAAAAAGTCTTGCAGCCAAAAAATGACCTAATTCATGTACAAAAACCAAAATAGCCAATCCCAATATCAATTGGGTTATCATTATTATTGTTGACATAACATATATGTTTTATTGTTAAAAAATTTTAAACTTTAAACGTTTTCTATTTAAAAATATTATTTTAATGAAACATTTTTTATTGATTTGCAAAGATACAATTTTTATATATTTCCCCTACTTCTTCAAAAATATTTTCTAAAACTTTTTCATTTGCTCTATTTTTTAAACAATAAAAGATAAATTATCACGTTGTTTCTAAATGATGATACAAGTTATTACACGATATTATTTTTTATTGCTACTTGCTTTATTACTTCCAATAATAGCACAAGGGCAAAATATACAATATCCCGAACAACTTCAATGGAGCAATATTATTGAAGATAAAATTTCGGACAATACCATACGTTATATTACATTTAAAGGGGCTTCGTTAGAAATAAACCAAAAATCGACAGCACAATACCAAAATCGTATTCCGATTAATAGTTTAAACAATGTTTATAATATAAATATTGATAAACAACGTTGGAAAACCTTAACCAACGAAGAATTACATACAATAGACACTACACTCATTGCAGATACGCTTATCGTACATATTGCCAATGAAGAAACAGCCAAACAAGCATATTTAAACATTTCATTTTTTCCTTTCAGAAAAAATGGACAACAAATAGAAAAACTTATTTCTTGTGAGATTGTTGCTAAACAAATCGGAACAAACACAAAACATCGAAAATCAAACATTTACTCTGCTGAATCTATTTTAAAACAAGGTAATTTTTATCGTATGGCTATCACTCAAACGGGCATACATAAAATAACCTACAACAATTTAACAGCAATGGGAATTCCGACTCCTATATACACCAAAAATATTGCTTTATTCGGTAATGGTGGGCAGGAATTACCTCAATCTACTTCAGAAAAAGTTTTCGATGACTTAATCGAAGTACCTATTGAAATCAATGATAACAACGCCAATGGTATTCTTGATGCTGACGATTATATTTTATTTTATGGTGTTGGCTTAATTTCTTGGACACCTCAAAATATTGATATTTTATGTCAATTTTCCCATCATTTAAATGTTTATGCCAATCAAACCTATTATTATATCACAACAGATAACAATATCGGGACAAAAAAAAGAATTATTGCACAAACATCTCTTTCTGCAACTCCAACACATTATGTAAATACTTACTATCATCGTGAAGTTTACGACAAAGATAGTATTAATATTGCAAAAGTTGGTAATATTTGGTTTGCCAATGATTTCAAATCTACAGCTACAAAAGATTATAATTTTAACATTGCGGGGATTACTAAAAAAAACATATTCATTAGTATTGGATTAGCCTCTATTTCTTCCGCTAATGCTCAATTTACAATTTCTATCAACAAACAAAATTCATTTCAACAAGTATGTTATAATAATTCACGAATCACTGCCAATTATCGCCAATTTATTCCGACATCTGAAAATATTGTTATTGGTATAAATTACAATCTCCCGACAATTACTTCTGTTGGATATTTAGATTATATCGAAATTCATGCCACTTGTTCTTTGGCTCAAAATAAAGGTCAAGTTGATTTTAGAAATCCTGAAATTGTCGGCAATGGCAATATTGCACAATATACATTCAACACATTAGGAAAAAAAATCAATATATGGGAAGTAACTGATAGACATAACATTAGCAAAATATCAGGAACACGTAAAGACAATAATTTGATTTTTACTTTAACTGCAGATAGTTTACGAGAATTTATATCATTTGATGGTTCTTCATTTTTATCGGTTACCCCTAATGGTAAAGTTGTCAATCAAAATCTTCATGCCTTAACTAATATTGATTTTATTATCATTACTCCTCCAGAATTTATTGCTGCAGCTTATAAATTGGCTCAACATCGAAGAAATGAAGGTATTACTACTGCAGTTGTTACAACAACACAAATATACAACGAATTTAGTAGCGGAACGACAGATATTTCTGCAATACGCAATTTTTTAAAAATGTTTTACGACAGAAACGATTGTCCCAAAAATGCGTTATTACTTGGAAAAACATCGTATGACCCAAGACAAATTGAAGGCATTGCACCTTGTTACATACCTAATTTTCAAGGAGATAATGCAGTATTTGCCTATACAGACAATATTTCTACCGATAATTATTTTGGTAAGTTGGCAGACGGAAAAGGAAACAATAACTATGGTACTATGGATATGGGAATTGGTCGTCTTCCTGTCAATTCTTTGGCACAAGCCAACGCTATGGTTGACAAATCTATCCTTTACGCTTCTACTGAAGTTTTAACAAAAAATGCTGGTCAAATATCCAATTTAAGCTCTTGGAGAAATATTATTGCTTTTGTTGCCGACGATGACAACGAAGGCACGCATATCGGAAATCCTGAATACGTATGCAAACATACCATAGACAATAAATATCCTGTTTACAATGTAGAAAAAATTTATTCTGATGCGTACAAAAAAGTTTCATCTTCTCAAGGTTCTCGGTATCCAGACGTAAACAAAGCCATTAATTATAGAGTAAACAACGGTTGTTTGATGATGACTTATTTTGGGCATGGTGGAGATAATGGTTGGTCGCACGAGAGAATCCTTACTCGTTCGGATATAAATGCTTGGACTAACAAATACGCATTACCTATATTTTATACTGCTTGTTGTTCTTTTGGACATTACGACAACAATTCTTCTTCACCTGCAGAACTTATCCTTTTAAATACCAATGGTGGTGGAATTGGTGTTATTGCTTCTACCAGAGAATCAGATTCTTATAACAATCAATCTCTTGGGAAAGCATTGCATTCATATTTTTTACAAAACACTAATAAACAATATCTTAGCATTGGTGAAGTGTATGCAAAGGCACAAGCAGAACACAGATACGAAATGTATTCTTATATTGGAGACCCTTCTGTAATTCCTGCTCACCCAAAAATGAACGTTATTACAGATAGCATAAACAATATACATATTACTACTTTTAACGATACGCTTAAATCTTTAACTTACGTAAAAATTTGCGGACATATTGCTGATGCGAACAACAACGAATTATCTACATTCAATGGTTGGATATACCCCACTATTTATGATAAAATCAACAATATCACCACAATAGACAATAATCACCATGATACTACTTATCAATTTAAATTATTGAAAAGTACTATATTCAAAGGTAAAACTAAAGTAGAAAATGGAAAATTTTCATTTGCTTTTATGATTCCAAAAGATATTAACTATCAATATGGATTAGGCAAAATAAGTTATTATGCACAAGGAAATTCTACCGATGCCAATGGTTTTCAATCTGTACTCATTGGAGGAATAAAAGATACTATTATTGATGATGATGAAGGACCAGAAATAGAACTCTATCTTAATGATGAACAATTTGTTAATAAAGGAATTTCCACTTCTACGCCAATTATTAAAGCGAATATTAAAGATAAAAGTGGTATCAATACCGCTGGTGCAGGTATTGGACATGATATTGTCGCCATTATTGACGATGATATTGCTAATGCTATTGTTATCAATGATTTTTTTGAATTCGATGAAAATAGTTTTACATCGGGAAAATTAGCATATACCCTATCTACTATTGCTGAGGGAAAACACAAATTAAAAATTCGTGCATGGGATATTGTCAATAATATGGGAGAAGCAGAAATTGAGTTTGAAGTAGTCAACAATGAAGATATACAATTGGCTCATGTTCTCAATTATCCAAATCCTTTTACGACACAAACTTCATTTTATTTTGAACACAATCAACCTAATAACACTTTAGATATTCAAATTAGCATTTTTACTATTTCGGGAAAATTAGTCAAAACTATACAAACCTCACAATATATGAATGGATATCGAAATGAAGCCATTTCTTGGAATGGTCTTGATGATTACGGCAATAGATTAGCAAAAGGAGTTTATATTTACAAACTTCGCATACGCAACGAAAATGGAGATATTGCCGAAAAAATTGAAAAAATAGTTTTACTTTAACAATAAATGAAAAACTATTGCGTTTTGTCAAAGTTATTTTAAAAATAAATTATGTTCAGAAATAAGCAAATTCTCATTACAATCATTGCATTGTATTTATTATTAGGAAATTCTTTTGATTCGTTCGCTCAAACCACAAATGATATTTTGGGACGACAACGCGAGCAGAATGTGATAACAACTGCAGTTCCATTTTTGTTAATTGCTCCAGATACTCGCATAGGTGGTATGGGTGAAACGGGCGTTGCGATTAAAAATGATGCTAATGCTCAGCATTGGAATCCTGCTAAATACATTTATTCTGATAAAAAATTTGGTATCGGATTATCTTATAGCCCTTGGTTGGCTGGATTAAATGTCAAAGATATTTACTTGTTATATCTTGCTGGATATTACAAAATCACAGAAAAAGATGCTATTTCCGCTTCTATTCGTTACTTTTCTATGGGTGATATGGAAATTGTTGATGAGTTAGGACAAAAAGTAACAGATTACGACCCTCATGAATTTGCACTTGATGCCGCTTATTCTCGTGAATTAATTCCAAATCTTTCTATGGCTATTACGGGGCGATTTATATTTTCTGACTTAAGTACGGCTACTAATACTCAAAATAACAAACCCGGAATGTCTGGGGCTGCTGATATTTCTTTGTTTTACCAAAAGAAACTCAGAGCTCAAAAAATTGCTGGAAGCAATATTGCTTTTGGGGTAAATATTTCAAATATTGGTGCAAAAATTTCTTATTCCAATTCTATAGAAAGAGACTTTTTGCCTGCTAACTTCAGAGCTGGTATTGCATATACTTTAGATATTGATAAATACAATCGTTTTGTTTTTGCTTTCGATATAAACAAATTACTTGTCCCATCACCTCCTGTTTATCAAACAGATACTAACGGATTAATTCAGATTGACCCTGTTACAGGAGAACCTATTATTGCTCTCGGACGTGACAATAAAAAAACTTCCTCGGCTGCGGCTGTCTTTACCTCTTGGGGTGATGCTCCTTATGGGTTTACGGAAGAAATGAGCGAGTTTAATTTAAATTTAGGTATTGAATATTCTTTCCAAGATTTATTATTTATCAGAACTGGATATTTCAACGAATCGAAATACAAAGGAAATAGAAAATATATGACATTTGGTATTGGAGTTAAATACAGTGTTTTCGCTATTGATGCTGCATATATTTTACCGGTAACTACCAGAAATCACCCTTTAGAAAATACACTTAGATTTTCTATATCTTTCGATTTTGATAACAAACCTAAAGCGAACTAAACACTTTATGAATATTCGTATTGGTATTGGATTCGATACGCATAGATTGACAAACGACCGACCTATGATTATTGGTGGTGAAATTATCAGTCATCATCTTGGTTTTCACGGTCATTCCGATGCCGATTTGCTTACTCATGCCATTATTGATGCTCTTTTTGGGGCTGCAAATATGCACGATATTGGCTACCACTTCCCTGACAACGACCCTCAATACAAAAATATTAGCAGTTTAACTTTATTAGAAAAATGCCAACAACTTTTATCAAACGAAGGCTGGACTATCAACAATATTGATACAATACTCATTTTGGAAAAACCAAAAATCTTACCTTATATTGATAAAATTAAGCAAAATCTTGCTACGGCATTACATATTTCTACAGAACAAATATCGGTAAAAGCAAAAACTTCTGAGAAAATTGGATTTATAGGACGAGAAGAAGGGGCTAACGCTTATGCTATCGCTCTTATACAAAAATAATATTTCCTTTGTTTTTTTGCTTAATATGATAAAAAAAACGAGCGTTTTTCGCTCGTTTTTCTTGATAGTAGTAATAATCTATATATTAACACTACTAATACTCGTCTTCATGAAAGAAAAAATCTTCTTTTGATGGATAATCTGGCCACAAATCTTCTATCGAATCATAAATTTCGCCTTCATCTTCCATCTCATTCAAATTCTCCACAATTTCCATCGGGGCACCAGAACGAATAGCAAAGTCTATCAACTCTTCTTTTGTCGCTGGCCATGGAGCGTCTTCCAATTTTGATGCTAATTCTAATGTCCAATACATATTACCTCCTAAAAAATTTTTGCAAAAGTATCAAAAAATACATATCAAATTGTAAAATTTGAAAAAAATCATACAACAAGTTTATTTGCTGATTTATAGATTATTACAATTGTTTTCAATAACAAAATCACCCTATTGAAAAAAAATATTAAAAAAAAATGATATTTTTTTCGCATTTTTTGGCATTCATATTGATTTTTTTTATACTTTTGCATCCGCGTTACAGCGATGCCCAGGTGGCGGAATTGGTAGACGCGATGGTCTCAAACACCATTGAGGTTACACTCATGCCGGTTCGATCCCGGCCCTGGGTACAAAACCCTCCCTTGCAACGGCAAGGGAGTTTTTTTATTTTTTTAACTACTGAAAACAAGAACTATTCATTCCTATCCTCTTTGACTGACTATTACCACAAATCTCTATTCTTTATTGTACTCTGTTCATTGCACAATATCCTTGTTTTAGTGGAAAGTTAACCGTCGGTAGATGTGAAAGAAAAACGCTGTCCAATGAAGGTCAGCGGTAATATTAGTCTAATATAGCTCCAGGAATATCTGAAATAAAATCAAATACTATATTGCAAAGTTTTTCAACATAACCATAATCCACAAGAAAGTGTTTCTCGGCTAATTGTCTATAAACAGACCAAGCAATCTGCCCTTCATATATCCAATTGCCTATTCCAATTTCATTGTTCCAACAATTTTCAAAAGCCTCATCAAAAGCCTTCCAAAAACGAGGCTCAAGTTCACGACCTATATGTGATTCTATAACACTCTTTATAACACAAGGATCTATAAAGCTTTGTGTTTTGGGGTTAATGAACTTCCTTACAAAAGTCTCTGGTGCTGCATTCCATGAGATGCAGTTTAGCCCACCTCCTCTTTTCAGAATAGTATGGATATCCACCATTCGGATATTACTCTCCGACACGTTAAAAAGTTCAGCTATTTGCCGTTTAGCTTGTGCGTCTTCAGGTGTATTAAGACGTGGCAAAATAAACTTGTCACCCGCTTGCAAAAAATTGATATATGACCAATTATATTTGTGAGGTTTATCAACATCATAATGCAATTCCTTAACAACAAACTCTGGAAACAATCTCTCGTACACTTTCTCACGGAAAATAGGGTCAAAGTCGCAATAGTTTGTCATCACAACTGTCTCTTCATCAATAAACCGCACCATTCCGTCAATATGGCCAAACGGCTCGTGCTTGTCCCACGGAACAAAGGTTATATGACGAGTTTTTACTGCACGTAAAAACTCGTCAACTGCTTCAGTATTGTTTTCTTCTAATAGTTTATCAGTGAAAATTATTTTTTTTCCGCACCATATTATATTACCACCATCAATTACGGTGTTGATATGTATAGGTATCAACGGCGAATATGGCATCACTTTCGCCCCGTCCGTTATGTACTCAGGATGGTCACACAAGTAATCGGGTGCATACCGATACGTAATATAACGTCCCTCTGGAGAAACAAGCGGCATAAAGTCTCGTACCCAAATGTCATTCGTACCTTCGAGCAAACCATAATTGATACCCAAGTCGTTTAATGCCTTCTCTAACTCGGACCAGCAAGCGTATCTTTTTAGTAACGCCGAAAAATATACTTTCCCCATACTGTTCCCTATAAGATTACCTCCACTTTCGTCATAGGAATTTTGTTGCAAATTCTTGCACTGAATAATAATTTGTTTCATACTTATTAATTTTTTTCGGCAAAGGTAAATGTTCTTGCACACTTTACCAAATATTTTTTGTTAAGAAATGTTAAAAGTTTTGAAAAAGATATTATACAAAAAAAAGAGGACTTTGTCCTCTCTTACTTTTTCGGTATATATTCTTCAATTTTATATGAACTCGGCTTTGTTGTACAGGTCTTGTTATTGAAATCAAAACTATCTCTTGGGGAGAAAAGCTTTTTATTTTTCTGTTGTACTTTTTCAACTATATCTTGTCTTACAAATCGATATTTTTTGTTATAGAAAGTATCTTTTTCGTTTTTTGCTTTAATGCCAACTCGTTGCCCAAATGTATCAATATTTTTTGATTCAGATATAGGTTTTTTTTTAACTTTACATTTCTCAGTTGCAGTATTAATTATTTCACACATGCAAACAAGCGGACCTCCAAATAATTGATTGTCGCTTTCGATTCTTTCTAATGCACGAATCAAAATTCCTCCGAAACGAACATCTTTATTTCCATTATTTGGTTGTGGAGATGAACTTTCAAAACAAATATCCATGCCACTATAATGAAAAAATAATTCACCAGCCTTCTTATTTCGGTAATATACATGTTCGTCTGCGTGCTTATCCTTATCATAAATATAGAACTCTATTTCTATAGGACGATAATGATATTGACCATTGTAAATACAATATTCATTCATCAGTTTCTTAGCAAGTTCTTTTAACTTGTCCGTGTCTATTTTCTTTTCCCATATCTCAAGCAAATCTTTTATGTTGTTGTCCATAGCTGTATTTTTTTTTGATTAATTAATAATTTTTCTAATACAATTTTCTTCCTTTATGATTTTTTATAATTCTAAATGCAAAAATATAAAAAAAATTAAGATATATCATTTTTTTGAAAAAAATGTTATTTTATAGATTCAAAAAGCAAAGAATTTTTAATTCTCTGCTTTTTCTTATTTTATGTTCAATATCAATTCTTTCATTTGGTTAATTATAGTTTGTACTTTTTTTCGTAACAACCAACAATAAAATTGTCGATATTTTCTAATGTATTTTATAGTAAATACAGATAAAAAAGTCATTACCAAGAAAGAAACAACAAATAAAATCCAAGAATGAAATAATAATGCAACTATCAATGCAATAACAACATGGTATATCGGAACAAGCAAAAGCCAAACACCATATTTAATCGTAGCAACAAAACCAATACTTCCTTTTTTGTCTATCCAACCGAACAAAAACCATATCGGAAAATCCACAATAGCAGTAAATAAAAATATCGGACAAGTTAACAAAACAAAACATAGATTCTTCTTAATAGAAAAGCCTTTTTGACAAACTGCAATCATATCAGTTATATTTGAGCATTTGGATTTTAAATCATTTGTCAAGCAACGCATTTTTTGCAAAAAAGATTCATTGGCACACTCATATAAACGATTGACTATCTTTTGTTGTTCATTTATTTTATTAATTAAAGTCAATTCTTTATTTTGTTTTTCAAGTTCATTATTTACAATTAATTCACTTGTAATCAACAAAATATCATAATATTTATTATTAGGGATATCCAACATCAATGAACGAAGAGTTTCTTGAGCAAAATCTTTAATATGATTCAATGCAACTGCAGGATTTTTTTTGTATTCAGGATAAAAATCCTTTACTGCAATTGGTTGTCCAATATTGATAAGTAAAGAATAACCTACTTTATCGTAATGTTCGTGATGCAATCCTATAGGCAATAAAAGTACGGATTGTTCATCAGAAAGTTGTTCTTGAGTAGAAAATGCAATTCTAAATGCTCCTTTAACAAAATTTCTCAAATAATGTTTTTCATCTTGTCCACCTTCTGGCATAATACACAAAGGGAAACCATTTTTTAGAATAGATTCCGCAATATGAAAATTATCTTCATTCTTTTTTACATTTTGAAATCCTTCTTTTTGTCGATATGCAGGCATTATTTTCAAAAAATGCATTATTTTTGCTAAAAAAGAAGTCGCAAACATATCAGAACGAGCAAAAAATGTAATAGGTTGTTCAAAAATTGCCAATAAAGTAACACAATCCATCAAAGCATTCTGATGACAAGGCAACAATATACAAGGCTTATTCTTTGGAATATTCTCTTTTCCAATCACTTCTACAATATCATACCAAATAAATATCATCCATTTAGAATACTGATGTAACAATCGATATGCTAATGAGGCTTGATTCTTTTTTAACATTATAAATTATGCTTAAAATATTATTAAATTCTATAAATCACGTTATTATCCACCAATAATTTTACAAACGATATAATCAAACCATTTGTCTGGCAAAATTCTTCTACTCCAGTAAAAAGAATTAACACCAAATCCTTTTCTGTATCTGGTTTTAGGATATTTTATCACAGCGGCTTTTACAATTACTTTTGCTAATTTTTCTGGCACCGTTGGATAAACTCCTTCTGAATACAATTTTGTCATTAAATTTGCAACACGTTTAGCTCGAAGAGCATAAACACCTTGTGCGGAATTTTTTTCAAGATTTTTTGCAGCAATAATACCCCAATCGGTAAAAACAAGCCCTGGCTCAACAAGAACAACATCTATTCCCCAAGTTTTTACCTCTGTTCGTAAAGCATCTGTCCAACCCTCTAAAGCATGTTTGGTAGCATAATACCACGCACCAAACGGACTATAAACCCAACCCGCAATAGAAGAAATATTGACTATTCTCCCCCAACCTTTTTTACGCATAGCAGGCAATACTAATTGTGTCAAACGAGCCAATCCAAACAAATTGACTTCAAATTGTCGTCGTCCTTCATCTATAGACACATCTTCTATTGCTCCATACGAACCATAACCAGCATTGTTCACAAGAATATCTATTCCCCCTTCTTTATTATAAATTTCTGACACACAAGATTTTATAGAATCATCATTTGTCAAATCTATAAAACAAACATGCCCTCCTTTTTCTTCAATAGTTTTCATTTTTTCCACTCTTCGAGCCGCAGCATAAACAATATAACCTTTTTCAAGCATCATCATTACCACTTGCTCCCCTATCCCTGAAGAGGCTCCCGTGACTAAAACAACTTTTGCATCATTCATTTTTTAAACATCTTTGTATGATATGATAAAAAAGGCAACAATTAACAATTGTTGCCTTTTGTCCAATATTGTTTAATCTATTAATCTTCTTCAGTTTGAGATTCTTCGTATGCTTTAAGCAATGCAGATTGAACATCAGCAGGAACTTGTTGATATTCAGAATATTTCATACCATAAGAGGCTCTACCACTTGTTAAAGAACTCAATGAAGTTGAATATTTATTCATTTCAGCCAATGGAACTTTGGCACGCAATTTTTGGAATTTACCTTCGCTATCCATACCCATCACGATACCTCTACGACCTTGTAAATCTGTCATTACACCACCCATATTATCAGATGGAACAAAAACTTCAACATCGTAAATAGGTTCCAAAATACGAGGACCAGCATTTTTGAACGCTTCTCTAAATGCATTACGTCCTGCTAATTTAAATGCCATTTCATTGGAATCTACTGGGTGCATTTTACCATCGTAAATATTTACAACAATATCACGAGCGTAAGAACCAGTAAGAGGTCCCTCTTCCATTTTTTCCATTATACCTTTAAGAATAGCAGGCATAAAACGAGCATCAATAGCACCACCAACGATACAGTTGTTGAATATTAATTTTCCACCCCATGGCAAATCATAACTTTCAGTACCTCTGATAGGATATTTAGTTTGGTTAGCCATACCTTCTGTATAAGGTTCTATCAACATGTGAACTTCACCAAATTGACCAGCACCACCAGATTGTTTTTTATGACGGTACATTGCTTCTGCAGATTTGGTAATAGTTTCACGATATGGAATTTTAGGAGCGTAATATTCTATCGCTATTTTGTTAATATTTTCAATTATCCATTTTATAATATTAAGATGTTGTTCTCCTTGTCCAGAAATAATAGTTTGTTTCAACTCTTTTGATTGTTCCATCAAGAATGTTGGGTCTGTTTTACGAATATCATTCAAAATAGCACCCAATTTTTCATCTTCTGAAGTTTCTTTTGCTTTTACTGCGGTACGGAATTTTGGTTCTGGATATTCAGTTGGTTCTATAACATCATCAGCATTTTTTAGTGAATTGAGAGTATGTTGATTGAAAACACTCTTTAATTTAATAGTAGCCACTATATCTCCAGCAACTGCTTTTGCAATTTTTTCACGATTTTTACCAGCAATACACAAAAGTTGAGAAATACGTTCTTTTGATGCATTCACACCATTAACAACGTCCATTGCTTCTGTAACTTCTCCTGCATAAATTTTCATAAAAGATACTTCTCCAACATGTTGTTCGATAGAAGTTTTGAATACAAATGCAGAAAATGGATTGGTAGCATCACATTTCAATTCAGTACCTTTATTGTTTTTCACAATATTTTTAGATTCATTTGGTGCAGGACAATTATTGATTACAAATTCCATTACGCGTTCTACACCTTGGTCAGATTTTGCTGCACAACACAATACAGGGAATATGCCTCTATCTCTGATACCTAATTTCAAACCTCTAATAATTTCTTCTTCTGATAATGTACCTTCTTCAAAGAATTTTTCCATTAGAGATTCATCGTTTTCTGCAGCATTTTCTATTAATATCGCTTGCAAATCTGCCGCTTTATCTGCCTCACTTGCAGGGATTTCTTCTACAATCATTTTTCCTCCATTTGCGGGGAATTTCAACATTTTCATTTGTAGCAAATCTATCACTGCATCAAAACCAGCACCTGCATTTACTGGATATTGAGTAACTGTAATACTGTTACCAAATTCTTCTTTCAATTGACGGATAGTTTCGTCAAAATTTGCTTTGTCATGCTCCAATTGATTTACAACAAAAATCACAGGAGTATTCATTTTTTTGGCCCAACGCCATTGAATTTCTGTACCAACTTCAACACCATTTTGAGCATTAACTACCATCAAAGCAGCATCAGTAACACGCAATGCACTTACTACTTCTCCTACAAAGTCGTCAAAACCAGGGCAATCTATCATATTGATTTTAACGCCATTATATTCACTATAAAGCACTGTTGAATAGATGGAATTACCTCGCTCTAACTCTATCTCGCGATAGTCGGAAACTGTATTTTTATCATCTATGTTACCTCTACGACTTATTACGCCACCATGAAAAAGCATGGCTTCTGCTAATGTGGTCTTTCCTGACCTTGAATTTCCTAATAAGGAAATGTTTCGAATTTCATTTGTTTGATAAACTTTCATCCTTGTTTAGATTTGAAATTTATAGCCTAAAATCATAATACTCAACGTATTACAATATATTTTAATTGATTATTTTTCCTAAATTATCAGAAAGCAAAGATACAAAAAACTATAATACAAAAACTTATTTCTGCAAAATATTTTTTATCAACATCAAAAAAATTTAAATCATCATATTATTCCCTACGTCTTCTATGCCAATCTGAGGAATCCCAAGATTGAAAACGTAAAATATCGTGTATGGTCGCAATAATCATAATAAAAACTCGTAAATCTCTATCTGCAAACCATTTAATTGCTTCTGTTTCTTGCCTACAAGCAGCCGCAAATGTAGAAAGAAAAGTCAAATTATATTTTTCCAACCACTTTATTGCATTTTCTTCACCATCAATAGCATTGCTTAAAACTGCAAATTCTGGATAGCCATTGTTTAACAACCAATGCAAAGCTTCAACATCGGAATTGATAGCATTTGCCAATGCTGCCAATTCAGGAAATCCATTTTGTATGAAAATATCAATAAATTTCTTCTTGCATTTCAATGCTTCGTTGAAAGCAACTAACAATTTTACATCATAATCGGTTAAACAATGCATGACAAAACAAAACTAAAAAAAATTATCTTACTTCTACCAACGCAATAGACAAACAAATATTTTGAAAAAATTTCTTGTTTTTAAAGATATAATAAAAAAAAATTTCTCATTATGCTCAAAAAACATAACTTTAAAATACTAATAATAAAATATTTAACTTCAAAATTTAGAATAATTAAAGATTTTTTTATCGAATAATTTGCATTAAAAAAAATATTATCTTTGCAAACGTAAAGAAAAAAGGTTAGATATTTCCTATTCAAAGGAAATAGAAAACCTAATTGTTCTTTGTAAAATTAAGATATACAGTTAATACAATTTAATAACATTCAATTAATCACTCATTATGGATAAGATTAAATCTTTAGCCGATTTGAAGAAGAAAAAAGAAAATCTTCAAAACTCAATCAATTTGAGGGAAAAAGGAGAACGCAACGAGTCGATAGTGCAAATTAAAGTTGCTATGGCTACTTGTGGAATTGCCGCAGGAGCAAAACAAGTAATGGAAGCAATTATTGACGAATGCGAAAACAAAAAAGTTGAAGTAGTAGTTACCCAAACAGGTTGTATGGGTTACTGCTATGCAGAACCAACAGTTGAGGTAAAAAAGCCGGGACAAGATCCAGTTGTTTTTGGAAACGTTAACATAGAAAAAGCAAAAGAACTTGTTAACAAGTACATTTTAAACAACGAATTATTGGAAGGTGTTATCCCTCAAAACTATCAATCAATTGATAAATAATAAAAATAAGGAGGTTATAAATGGCAAGTTATAAATATCACATTCTTGTTTGTGGCGGTACAGGATGTCGTGCTTCAAAAAGTGACAAAATTGTAGACAATTTTAAAGATATTCTTAAACAAAACAATTTAGATAATGACGTTCAAGTTATTCAAACTGGTTGTTTTGGTTTCTGTGAAAAAGGTCCTATCGTAAAAATGTTACCAGATAATACCTTTTATACACAAGTAACACCAGAAGATTGTGAAGAAATAATCAAAGAACACATTATCAAAGGTAGAAAAGTAGAACGTTTACTTTATTTAGACCCAGAAAACAAAGAACACGTTTCTGACTCAAAACACATGGGTTTCTACAAAAAACAAATGCGTATCGCTTTACGTAACTGCGGTTTTATCAATCCTGAAAATATTGATGAATATATCGCAAGAGACGGTTATTCTGCAATCGCATCTGTATTAGAACAAAACGACCCACAAGCAACTATAGATATTATAAAGAAATCTGGTCTTAGAGGTCGTGGTGGCGGTGGCTTCCCTACAGGTTTGAAATGGGAAATTGCAAGCAAAAACGCTGCTGACCAAAAATATATGATATGTAATGCCGATGAAGGTGACCCTGGTGCATTCATGGACCGTTCTATTTTGGAAGGGGACCCTCACTCTATCATCGAAGCAATGACTATTGGTGGATTCTGTATCGGTGCTACCAAAGGTTTAGTTTACATTCGTGCTGAATACCCATTAGCAATACAACGTTTAAGTATAGCAATAGACCAAGCACGTGAATATGGTTTATTAGGTGAAAATATTTTTGGTAGCGGATTCGATTTCGACATTGAATTACGTTATGGTGCAGGTGCATTCGTTTGTGGTGAAGAAACTGCATTAATCCACTCTATGGAAGGTTTACGTGGTGAACCTACATTCAAACCACCATTCCCTGCTCAAGAAGGTTATTTGAAAAAACCATCTAATGTAAATAATGTAGAAACATTTGCTAACATTCCTGTTATTATTAACAAAGGTTGGGAATGGTTCTCTTCTATTGGTACTGAAAAATCTAAAGGTACAAAAGTATTTGCATTGGCTGGACAAATCAACAATGTAGGTTTGATAGAAGTTCCTATGGGTATCACATTGAGAGAAGTTATTTTCGAAATCGGTGGCGGTATCAAAGGGGGTAAAAAATTCAAAGCAGTTCAAACCGGAGGTCCTTCTGGCGGTTGCTTAACTGAAGAATTCCTTGATACTCCTATTGATTATGATAACTTAATCGCTGCAGGTTCTATGATGGGTTCTGGTGGTATGATTGTAATGGATGAAACTTCTTGTATGGTTTCTGTTGCAAAATTCTACCTCGAATTTACTGTAGAAGAATCTTGTGGTAAATGTTCTCCATGCCGTATCGGTAATAAGAGATTACATGAAATTTTAACCAAAATTTCTGACGGTAAAGGAACAATGGAAGACCTTGAACAATTGAAAAACTTAAGTAAAGTTATCAAAGATACAGCATTGTGTGGTTTAGGTCAAACATCTCCAAACCCAATTTTATCTACAATTGATAATTTCTGGGATGAATATGTTGCACACGTAGTTGACAAAAAATGTCCTGCTGGTCAATGTAAAGCTTTGAAACAATACATTATCGAACAAGATAAATGTAAAGGCTGTACCGCTTGTGCTCGCAATTGTCCTGTTGGTGCAATCAATGGAACTGTTAAAATGCCACATGAAATCAATCAAGAACTTTGTATCAAATGCGGTACTTGTGTGGATAAATGTAAGTTCAACGCAATTAGTATAAAATAGAAAGGGGGAATTATAATGGATAAAATTAAATTAACAATAGATAACAGAGAAGTTGAAGTAGCAAAAGGAACCACCATTCTCAAAGCTGCTCAAAGTATAGGTATTAGCATACCTACTCTTTGCCATTTCGAATTGAAAGGCTTAAATGTACACAACAAACCAGGTAGTTGTCGTATATGCGTTGTTGAAGTTGCAGGTCGTAGAAACTTGGCTCCAGCATGCGTTACCGAATGTATGCCTGATATGGTTGTTAGTACCAATTCTATGCGTGTTATCAACGCTCGTAAAACTGTTTTAGAACTCATTTTAAGCGACCACCCAAATGATTGCTTACAATGTTCAAAAAATGGTAATTGTGAATTACAAAAAATGGCTATCCGTTTTGGTATCCGCGAAAATCCATTTGTAGGACCATCTCACGAACAATCTCAATATCAAGTAGAATTTTCTCCTTCTATTATTCGTGATATGAACAAATGTATCATGTGCCGTCGTTGCGAAACTATGTGTAACGAAATGCAAACAGTAGGTGCATTGTCGGCTATTGAACGTGGTTTCCCTGCTGTTGTTTCTACAGCATTTAACCAACATTTAGACCATTCTCCATGTACTTTCTGCGGTCAATGTGTTGCCGTTTGTCCTGTTGGTGCTTTGTCTGAAGTTGACCATACAAGCAAAATTTTACGTGCACTTACCGACCCAACTAAGAAAACTGTTGTTCAAGTTGCTCCAGCAGTTCGCGTTGCTCTCGGTGAAGAATTCGGTATGAAACCAGGTTCTATTGTAACTGGCAAACTTACAGCAGCTTTGAAAGCACTTGGTTTTGATTATGTATTCGATACAGATTGGAGTGCTGACTTAACTATCATGGAAGAAGGTACCGAATTAATTGGTCGTTTAACTAAATATCTAAACGGAGACAAAGATGTTAAATTACCTATGTTAACTTCTTGTTGTCCTGCTTGGGTAAAATTCTTTGAACACCAATTCCCAGATATGAAAGAACTTCCTTCAACAGCAAAATCACCTCAACAAATGTTTGGTGCTATTGCTAAAACTTATTTCGCTGATAAAATTGGCGTTAAACGTGAAGATATGATTTCCGTTTCTGTTATGCCTTGTTTAGCGAAAAAATATGAATGTGGTCGTGATGAATTCAAAGTTAATGGTAATCCAGATGTAGATTATTCTATTTCAACAAGAGAATTAGCTCAATTGATTAAATTAGCAAACATTGATTTCACTGCTCTTCCTGATGCTGAATTCGATAGTCCTCTTGGCGAATCTACAGGTGCTGCTGTAATATTCGGTACTACAGGTGGTGTTATTGAAGCTGCTGTTCGTACTGCATACGAAGTTATTACCAAAAAACCTCTTCCTAAAATTGACTTCGAAGAACTTCGTGGTTTGGAAGGCGTTCGTTCTGCTACTATTGATATTGATGGTATTAAATTAAATATCGGAATCGCTCATGGTTTACACAACGCTCGTCAACTTTTGGAAGACATCAAAGCTGGTAAATGCCAATATCATGCTATTGAAATTATGGCTTGTCCTGGTGGTTGTATCGATGGTGGTGGTCAACCTTTCCACCATGGTAATTCTGAAGTTGTTAAGGCTCGTTGGAATGCAATTTATCAAGCAGATAAAGACATGCCTATCCGCAAATCTCATGAAAATCCTTCTATCCAAGCAATTTATAAGGAATTTTTGGGAGAACCTTGTGGTCACAAATCTCACGAATTGCTCCACACTCACTATTTCGATAGACAAACAACTATAGAAATTGATTTAGATAAATAATTTTAATCAATAAAATTAAGAAAGAAATGGACAAAAAGATAATTATAAAAATGAAAAAAGAGGTCAGTGATAAAATTGTTGAAATTTGTAACAAATTCAATAATAACCCTGGCGAATTAATCAATGTTTTGCACCAAACTCAAGACTTTCTTGGCTATTTACCTGCTGAGGCTCAAGAATTAATAGCAAGTTGTTTACATATTCCTACAGCAAAAGTTTATGGTGTTGTTTCCTTCTATTCATTCTTCACAATGACTCCAAAAGGAAAATACCCTATTTCTGTTTGCATGGGAACTGCTTGCTATGTTCGCGGTGCTGAAAAAGTATTGGAAGCATTCCAAAAAGAACTTGGTATCAATGTTGGTGAAACCGATAAAGATGGCTTGTTCTCACTTACTTCTTTACGTTGTGTAGGTGCATGCGGTTTAGCACCTGTTGCTTTAGTTGGTGACAAAGTTTATGGAAGACTTGCTCCTGCTGACGTAAAAGGTATTGTTGCAGAATATAGAAATGCTGAAAAATAGTAGTATATTTTCTGTTTAAACAACAAAAGGCTGCAATTTGCAGCCTTTTGTTTATTAGTTAAATATCATTAAAATTTATTATTCTACGTTTTTATTCTCCTATATATATATCAATCAAATCAGAAGGAGCATTTATCTCTATAATTCTATTTTCTCTATCTACTTTTTTGATATATTCATCTACTATTGGAATTAAAATTTCTCCTTTGGGGTGCAAGATACTAAATACTGCTTGTGCTGGATATTCCAATATTTCATTTATCTCTCCCAATTTACCTCGTTGTTCATCAATTACTTCAAAGTGCAAAACTTCATGATAATAAAATTTATTACCTGTTAACTCTGGTAACATTGTCTTAGGTTGATACATTTCTAAACCAATCAACTGATTTACATTATTTTCATCTACATCGGCAAATTTAATTATTAATTGATTGTTGGACTTGATTTTGATATTTTCAATAAAAAAAGGAATCAGTTCCCCTTCTATATCAAAGAAAACTGATTCCATATTATAATATTTTTGAGGTTCATCGCTATCGATAAAAACCGAAACTTCACCTATCAATCCAAAATGTTTGGTAACTTTACCCAAATAGAAAAAGTCGCTAAACATAAGGAAGGTAAATTATTGAGCATCCGTTTGTTCTGTAGTTGCTTCAGCAACAGATTCTTCAGTTGCTTCAACTTCAGTTTCAGCGGCTACTTCTGCTTGTTTTTCTGCGGCTTCTTCCGCTTTTTTAGCGGCTTCTGCTTGACGTTTTTCAGCAACAATTGCTTCTTTTGCTTCTCTTACTTTTGTTTCTGCTTCCAAACGTTTTTTGTTTTCTGCTTTACGAGCATTAATTAAATTCAATTTTTCATCGCTGAGTTTACGTGCTTTCTCTTCTTTCCAAGCGGCTAATTTAGCATCTGCTTGCTCTTGAGTGAGAGCACCTTTTTGAACACCACCTGCAAGGTGTTTTTTCATATAAATACCTTCTCTTTTGAGAATCATTCGAGCGGTATCTGAAGGTTGTGCTCCGCAAAGTACCCAATGATAGGCTCTTTCTTCATTAAGAACGATAGTTGCTGGGTGTGTTAGCGGATTGTATGTGCCAATTTTTTCTATAAAACGTCCATCTCGGGGTGCACGACCATCCGCAATTACTACATGATAAAAAGGTTGACCTTTTTTTCCACGTCTTTGTAATCTAATTCTTACTGGCATAATCTATATTTTTTATGTTAAAAATTTAATGTGCAAATTTCGTATTTTTTTCAATACAAAACTCAAATTTTTGCTTTTTTTTTATCATTATTCTAAAAAAACATAAAACACCTGATTATCAAAATATTACAAATAACAAAAAAACATTTTTATATTTATAAGTCAACTATTTAGGTTTATTTTCTAAAATTCTTATAAAAATTTCTTTCCAATTTGGAAGCATTTTTCATTCAAAACTTATTTTTATTACATTTTTAGACACTCCCTTTGATACATTTTTCAATTGTATCCCCTATTTTCGACATTTGACAAGATATAAAATGGTCATTTTTGCCACTATCTACAATACCGTATTTATGTTGACATAACGATAAATAATTAAAATACAAAACTTTAAAACAATTGAAAATCATTCTAATCACGAAAAGTAATTTTTTTCAAAAAAAAATCTACTTTTTTGCTGTTTGTATATATTTTTTTTGTACTTTTGCAATCCAAAACAATAACGGCTCCGTGGCTCAACTGAATAGAGCATCTGACTACGGATCAGAAGGTTGCAGGTTTGAATCCTGCCGGAGTCACAAAGCATTCTTTAATAAAGAGTGCTTTTTTTTTAAATATTTATCTCTATGAAACAACTAATTTGTGGCTTTTTGATTTTTATCGCCTTTCATTTTTCCAATTTGATTGCTCAAAATGAGCAAATTAACTTGGAAAAGTATAAATTTTATCGTCAACGATTCAATCAGTACTTTATTGTTGTTGGCAAACAGCCCGGTGAAAGTTTTGTAATTGGCAATCGAAATCGGTATATGGGTTCAAAAATTTGTTTTGGACAACAAGGTGTTATTTGGGGCTACTACCTCGGAGTGCTTTCTACAGAATATGCTTTATTAATGCAACAAAAAGATACGCTTAATGCTCAAAAAACACTATTTGAAATTGACGCTGCCATAAATACTTATTGCAATCAAATGGATAAATTTGAACATATTTATGGTATCGAAGATAAACTTGACGGCTGTTTTATTCGTGAAAACGTTCCCCTATCATTTCTAAAAGATACCAATAGTCAAGGAATTTCTCATCAAAAAATATTGAATCAAAATTTAGATAGTAGTCATATTTTTTTGACAGATAGCGGTTATTTTCGAGGCTTACCCAAAGGTATGCCCGCATATATTGACGGGCTTTTTCAAGTATATGCACAAAAAGAAATGATGAGTCAAGATGAAGCATACGGAATTATGATGGGATTCGCTTTATTGGCAAAATGTGTTCCAGAAAGGCAAGAAATCGCAAAACATTTATTCGAAATTATTACTTTACATATTATCGGCAAAAATCAACAAAACAGATGTTCTAATGATGGTTATATCATCAAAGGTCCAACTTGTGAAATCATATCCGAATCCACAGGAGGTAACACTTCATTTTTTGCTTATGGTATAGCAGCGGCGGCAGCGGCAGTTACAGAAAAATCTATTGATAATTTTATCAACAAATTCTCAAGCAAAGATTACGCCAATAGTTTAAAACAATATTCCAAAAATGGGAAATTTAGAATTCCTATTGGCATCAACAATATGTATTATATATGGAAAATATGTGGTAATGGTATTCCGGGCAATCAAGAATGGAATCGTTCTATGGCATGTACGCTCGGAGCGATTGGGGATAGTTGGGGCAAAAATACTGAAAAACACATTATCAAAAATTGCTATTGGACAAAGGGAAGTAAACAGCACGATTGGCGAACTTTTTATGTTAGTTTATGGCGTTTTTTGCATGATAAAATAGGTAATGACAATGAACGACAAGCAATAAACGCCGAATTAAATACCGCTCCTCAATATGGACCATATAATTACAAATCTGCAACATTTCCAGACAATTTTTCCAAAGGTGGGTGGGCATATACCTATCGTTATAGAGCAACTTTTAGCGAACAATTTGAAGGCAGTAACCTTACAGGTAATTTTTCTGGATTAGATTATATGCTTATGTACAATCTTTATCAACTACTTTACGCCTCCTCCTACGCTGATATTCCTAAATATACTGTTCACTAAAATATTATTTGATTGTTGAATCTATAATTTTTTTACTATATGATAATAAAAAAAATGCTACCTTTGTATTTATGAAGAATATAGCAATTATTGGAGGTGGTTCTGCAGGCTTATTTTTAGCCAAACAATTATCGAAATACAATACGATAAATACTTATATTTTTGAAAGAAATAGCAAATTAGCCACAAAACTCAAAGCCTCTGGCGGTGGAAAAGCAAATATTTTCAATATGCAAATCTCACCTGAATGCTATAATAACAAATTGTTTATCAAAAATTTACTTCAAAAATTCAATGCTTATCATCTAAAACAAGAATTTGAATCTTTCGGTTTGCAAATGAAAATAGATGAAGAACATCGTGTTTATCCAATCACTGAATTTTCGCAAACTGTGGTAGATGTACTTGTCAACAATATTCAAAAAAATACAAAAATCATATACCAATACAACGTTAACAATATCAAATCTATTAATCAAAAGTGGCAAATCAATGATTTTGAAACTTTGTTCGATATTGTAATTTTAGCTTCTGGTACTCCTGCAGGAATGATTAAAGCCAATCGAGATAAATACAACAACTATCTATTTGATTTAAAATTAAATACATCAAAATATCGACCTTCTCTTTGTGGATTTAAAATAAAAAATTATCCCAAAATGTTGTTTGGTTGTCGAACCAAATCCATTGTACATCTTTACAAAGATAACCAATTGTTGTTCAAAGAAAAAGGAGAAATAACTTTTAAAGAAGACGGTATTTCTGGCATTGTTATCCTTAACGCTTCTGCTTATTACAATCGACTAAAAGACAAACAAAATTGTAGCATCGTTCTCAATTTGGTACATCATGATGAAAATTACAATGTATCCGCTCATTTACAAAAATATAACACATTATTGGGAATTTTGCATCCAAAATTAAACGAACTTTATCAGAAAAAAGCATTTAATATTCAAAAATTTGAATTACAAATAGATAATACTTACGATTTTGATTATGCACAAGTATGTTCAGGAGGCATATCAACAGAAGAAATCACTCCCTATTTTGAAATAAAAAAATACAAAAATCTTTATGCTATCGGAGAAATGCTTGATATTGATGGTATTTGCGGTGGATACAATCTTTTTTTTGCATTTGCAAGTGCATATTTAACAGCCAAACATATTTTAAATGGAAATTAAAATTTTAAATTTTAAAGTTAGTGTTTCTTATCAGAAAGACATTAAAGATTTGGTAATAAAAAAATTACAAATCAAAAAAAATGATGTTTTAGATTTCAAAATCTTACATTCTGCTATTGACGCCCGTAGAAAAAATGATATCTGTTATAATTATCAATTTTATATCAAACTCAACAAAGATTATTCTTATCTTATTGATAATAAAAATATTATATCTTACTCTCCGCAATCAGAAATTCCATACTACAATTGGAAACACCCATATCAACCTGTCATTATTGGCTTTGGACCTTCAGGAATGTTTTCCGCCTTATATCTTGCTCGTTGCAATGCCAAACCAATAATTATAGAACGCGGCAGTTGTATCGAAGAGCGAAAGAAAGAAGTTAACAATTTCTTTATCAATAAAATATTAAACGAAAATTCAAATATTCAATTTGGAGAAGGTGGTGCAGGAGCATTTTCCGATGGAAAATTAACAACCAATCTAAATTCTCCATACAATTTTCATATTCTAAATGAATTTTATACTCATGGTGCCTGCGAAGACATTCTTTACAATGCAATGCCTCATATTGGCACCAATTACTTGGAAAAAGTTGTCCATAATATAAGAGAAGAAATTATTTCTTTAGGTGGACAATTCTATTTTAACACTATTTTTACTGATTTTCAACAAGAAAAAGAAACTCTCATTGCTATTTGCAACAATGGACTAAAAGTTAAAACCAAACACATTTTACTATGTTTAGGACATTCAGCAAGAGATACCATTACACATTTATATCATAAAGGTATTGCAATGGAAGCAAAACCATTTTCTATGGGTGTCCGTGTTGAACATCTACAAAAAACGATTAATAAGATGCAATATGGAAATTTTGCACATTATTTACCCAATGCTTCTTACAAAAGTGTTGTTCATTTAAAAGAACGAAGTGTGTATTCTTTTTGTATGTGTCCTGGTGGTCTTGTTATGGCTTCCACAAGTGAACCCAACGCTATTGTCACTAATGGAATGAGTGAGAAAAAACGCGATAAAACCAATGCCAATGCCGCATTATTAGTCGGTATCAATACTAACGATTTTTACAAAAATAGCCCATTAGATGGTTTTGCATTCCAAGAAAAATACGAAAAAGCGGCTTTCAAGATTACAGGCAACTACCAAGCTCCTGCCAATCTTATGGGAGAATTTTTACACAACCAAATAGCCTCTAAACATCGGTCTGTAATTCCCTCTTATCCTCATGGAGTTGCTTTTTCTGATTTCCAATCTTGTTTACCTCTTTTTGTGACTCAATCCTTAAAAGAAGCTATACCTTTAATTAACAAAAAATTACATTTATTTTTTCAGCCAGATGCAGTATTGACAGGAGTTGAAACACGTTCTTCTTCCCCATTAAGAATAATTCGTGGAGAAAATAGAACATCTTCTATTAATGGCATTTTTCCTGTCGGCGAAGGAGCTGGATACGCTGGTGGTATTATGAGTGCGGCTATTGATGGTCTGAAAACTGCTATTCATATCGTTCAAAACTAAATTCTATAAGAAAAAAATATATTCCAAATTGAAAAACATATAAAAAAAAGAATTATCTTTGCAAAAGTTTAATTAATTTATTTATTTACTAAAATTATTTGGAAATGAGAAGAAAATTTTTTTTTATTGCCCTAATGGCAGCAGCATTATCCATAGGATTTACATCTTGTGGAGATGATAGTGATGATGATGAAATAGAAGAAGTAGTAGAAAATACTGGAGGTACTCTTACCGTCGATGGCACTACTTATGAATTAACCACTGCAGGTCAATGGAATCATGGTAAAAAATATATGGATCAGGATATGCCTCGTAATTACATAGAGTTGTTCTTGTATAAAAAAGTTGAAAAAACAATATCAAAAGATGGTCAAGAAAACACACATTACGACACGTTGCATTACCTCAATATCGGATTATTTTGCAATGATGATTTACTATCTCCTGGAACTTATACTTTTGAAAATACAGCAGGAAATCAAACTTGGTTAAATTCTCACGTATGGATTAATTACGAAGTAAACAATGTTGGAGAAGTTTTCCAACAATCTGGTGATTTTGTAGGAAATGTTGTAATTGAAAAAACTGATAATAATTACAAGGTAACACTCAATTGGAATGAAGGACAAGTTTCAGCGTCATATACAGGACCAATTCCAAGTGTAACAGACTCTCCTCTTTTAAAAAGATAAAGTTTTTTCACCAATAATAAAAAAATCCTCCAAAATTTGGAGGATTTTTTTTGTTTTTTTATAAATTTTTTCTCACTGACTATTAATATATTACAAAAAAAATTAATTTTTTTTATGGTTTTTCCTCCAAAAATAAGCACTTTGGCACAATTATTGCTATATAATTTTACGTATTTGTACTGCTTATTTTACCCGTCTTATTGGAATAACCACTTTGACACGGTTAAAAGGAGAGAATTACTACAAAACAAAACATCATTTCTTGATAGAAATGATGTTCTTTTTTTATATCTAGATATAAAAAAAGAGTAATTGGCACAATTACTCTTAAAAAACATCACATTAAAAAATTCAGTTTACTATTTCATTTATTCAAAATTATCCCAGAGAAAATTTTAGTTGTCTCTGGGATAATCATAAACAATCTACTATTCTGCTAAACGACAAACAAGATTTCTATCACCATAAGCATCATCAATTTTGGATACTGTAGGCCAATATTTATCTTCATGAGACATAGGGAAAGCCGCTTTTTGACGAGAATAAGGACGATTCCATTCATCGGAACAAACGACATGCATAGTATGAGGTGCGTTACTAATAACATTATTTTCTTTATCAGCAACTCCACTCTCTATTTCTGCAATTTCTTGACGAATAGAAATCAAAGCATCGCACAATCTATCCATTTCTGTCAAAGGCTCACTTTCTGTAGGTTCTACCATTAAAGTACCATGAACAGGGAAAGCAACAGTTGGAGCATGGAAACCATAATCCATCAAACGTTTTGCAATATCTCCTACTTGAGCACTCAAACTAAATGAATTACAATCTAATATCATTTCATGTGCTACCCTACCTTTACTTCCTGTATAAAGTATTTTGTAAGTATCTTTCAAACGCGTCATCATATAATTAGCATTTAAGATAGCATATTTAGTTGCTTCTGCTAAACCTTCTGAGCCTAACATTTTGATATAGCCATAAGTAATAGGTAACAACATAGGATAACCAAACGGAGCAGCAGAAACTGCATCACCATATTTACCACCAGTCGTTACTTGAGAATGATTTGGTAAGAAATCTACTAATTTTTCGTTTACACAAATTGGACCAACACCAGGACCACCACCACCATGAGGCATTGCAAATGTTTTATGTAAATTTAAGTGGCAAACATCTGCTCCCATGTTACCTGGACTTGTCAAACCTACTTGTGCATTCATATTTGCACCATCCATATACACCAAACCACCATTATCGTGAATAATTTTGATAATATCTAAAATACCTTCTTCAAATACACCATGAGTAGATGGGTATGTTACCATTAAACATGCTAAATTATCTTTATTGGCTTCTGCTTTTTCTTTCAAATCTGCAATATCAATTTCTCCGCTTTCAGTTGCTTTGATAACAATAATTTTCAATCCTGCCATAGCAGCAGATGCAGGATTGGTACCATGAGCAGAAGATGGTATCAAACAAATATTTCTATGACTTGCATTATTTGCTTCAAAATAATTTCTAATAACAGCCAAACCTGCATACTCTCCAGAAGCACCAGACATTGGTTGTAAAGATACTCCAGCAAAATTGGTTATTTCTGCCAAACAATATTCAAGGTTACGAATCATTTCCATATATCCCTCTACTTGTTCTTGTGGAACAAAAGGGTGAATGGCTTGAAATCCAGCAAAACTTATTGGCATCATTTCTGCTGCAGCATTCAATTTCATGGTACAACTACCAAGAGGAATCATTGCTCTATTTAATGATAAATCTTTAACTTCCAACATCTTCATATAACGCATCATTTCTGTTTCGCTATGATATGTATTGAAAACGCGATGAGTTAAATACGAAGAAGTACGTTTTAATTCATTAGGCATATTTATCAATGCAGAACAAGAACCATCGCATTTGATTCCTTGATAAGTTTTTCCTACCGCTTCTGCCAACACTACTAATATTTCATTTACATCATCTTTAGTAGTTGTTTCATCTAAACTGATACCTATACAATCTTCACAAATATAACGGAAATTGATTTCATGTTTCAATGCGATTTCTCTGATTTTATCAGTTTTTACTGGACATTCTATTGCCAAAGTATCAAAAAATGCTTTGTTATGTTGTTTGTATCCTAATGCAGCAAGTTCAGAATTCAATTTTTCTGTTAAAGTATTTATTCTCATTGCGATAGAACGAATACCTTCTTGACCATGCCAAGCAGCATAAAAACCAGACATTATCGCCATCAAAGCGGAAGCAGTACAAATATTAGAGGTTGCTTTTTCTCTCTTGATATGTTGTTCTCTTGTTTGCAATGCCATACGATATGCTTTATTTCCTTGTTTATCTATGGTGATACCAATGATACGCCCTGGCATTTGACGTTTAAAATCTTCTGTACAAGCAAAGAAACCAGCTGTAGGACCTCCAAAACCCATTGGCAAGCCAAAACGTTGAGTAGAACCAATCACACAATCAGCTCCCCATTCTCCTGGAGGTGTCAACAATGCTAAAGCCATTAAATCTGTTGCAACAACAATACGAGAACCATTTGCTTTTGCATTGGTTACCATTGCTTTATAATCTTTTACTTCTCCCCATTGATTTGGATATTGAACAATAGCTCCAAATATTTCTGATGTAAAAACAAATTCACTTTCTTTACATTCTTTTACTTTGATACCCAATAATTTGGCTCTTGTAGCAATAACATGTTTTGTCTGTGGATATATATCTTCAGATACTAAAAAGACATTAGCACCTGCTTTTTGCATTTCGCGACTTCTGGCATTGAAAAACATAATCATTGCTTCTGCTGCTGCCGTTGCTTCATCTAACAAGGAAGCATTTGCCAAAGGCATTGCCGTCATATCAGAAATCACAGTTTGATAATTCAATAATGCTTCTAATCGTCCTTGAGAAATTTCTGCTTGATAAGGAGTGTAAGAAGTGTACCAACCTGGATTTTCTAATATATTGCGTGTAATAACCGATGGAGTTATACAATTGTAATAACCCATACCTATATATGTTTTATACACTTTATTTTTTGAAGCCAATTCTCTTACATGAGCCAAAAATTCACTTTCGCTCATCGGTGCACCAATTTGCAATGGTGATTTTAGGCGTATTTGCGAAGGTATTGTTTGTTCTATCAACTCATCTACAGAGGATACTCCTATTGTTTGTAACATTTTTTCAATATCTAATGGACGAGGTCCCACATGACGTGAAGCAAAATTATTGTTTTCCATTTCTTATTTTTTTTTATATCAATATTTTATTTTTTATCTTACTTTTATTTTTTTGATACTTTTATCATTTTTTAGTATTGTGCAAAAATAACATTTTTTGAATAATTATATCAACAAATTTCACCTTTTTTTCAAAAAATCTTTATGTTTTCTTTAGAAAAAAATTCTTTATTCTATCAAGCGTTTTTATCTATTGGAGTATATGAATGCATATTCATCATAGATATAGTTTGTATGCTTGAAATTAGCAATTCTACCAATGAATTGAATGTTAAAATATATTGATTGTATTTGTTTTGAGCAATAAATTGTACTTCAAGTCCTTTTAAAAGCATTATCATCATATCGGCAAACGCAGATACATCAATATCTATTTTCAAATCATTTGACAAAATGCCAATTTGTATAATTTTAACAAATTGTGCCGTTTCCCAACGGTCGAAATCATTTCTTACTTCGTTTAGGCAATCCAATACTTTTCTATCTTCTGTTTTTTCTCGCAAACCGATAAGAGATGTTTGCGAAAAATTCATTGAATTTTTTATCAATTTCATTCGTAACAATAGATATTGTTTTAATTTTTCGTAGATTACCAATTTTCCATTATCAACTATTTGTTCCAATTGTGCTTCTATTTGCAACATTTCATCTCGCACAACTTCTTTATATAAATACTCTTTACTTGGAAAATAATAATACAACGCTCCTTTGGCTTTATCTACTACTTTGGCTATTTCATCCATTGATGTTTTATCAAAACCATTACGATGAAACAACTTTGCCGCAGCATTTAAAATACTATCTCTTGTTTCTCCTCTTTTGCTCATAAAAATAAAAAAAATATAAAATTACAAAAAAAAATTGAACAAAAGAGTATATATAGTCATTTTTTTTATACTTAGTTATAACAACTAATAAATAATTAATTCTTAACATTTTTATAATATTTTCTATTATTGGTCAATAAAAAAAACAAAAAAAAACTTATAGTTTTACACATTGATAATTTTTGTATAAAAAAAAATGCTATCTTTGCAGAAATTTATAATATGAATCAAAAATTAATATTGAATTTAAGAACATTACAATAAAAAAAAGGACAACTCCTTATTAATGAAGCAAATAGCAAAATAATTTTATAAATAAAACTTTAATTTTATGTTTAGAAAAACAGCTACCACATTGTTGGTAATATTATCACCAAGTCTTTTATTGGCAAGTGAAGCCAATCTAAAAATTCCAGATGGCATAAAAAATGAGAATCTGCTTTATTGGGGCTTTGTTGTTACATTGTTAGGTTTATTATTTGGTTTTTACCAATATCTTAAGATTCGGCAACTTCCAGCTCATAAATCTATGTTGGAAATTGCAGATGTTATCTACAAAACATGCTCCACCTATTTGAAACAACAAGGAAAATTTTTAATTATCTTATTCTTATTTATCGGTATTGCCATTGCTACCTATTTTGGATTTTTGGCAAAAGATGAAAACGGTGTTACATTATTTGGAATCGGCGGAGTACTACTGATTTTGTTATGGACTATCATTGGTATGTTAGGCTCATACATTGTTGCCACTTTTGGTGTCAGAATCAATACTTTAGCCAATGCAAGAATGGCATTTGCATCGTTAAAAAAACAACCACTACAATTGCTCAATATTCCATTAGATGCAGGAATGAGCATCGGTGTAATGTTAATTTCATTAGAATTAACGATGATGCTTATTATATTAATGTTAATGCCAGGATATTTAGCTGGAGCATGCTTTATTGGTTTTGCTATTGGAGAATCTCTTGGTGCTGCTGCCTTACGTATTGCAGGAGGTATTTTCACAAAAATTGCAGATATCGGTTCCGATTTAATGAAAGTTGTTTTCAAAATTGGAGAAGATGACCCAAGAAATCCCGGAGTTATTGCCGATTGTACAGGTGACAATGCTGGAGATTCTATTGGACCTACTGCCGATGGATTTGAAACTTACGGCGTAACTGGAGTTGCTTTGGTTTCTTTCATTTTGTTGGCTGTTGGTGGTTCTAATCTCAATTTCGACGAAATTTCTTCTGCAGCATTACAAATAAAATTACTCTCTTGGATTTTCATTATGCGTATTTTAATGGTAATCACTTCTGTTATTGCATTTTACATAAACAAATTTATCTGTAAAATTCGCTATGCAAACAAAGATGACCTTGATTTTGAACAGCCATTAACCCTTTTGGTTTGGATTTCTTCTATTTTAAGCATAATTGCTATATTTTCAGCAAGTTATTTCATACTTTCCGACCTCAATAATAACAATAATCTATGGTGGATTTTATCTGTTATTATCAGTTGTGGAACACTTGGTGGGGCATTAATTCCTGAATTTACCAAACTTTTTACTTCTCCAAAATCTACTCATGTCAATGAAGTTGTACAAGCAAGTAAAGAAGGTGGTGCTTCTTTAACTATTTTATCGGGATTTGTTGCTGGAAATTTCTCTGCATTTTGGAAAGGACTAATTTTTGTTATTTTAATGTTTATTGCCTATTTTGCAAGTCAGTTTGGATTAGAACAAATAATGGTTTACCCTTCTATTTTTGCATTTGGATTGGTTGCTTTTGGGCTTTTGAGTATGGGACCTGTAACTATTGCTGTTGATAGTTATGGACCTGTTACCGATAACGCTCAATCTGTTTACGAACTTTCTCTTATTGAACAGATTGAAAATATCGACCAAGATATTGAACAAGAATTTGGTTTTAAACCTAATTGGGAAAAATCAAAATACTATCTTGAAGCCAACGACGGAGCGGGCAATACTTTCAAAGCAACAGCAAAACCTGTTTTAATTGGAACTGCAGTTGTCGGAGCAACGACCATGATATTTTCATTAATTTTAATGGTTGAAAAAACTATCGGATTGGCTCCTGAACAAATTCTCAATCTACTAAATCCTTATTCTATACTCGGATTTATATTAGGCGGAAGTATAATCTATTGGTTTACAGGTGCATCTACACAAGCAGTTACCACAGGAGCACATCGAGCGGTGGAATACATCAAAAATAATATCAATTTGGACCCTAATGCACCTAAAAAAGCTGATGCAAATGCTTCAAAAGAAGTTGTCAAAATATGTACGAATTATGCTCAAAAAGGTATGTTTAATATTTTTGTTGCAGTATTCTTTTTTGCATTAGCGATTGCATGTCTTTCTTCTCCTTCTTCTATTGGAGGAAACGATGCTATTTCATTTTTTATCAGTTATCTAATTGCCATTGCTGTTTTTGGTTTATTTCAAGCCATTTTTATGGCAAATGCTGGTGGGGCTTGGGATAATGCAAAAAAAGTTGTTGAAGTTGATTTGCAAGAAAAAGGAACTCCTTTGCATGACGCTACTGTCGTTGGAGATACTGTTGGAGACCCTTTCAAAGACACTTCTTCTGTTGCTTTAAATCCAATTATCAAGTTTACTACTTTGTTTGGAATTTTAGCTATGGAAATCGCTATTTCTGAATCATTTAGAGACATTGCTCCATATATAGGTATTTTGTTCTTTATCATTGCTATCGTTTTTGTTTGGCGGTCATTCTATAGAATGAAAATAGAAAAATAATCGATTTAACACAACAAAATAAAAAGCCAAAACTTTAACATTAAAGTTTTGGTTTTCTATTTTTTAATAACCTAATTTATAAGTTTTCTATCAATTCTGTAGTTACCCGACGAGCAAGAGCATCTGTTTGATAACAATTTTCTATATTAACCTCTGAGACAAAGTCTATTTTTGACAATGCACTTTCAACTATTGTTGCAATATCCAAAAATTGAATACGTTTATTCAAAAAGGCTTCAACAGCAATTTCATTGCAAGCATTCATTGCACAAGGAATATTTCCTCCTTGATTCATAGCAGTATATGCAATATTCAAACAAGAAAAGGTATCTCTATCAACTTCATAAAATCCTAATTGAGAATAATCTGCAAAAGAAAAACGAGGATAAGATGTTGCTAACCTATGCGGATATGCCATTGCATACTGAATAGGCAAACGCATATCGGGCAATGCCAATTGAGCCTTGATACTTCCATCGGAAAAACAAACCATAGAATGTACAATACTTTGAGGGTGTACTACTATATTAACTTGTGATGGTTTTACATTAAAAAGCCAACACGCTTCTATCATTTCCAAACCTTTATTCATCATCGTAGCAGAATCTATTGTTACTTTATTCCCCATTGACCAGTTAGGATGAGACAAGGCTTGTTCTACAGTTACATTTTGCAATTCTGCTCGTTTTTTACCATAAAAAGGACCTCCTGAAGCGGTCAAAATTATAGTATCCAAAACATTAAAATGTTCTCCAACTAAACATTGAAAAATGGCAGAATGTTCAGAATCGACAGGCAATATAGGTACAGCATTTTGAGTGGCTAATGGCATTATCATAGCACCTCCTGCTACCAAAGTTTCCTTATTTGCCAAAGCAATAGATTTTCCCGCTTGTATTGCTTTATATGTTGGTTCCAAACCAGAAAAACCAACCAAAGCAACTAAAACCATGTCTATTGTACTCATTGAGACTACATCTAATAATGATTGTCGCCCTGCAAATACTTTAATATCCTCTTTTTCAAGAATTTCATTTACATAATTATAATACATTTCGTCAACAATTACCACTGTATTCGGACGAAAACGCAAGGCTTGTTCTATGAGCAAATCTGCATTAGATTTGGCGGTCAAAACTTCTACTTCAAACAAATCTTGATGATGAGATACTACATCAAGGGCTTGCACTCCAATACTACCTGTAGAACCTAAAATTGCAATACGTTTCTTCATCTTTTCAATTTTTGCAAAAATAGCATTTTTCGCACTATTATTGTCTAACTATATTCCATTTTATTTGATTAATATAAAAAATCTTTTTCTTTGTATTTATTAATATTCTATTTATCAACAAAAAAAAAATTTTACCAAAGTATAAAACATCAAACTAATTTTGGTATCTTTGCAAAATATAATAAATATTGTAAATTGTAATATGGGACGAGAAATAAAGTTTAGTTTAGTGTATCGAGATATGTGGCAATCTTCGGGAAAATATGTTCCGAGAGTTGACCAACTTAAACAAATAGCTCCTGTCATTGTGGACATGGGTTGTTTTGCAAGAATAGAAACCAATGGTGGAGCATTTGAACAAGTTAATTTACTTTATGGAGAAAATCCAAATGTTGCCGTTCGTGAATGGACAAAACCATTCAATCAAGCGGGAATTCAAACTCACATGTTGGAAAGAGCACTTAATGGTATTCGTATGTATCCTGTGCCTGCTGATGTACGTAGATTAATGGCTAAAGTAAAAAAAGCCCAAGGTGTTGATATTATGCGTTCTTTCTGTGGATTGAACGACCTTCGTAATTTAGAACTTTCTGTTAAATATGCAAAAGAAGCAGGAATGATTTCTCAAGCCGCTCTTAGTATTACCCACTCACCTATTCATACCATTGAATATTATATGGATATTGTTGACAAATTGGTTGAATATGGGGCAGACGAAATTTGTCTTAAGGATATGGCAGGTATTGGACGTCCTCAAACATTAGGATTGTTGGTAAAACAAATTAAAACAAAATATCCTCATATTGCTGTTCAATATCATGGACATTCTGGACCAGGATTTTCTGTAGCTTCTACTTTGGAAGTTGCCCGTGCTGGTGCTGATTATATCGATGTGGCTATGGAACCGCTTTCTTGGGGTAAAGTTCACCCTGATGTTATCACTATTCAAGCGATGCTTAAAGATGCCGGATTTACTGTAGCGGACATTAATATGGAAGCATATATGGAAGCAAGAAGACTTACTCAGTCTTTTATGGACGATTTCCTCGGTGATTTTATCGACCCTACAAACAAAATTATGACATCTTTACTTGTGGGGTGTGGATTACCCGGTGGTATGATGGGCTCTATGATGGCTGACTTAAAAGGTATGCACGCTGCTATCAATGCTGCTTTGCGTAAACACAACAAACCAGAAGTTTCTTTGGATAATCTTGTTGTTCAACTTTTCCAAGAAGTTGAATATATTTGGCCTATGTTAGGAAATCCTCCTTTGGTAACTCCTTTCAGCCAATATGTTAAAAATATTGCTTTGATGAATATTTACGCTATGGCTAATGGAGAACCTCGTTTTTCTAAAATTGACAAAGATAGTTGGAATATGATTTTAGGTAAAACAGGAAAATTACCAGGAACTCTTGCTCCTGAAATCGTGGAATTAGCAAAAGCTCAAAATATGGAATTCTACACAGATACTCCTCATAAAGTTGTTGAAGACCAATTAGATGTATATCGTAAAGAAATGGCTGACAATGGTTGGGAACTTGGACAAGACGACGAAGAATTGTTTGAATTGGCTATGCACGACAGACAATATCGCGACTATAAATCGGGTGCTGCAAAAAAACGTTTTGAAGACGATTTGGCGAAAATCCGTGCCGAAAAAGAAGCCGCTGCTCACCCTGCTCCTGTTTCTAAAGATGCACAACAAGAAAGAATTTTGGCATATATCTCCGATAAATATCCTAATGCAACACCTATTTTGGCTCCTGTTACTGGCTCTATGCTTTGGGAAGCGGATATGACAGATAAGTCTATCGCTCCTCAACCCGGACAATCCTTCAAAAAAGGTGATTACTTTGCTACTATACAAGCATACTATGGTATGGAAGATGTTATTATCCCTATTGACGGTGAACTTATTGATACTTGCGTAAAACAAGGAGCAAAAGTTGCTAAAGGTGATATTATCGGTTGGTTAAAATAAAAATAATTTAATCTTCAACTAAAAAAACCAGCACCACCCAAAGGTGGTGCTGGTTTTTTTTATATATTTAATTTGGAATGTTATAAAAAGAAACTATTAATTAACAAATTAAGAATTATATTAACATTTTTTCTTAATAACTTTCTTAAATTTTTCAAGACATTTATATCTTAATTTTTATACCTTTGTAAATTAAATTTCTAATATATGAATATTGAAAGTTTTTATAAATCAGATTTAACAAATAGTGATATTTGTCTTGATGGCAATTCAAAAAAAACATTAATTTGCAGAAAATCTATCGCGATTCTCTTAGGTTGTGGTTTTTCTAAACCTATGGGTTATCCAAGTGTTAAAGATATAAATGAGAGACTACCTGAACTTGATTATAGCAAGTACAATTTGGACAATGCAAATAATTTGATTGGCCCATACCCAGAGATACCTAAAAATAACAAACTTTATAATCTTAATCAAAGATATTTTAATATCTTAAAAGGATTAATAGAAAAATATAAAAAAGCTTATACAGACTTTGATTATGAATTATTTTATGATTTTATAAACCCTCAAGAAAACAAAGATAAAAAAAAATATCATCAGATTCTTAATGAATTAAAAGAAAATCCAAATGTTAATACAGAAGACTTATCGTCTATTATCTCACTTATTTACGAACAACTAATTATAGATATATTAAAAGACAAAGATAAGAAACAATATTATGGGGATACTTATAGAAGTAACGGAATAGAAAAATATAATAATTTTCTTGAATTTCTATCTCAAGAAAGTGACAATTACATTGTAAATGTACACACTTTGAATCACGATTTGTTGTTTGAATCATTCAATAATACAGAACATACAAACGGAAAAATTTCAGATGGATTTGACGAATTTGGTTCAAAGTTTTATGGGAATTTGGTTGTTGGTAACCATCAGTACAATTGCCATTTAGAAAGATATACAGGTAAATATAATAATGCTCCTATACGATTATTTAAACTCCACGGAAGTCTTGATTATGTGCCTTTTTATGAAATAGACCATTATTGGATGAAACCAAAAGAATGTATTAAAATTAAATATGGAATTGGTGCAGGCGATATAATTAAAGAAGATAAATCAAGATATAAAAGACTACCTGGTAAAAATCATGCCAATTTCTTAATGGGTACAACTTTTAAAATACAGCATTATGATGCCCCTTGGTTCTATAAAAAAATTTTCAAAAAATTCAAGGCAAACCTAAAAAAAGCTGAAAAATTAATAATAATTGGATATGGATGTAAAGATGAAGAAATCAACAAAATGATAATGGAGAATTTTGATTGGAAAAATAAACAATCATTTATAATAGACAAAGAGCCAAATGAGACTATTCAGAATTTTGGGAAGAGCATAAATGCTAAAATAGAAAAAACAGAGATTGAGAAAATAAATAAAAATCTATTATCTTCCAATTTTTAATTTAAGTTAACATTTATTTGCCATTCTGCTGGATTTGCAATCCAGCAGAATGGAGTATGAGCATTTGTAATGCGAACACACGCAGTGTGTATGTTTTCGCTGTTTGAATCTATCAGAGACACCCGTTATTCATACGGATTGGCAATACGGAAAAGTTATAATTAATATGCGGGATTATAAATCCTACGACTCAATTCAGGCGAATCGCAAATCCGCCTGAACAAGGTATATTTTTTTTATATAAATTTCTATTTTAGAATTTTTTTGTTTATTCACTGTATTTTCGGTTGTCTTCGGCAAACTCAGACACCGAAAAAAAATATAAAAGCAACAACGTTGCAAAAAAAATGTTATCTTTGCAAATATGAAACTTGTACGAGCCAAAAAAAATTTAACCCACCAATATCATAACGAAAATGCTATTTTTGGGGAAGATGAAATTAACAATATTTTAGTCTATCCAAATCCTAACAAAGGTTGTTTTAATATTGATTTTGGGAATAATTCTGTTGCTGACTATTCGTTAATCATATTTAATATAGAGGACAAACAAATATTCTCATTAAATAAAATAAGTTCTTCTATTATAGAGATTAACATAGAAAATTACCCTAAAGGAAGTTATATTTTAAATTTATTTAACAATAAATATATAACTGTTACCACTCATAAAATTATTATACAATAAGATATTTACACAATGCAGAAGACTATTTATTTTTATATCGTTGTTTTAACTATTTTTTTAGGAATATGTTCACCATTTTTATTTTCTTATGGAATGTTTTTAGATGGTACTACCTATGCGACTATTGCTCGAAATATGGCAATAGGAAAAGGTACTTTTTGGATGCCTTATTATACTGAAACTCTGTATTCTGCATTTTATGAACAGCCACCCCTTGCCTTGTGGTTGGAAAGCCTTTTTTTCAGAATATTCGGAACAAGTATTTTTGTGGAACGTTTCTATTCTGTTCTAAGCATTACACTTGTTGGCTTTCTAATAGTAAAGATATGGAAAGAAATCACAGGAGAAATAAAAACAGCATGGTTTCCCTTGCTATTATTTGTTCTTTTTCCTATCATTACGTGGACATCAACTAACAATATGCTTGAAAATACAATGAGTATTTTCATTTGTACTTCCGTATTATTTTACTTAAAATCCATCAGAAAGCAAACGGTTTATTTGACAGTCATTAGTGGATTATCATTGTTTTTGGGAACACTCAGCAAAGGCATTGTGGCTTTTTTCCCTTGGACATTTCCTTTCTTGTTATGACTATTTTTAAGAAAAATATCATTTAAACAGGTCATCAGAGATACAATTATACTTATAGTGTGTACTATATCCCCTATTATTTTGCTGTATATTTCATCGGAAAATGCAAAACTTTTCTTTGACACATATATTTCAAATCAGTTGTTTTCATCTGTTACTGGAATGAGAGAAACAATAGAAAGTCGCTTTTTTATCCTCCAAAAACTGTTGGAAAACACTATTATTACACTTGTTCTGACAATAGGATTGTTTATTGTACAAATAATAAAGAAAAAGACAGATTTAATGAAAAAAGAATTAAAAAACAGTCTTGTGTTTTTAACATTATCGCTTTGCGGAGTGCTGCCAATTATGCTAAGTTTAAAACAAAGCGGATATTATATTATTCCTACTTATCCATTTCTGGCAATTGCTTTTGCCCTTCCATTCCAAGCAATTATAAAAGAATGGCAGGAAAAAATAGATAGTTCTTCAAGAAATTTTATTGTATTTAAAATCGTCTCTTGTTTGGCACTTATATCAGTAATTTTGTTTTCCATATCTCAAAAAGGAAAAATAAGCAGAGAGAAAAAAACATTGAAACTTGTTTTTGAATGCAATAAACATATCCCCTCAAATAGCGTAATAAGCATAGACAGAGAAACATATAGAGGATGGGAACTTCACGCCAATTTTGCGAGATATAAAAACATTTCACTTGACGAGAATGAAAAACATTTGTATTATTTACACAACAAACATTTGCCTATTCATGATTTAGACAAAGAATATATTCATTTAACAGATATTGATAGTTATAGTCTTTATAAGAAAAAATAATTTTTTATGGCAGAAACGCAAAAAAAAGCATCTCTAATATTTAGAGATGCTTTAAAAAAGATAGGCAACTAACCATTCTTTTGGATTTGCAATCCAGCAGAATGGAGTATGAGCATTTGTAATGCGAACACACGCAGTGTGTATGTTTTCGCTGTTTGAATCTATCAGAGACACCCGTTATTCATACGGATTGGACATACGAAAACGTTATTATTAATATGCAGGATTATAAATCCTGCGACTCCATGCAGGCAGATTGCAAATCCGCCTGAACAAGGTATTTTTTTTATACAAATTTCTATTTTAGAATTTTTTTTGTTTATTCACTGTATTTTCGGTTGTCTTCGGCAAACTCAGACACCGAATATGTCACCCGAACAGATGCCATCAAACTCGGCATACGCCACCTTTCGCTGGTAGGCACGGCGGCGACCAAAAATGATGTCGCCTTTGTAGAAGCGTAACTTGGTGCCTTCCACATCACTTGGGTGCCCATGACGGCTCAAATGCAGGCAATCAGGGTCGATATGCTCTAATCCCACATACACATCAAGGTCGGTCTGGCTCGGCTCAACACGCTCGGCTATGTTTTGAACCATCTCGTCAAACCTATATTTCTTCCAGTGGGTTTTATCTATGTGTAGTTCGTTCATTGCTTCTTGCTTTTCGTGCTTTTCTTCACCAGTTTCGCTGTTTCTTTCACCGTTTCTAAATATGCCTCTTCCACGGGAGAGAGGGTGTTGTTTTGATATTTTCTGTATTCGGCGGTGGCTTTTTCCAAGGCTTGTGCATGGCTTACAGAACCGTTGCCTTCAAGCAAGGGACGGTTGCCGGAAGTGAGCACCGAATCCAATTGGTGAATGTAATCACTCATGTACATGGGCTTATGTTCAAGTGCGTTGATTTCAGCCAAATCGAAATAACCCGAAACAAGGTTGTTCAAAATCTTCAATTCGTTTTCGCTCAGATAGTTTTTGGCAATGCCAATGTCTTTCAGCGCGGGCAACTCACCCGAAAAGGTGGTCAGTCCCATAAAAGGCTTGTCGGCATCGGCACGCTCGTAGATGACTTCGGCAGCAGTATGACCATGGGCGGCATAGTGCAGTTTGTTCTGAACTACTTTGAAAAAATGGATGGATTCATCACTCTTGGGATCATAATCCACACTGGTGGCGTACAGGTCAAGCACTTGGCGATACAGCACTTTTTCTGAGGAACGAATGTCACGGATGCGGTCGAGCAGTTCCTTCCAATAGTTGCCACCGCCGTTGCCTTTCAACCGCTCGTCATCCATCGTGAACCCCTTAATCATATACTCCTTCAACCGTTGCGTGGCCCAGATACGAAAACGGGTGGCAATGGCTGATTTGATGCGGTATCCAAGCGAAATAATCATGTCGAGATTGTAGTATGTCACATCGTAGTTTTTACCGTCGTCGGCAGTTGTTCGGAATTTCCGAACAACTGATTCTTCCACCAATTCCCCTTCGGCAAAAATGTGTTTAATATGCTCACTGATATTAGATTTGCTAGATTGATACAGCAAAACCAACTGCTGTTGGTTGAGCCATACCGTATCATTGTCTAATTTCACATTGATTTTCGTAATGCCGTCCTCTGTCTGATAGATAATAATATCGCTAATATTGTTAATATTGTCGTCCATAGCCACTTGCAATCAAATAAAAATTGTATTCATTTTAATTCTAAAGTGCAAAATTATAAAAAATATAAATACGATGTATAAAAGAAAAAGATTTTCTTTGTTTGTTATTTTGTTTTTTATTTCATTATCAAAAAGTTATATTGTTTAATAACATCATACGTTCTTTACAAATAAAAATGTTACCTTTGCAAATATGAAACTTGTACGAGCCAAAAAAAATTTAGGACAACATTTTCTTACCGATAACAATATTGCACAAGATATTGTTAACGCATTATCAGGTACTTACACCAACATTTTAGAAGTTGGTGCAGGTATGGGAATTTTAACAAAAATCTTGTTAGAACAATCGCAATACAATACACACGTTGTCGAAATAGACGGCGAATCTGTCGTGTATTTACAAAAACATTTTCCAAGTTTAGGTAATCGTTTATGGCACGAAGATTTTTTACAAATGAATTTTGAACAAAAAATCAACTGTCCATTTGCCCTTATCGGCAATTTTCCATACAACATATCCAGCCAGATACTTTTTAAAGTATTAGACAACAAAGAATTAATACCAGAAGTGGTTGGAATGTTCCAAAAAGAAGTTGCCCAACGAATAGCCTCCAAACCCAATAATAAAGACTACGGAATACTTAGTGTATTGTTACAAGCCTACTATGATATAGAATATTTATTTACCGTTCACGAAAACGTATTCAATCCCCCACCGAAAGTTAAATCAGCGGTAATACGCCTTAAACGCAACAATGTTGAAAAACTAAATTGTGATGAACAAATCTTTAAATTTATCGTCAAAACTGCTTTCAATCAAAGACGAAAAATGTTGAGAAATTCATTAAAAAATATTGATTTTGATAAAGATTTCTTTTCAGAAGAAATTTTTAACAAACGCCCGGAAAATTTATCCGTTGAAGATTATGTATTTTTATCTCAAAACGTAATCAAGACAGAGTTATAAATTGGCTTTTTCTACCAAATTTTCCCACTCTTGCATAGTTGCTTCAAGTTTTTTCTGTACTTTATCGTATTGTTGATATAGTTCTCCAGAAGCAATTTCTTTTTTATATTTTTCAGTATCAGACAGTTGCAAAGAAATTAATTCCAATTCTTGTTCGTATTGTGTAATTTGTCTTTCCAATTCTTCTATTTGTTTATTGATTTTTCGAGCCAAACTATCTTTTTGTTTTTGTTCTTGCCAATTTTTCTTCTGTTCGGAAATCGATTGTGAAATATTATCATCTGTAGAATCAGATAGTTTCTTATTTTGAAATTGTTGCAATGATTCCGCTTGTTTATCCAAATAATATTGAATATCACCAAGATACTCTTTTATTTTTCCTGATTTTACTTCCAAAACTTTGTTAGTCAAACCTTGCAAAAAATCTCTGTCGTGAGAAACGAGAATCAAAGTACCATCATAATGCAAAAGAGCATTTTTCAAAACATCTTTAGATTTCATATCCAAATGATTGGTTGGCTCATCTAAAATAAGCACATTGTAAGGCTCTAAAAGCAATTTTGCCAAAACTAAACGAGATTTTTCTCCACCCGACAAAACAGCAACTTTTTTTTCAATATCGTCATTAGAAAAAAGAAAACTACCTAAAATAGCACGAACTTTTGTTCGTATTTCTCCAACAGCCACATCGTCAATTGTTTCAAAAACCGTCTTATTAAAATCCAACAAAGTATTATGATTTTGAGCAAAATAGCCAATTTTAACCATATTACCACATTCAAGAATACCATTCGTAGGAGACAATTCCTTATTAAACAAACGCATTAATGTTGTTTTTCCTTCACCATTGCGACCAACAAAAGCAATTTTTTCTCCTTTTTGTATCACAAAATTCAATTTATCAAGCACTAAATGCTCTCCATAAGCCAATGATAAATTTTGAGCTTCAAAAACAACCCGTTCACATTTTGGGGCCGGCGGAAAAAGAAAATGAATTTTAGAAGTATCAATATCATCAACTTGTACCAAATCCATTTTTTCCAATAATTTTACACGACTTTGAACTTGCTTTGCCTTTGTCGCTTTGTATCTAAATCGCTCTATAAAACGCTCAATTTCAGCAATTTCTTTTTTTTGATTATCTTGAACTTGCTTTTGATATTGTACTCGTTCCGCTCTTCGGGCAACATATTGCGTATAATTACAATTGTAATCTTCGATGCTTCCCATAGTAATCTCAATAGTTCGTTTACAAATACAATCTAAAAATGTTCTATCGTGAGAAACCATCACAATTGCACCAGAATATGATTGTAAAAAACGCTCCAACCATTGTATAGATTCTATATCTAAATGATTTGTAGGCTCATCTAAAAGTAGCACATCTGTACGACGCAATAAAATTTTTGCTAATTCTACACGCATCTGCCAACCAGAACTAAATTCTGAAAGCATACGATTAAAATCGCTACGCTTAAATCCTAATCCAAGAAGCACCTTTTCCGATTCTGAGGTAATATTTTCATATCCCATACACGAAAGCCGGTGATTTAAATCTTCAAGACGATTTATTTTTTTAGAATAGGCTTCACTTTCTACATCGGTTTCGTCTGCTATTTGGGTCAACAAATTAGTTATTTCCTCCTCTATTTGTTTCACTTCGGAAAAAGCCGCCATAACACTATCCCAAACCGTTTTATTATCAATTGATTTTATTTCCTGTGGTAAATATCCAATAGTGCACCCTGAAGAATAAACAATATTTCCTGTTTGCGGTTGAAGTTCTTGCGACAAAATATTCAACAAAGTAGTTTTTCCTGCTCCATTTTTTCCAACAAGACCAATTTTGTCATTATCCCCAATAACAAAACTTACATTTTCAAATAAATAAATACCATTAAAATGTATTGACAGATTATTTATACTTATCATTTCTTCTGAAGTCGATTATCACCCAAACGAATATACTGACCTAATAACAACAATAAATCTACAAAGATAATTCTTCCATCCACATGTGTCCTTACATCACTTATCGCTTTATTTAAAGCCTCCACAACATAATGACCATTATTAAGATTAATAAAAGGATAAAAACCTTTTAGAAAATTTGCTTCTTCATCTGGAGATTTCACCATATCGCCTAATTCTATATTGAGCAATAAACATTTACGAACTAAATTTAAACTATAAGTTAAAAATGCAATTTGTTTTTCCCTTCCCAATGCTACCAAAGAATTGATTAATTGTTCCGATTTATCAAATTCTACTTTTTGTGGTTGTCTCGAAAAATAACTCATTCGATACGCAGAACGCATCATTTCTACAAAATTTTGATAACTATCCTCATCAATAACATTAACACCTTGTGAAATAGCTTGTTGTAAATTAAAATTTGTAATATAAGAAATATCAATAGCCGTATTTTTATCACAACCAACCCGATTGGCAACTACATCTGCAAATTCATCTAAAGAAAATCGATTAATTTTCAACAATTGAGTTCTCGAAACAATAGTTGAAATCAAGGCTTCATAATTTTCACTTACCAATATTATTAAAGTTTTTCCATCTGGTTCTTCCAAGGTTTTTAATAACTTATTTGCAGATGCTTCATTCATTTTTTCTGGCAACCAAATAATTACAAAATGATAAGCCGATTCGTATGGTTTGGTAAGCAATTTTTCTAACAACAAAGAAACATCATTGACATTAATAATCGGTTGTTTATTTCCCGCATCAATAAAATCTGCCCACTGCTGAAACGAAAACATCGCATTGGTATTGATAATTATTTCTCGCCATTTATCATAAAAAGCATCAGAATTAGAATGTTTTATTTTATCTGTTGCTATATTTGGAAAAAAACAATGTAAATCTGGATGAGCAATATTTTTAAATTTTTGACATGATGGACAAACACCACAAGAATCTGTTTCCGTTGGGTGTGTACAACTAATATACTGACAATAAGCCAATGCCAATGCCAATGCGGGCATTCCTTCTTGGGCTAAAAACAATTGAGCATGACTAATTCTACCACTTTTTTTAGTGTTAATTAGCACATCTTTTATATTCTGAGGAACAGCAACTTCTGAAAATAACATAACACTATTTTATATTACCTTCACCAATTCTTTTACCAATACCCTCAATTTAGGTTCTGCTATATTTGCCGCATTTAAAACCTCTTCATGAGAAACTTTTTCAACCACTCCCACAATTCCCAAATCGGTAATAACAGAAAAAGCGATACATTTCATTTTAGCATGACGAGCAACAATAGTTTCTGGTACTGTTGACATGCCAACACAATCTCCTCCAATAATACGAAAATATTTATATTCTGCAGGGGTTTCAAAAGTAGGTCCTGTAACACCAACATAAACTCCTTTATGATATGGAATCTGTTTTTCTTGGGCTATTTTTTCTGCTTTTTGCAATAAATCAGAAGAATATGGTTCACTCATATCGGGAAATCTATCTCCTAATTCATCGTAATTTCTACCTCGCAATGGATTTTCTGGAAATAAATTAATATGGTCGGTAAGAAAAACGACATCTCCTACTTTGTACAACGGATTCATACCGCCACTTGCATTCGAGAGAATAACTGTTTCTACTCCCATTGCTTTAAAAACTCGAATAGGAAATGTTACTTGCTTCATATCATAACCTTCATAATAATGAAATCTTCCTTGCATAGCAAGAACAGGAACTCCATTCAAACAACCATAAAGCAATTTGCCTGCATGACCTTTTACTGTTGAAATAGGAAAATCTGGAATATCTTTATAATCAACACTTTGTAAAATATCAATATCTGAAGATAATCCATTCAATCCAGAACCTAAAACTATAGCAATTTTAGCGTCTGAGCCCAATTTATCTTTTAAAAATTGAGCCGTATTATTTATGACCTCTAACATATTCTAATATCTGATTTTCAAACTTTTTTTTATATTTAGCGTGCATTCTTACTTCTATAGGAAGATAAAACAAAGGTAAATCTTTTATTTGTTCATACAATTCTGTACTCATAAGACGAACGGCATCTTTTTCCGTTGTAATAACGGCTTTGTTGTATGTCAATAATTTATCCAATTCCGATTTTACTTGAGCAATATCTTTGGGGGTAAAAATATGATGGTCTGAACAAATTATATGTTGTTTTTCAAAATAAACACTTAAATATTCTGTCAATGGATATGGATTGGCAATTCCTGTCAACGAAACTATACTTTTTATCGTTGAAAGTGGAATTTCAGCTGCTACTGGGGTCAAAGGTATTAATTGTCCAAATTCTATATACGAAAAATAAACTTTCTGATGCGGTAGTGGATTTATTTGTTCAACCAAAAATTCCTCATCTAAACGAGTCATTACCTTTGGCGTTTTGGTTATAACAATAATATCTGCTTCATTAGCAGCGGATTTCGATTCTCTTAATTTTCCTGCTGGAAATACTTTATCTTTTGGATAAATATTGTAATAATCTGTTAATAATATACTTAACCCTGCTTTTAATGGCAAGTGCTGATATGCATCGTCCATAATAATAACGTCAGTATCTGGCAATTTTTCCAACAAAGTTTTAATCCCTTTTACTCTATCTTCGCAAACAGAAACAGTTATTGCTGGATACTTTTTGTAATACGATAATGGTTCATCGCCCAAATCATAAACTGTTGACAAACTATTGGCTAACAAAAATCCTTTAGTTCTTCTTCCATATCCCCTTGACATTGTCGCTAAAGAATATTTGTCTGACAACATGCGAATTAAGTATTCTACATGAGGTGTTTTTCCTGAACCACCCAAACACAGATTTCCAACTACAATAACTGGTTTTGAAGATGTATATCTTCCCTTTGTATTGTAATATTTCCTTCTTAAAAGCATTATTAGCTTCCAAAAAGTGGCAATCGGTAATAAAAATATTTTATACAAATTACGTTAAATATTAATTATCAACACTTTGCAAAAAAAATAATTCGCAGTTGTCTTAATAAAAATTTTTTGCTAATGTAACACTTTTTTTTGTAATTTTGCTAAAAATTTAGTATAAAAAATCATAAAAACATAAAACACTAATAGTCAACATATTAAAAAAATATAAAAGGAATAAAAACTTTTAAAATATATGCAAACTAAAGAAACAACAATAGGAGATATTATTACATTTTTAGAATCTTTTGCTCCAATAGCACTTCAAGAATCCTACGACAACGCAGGATTGATAATTGGGCAAAAAAACACCATTTATCGTAAAGGATTAATATGCCTTGACATCACAGAAAATGTTATGCAAGAAGCAATTGATAATGATGTAAATCTCATAATTAGTCATCACCCATTCTTATTTCAACCGCTAAAAAAAATAAATGGAAGTTCTCATTGTGAAAAACTAATTATCAAAGCGATAAAAAATGATATTTGCATTTACGCTATGCACACCAATTTAGACAACATCTATGCAGGCGTAAACAAAAAATTCGCAGATAGTCTTGGTTTAATCAATACACAAATATTACAACCATTAACAGGTAAATTAATGAAATTAGCCACTTTCGCACCTCATAAATACGCTAATCAAGTACGACAATCCTTGTTTGAAGCAGGAGCAGGCAATGTTGGAAATTACGATTGCTGTAGTTTCAATAGTCAAGGAGAAGGAACATTTCGTGCCAATAATGCCGCAAATCCTTTTGTAGGCAATCCAAACGAACTTCATCACGAACCTGAAACCAAAATTGAAGTTATCTTCCATGATTATCAACAATCTAAAATTGTTTCTTCATTGCTAAAAGCCCACCCTTATGAGGAAGTTGCATACGAGATCATTCCATTGTCAAATAGCAACCATTGGATAGGAAGCGGTATGATTGGTTTTTTACCTCAAAAAATGCTATTGATGGATTTTTTACATCTACTTCGTCAAAATATGACTATAGAACATCTAAAATTTACCAATATAGAAAAAACACAACAAGTTGAAATTGAAAAAGTTGCAATTTGCGGTGGAAGTGGAGCATTTTTGATAAACAATGCAATTAAAGCAAATGCAGATATTTTTATCAGCTCAGAATTCAAACACAACCAATTTATTGACAACTACAACGACATCATTTTGGTTGATATTGGACATTATGAAAGTGAAATTCAAACAAAAATATTAATTTTTGAAAAAGTTATTGAAAAATTTAGTAACTTTGCAGTTTCAAAATACGAAAAGAACCCAGTTCGATTTTTATAATTTTTATCATATAAAAGACACAAAAAAAATGACGGCAACAAAGCAAACAAAAACAACTAAAGAAACTAATGAAATGCTTAACAAAGAAGCAAATATCGTAGCAGAAACATCTTCAGTAGCTAACACTATGAATGATGACGTTAACGCCGATAATACAGTTTTAAACACATTGGTTTCTCTTTACAAACTACAATCAATTCATTCTCAAATCGATAAAGTCAGAACTATTCGTGGTGAATTGCCTTTGGAAGTAACCGATTTGGAAGATGTTTGTTTAGGTTTACAAACTCGTTTGGACAAATACAAAGAAAAGGTATTCGATTTGAACAAACAAGTTGAACAAAACAAAGAAAACATCAGAAATTCTCAAGCATTAGTTGCAAAATATAAAGAACAATTGAACAATGTTCGCAACAACAGAGAATTTGACGCATTAAGCAAAGAAATTGAATACGAAGAGTTAGATATGCAACTTTGCGAAAAAAGGAACAAAGAACATCTTGTAAAAATCACAGAAAAACAAACTGAAATTGTTGATTTAGAAACAGAATTATCTAATTATCAAAAAGAATTAGAAATTAAACGTTTAGAATTACAAGCAATTGTTGCAGAAACAGAAAAAGATGAGACACATCTTTTGCAAATGATAACAGATTTCGAGCCAAAAGTAGAACCTCGTATGCTTTCTGCATTCAATCGTATTCGTAGTGGTATGCGAAATGGTTTAGCTACTGTAAAAATTGAAAGAGGTGCTTGTGGCGGTTGTTTTAGCAAAATTGCTCCACAAAGACAAATGGACATAAAAATGCATCGTAAAGTTATCGTGTGCGAATTTTGTGGAAGAATCCTCGTTGATGATGAGATTGCAAAAATTGCTTTAGAAGAATAAAATCTTCGCAACTTGTACAGAAAAATGATGAATATCTTGCAATATTCATCATTTTTTTTTATGTCTTTGAGACCTCTTTTTCTTTATTCTGCCATCTTTTTGACAAAAAAAAACAAAAAAAAGTGTTTAGCATATTGATTTCCAAATATATACAACAAAGTAAAAAAAAATATTTTTTTTTACAAAAAAAACGCAAACATATTAAAAAAAATACTATCTTTGCAATCGTTAGAGATAACCCTCTCGGAGAGGTGGGTGAGTGGCTTAAACCAGCAGTTTGCTAAACTGTCGTATCCGAAAGGGTACCGGGGGTTCGAATCCCCCCTTCTCCGCCAGTGTTACGGGATATAGCGTAGTCCGGTTATCGCGCCTGCTTTGGGAGCAGGAGGTCGCAAGTTCGAATCTTGCTATCCCGACAAAGTTATTACGAGAGTCAAAAACACTCTCGTTTTTTTATATACCAACCTATCCATACATACAAAAAAAAGTCGCTCATATTGAGCGACTTTTTCCGTTCTAAAGGATATCTTATTAAATGATACCTTGTGCAACCATTGCTTTTGCTACACGCATAAAACCAGCAATATTAGCACCTTTTACATAATCGATATTGCCGTTTTTATCTTTACCATATTCTACGCACATATCGAAAATATCATTCATAATCTTATGTAATTTTTCGTCAACTTCTTCTGCAGTCCAATTGATATGACCAGCATTTTGACAAATTTCTAATCCAGAAGTAGCAACACCACCAGCATTTACTGCTTTACCAGGAGCAAAAGGAACACCTGCTTTTTGGAAAGCAGCAATCGCTTCAGGTTGACAACCCATATTAGAAACTTCTGCAACATATTTAACACCGTTTTTAATCAACATTTCGGCATCGTTTTTGTCCAATTCGTTTTGGAAAGCACAAGGACAAGCAATGTCACATTTAACACTCCATGCTTTTGCACCAGCAGTAAATTTAGCTTTTGCTGGGAATTTGTCAGCCATATCTTGAACTTTATTGCGGTTTGAAGCACGCATTGTAAGCATATAATCAATCATCTCTGGAGTAATTCCACCATTGATTTCACAAACGCCATCAGGACCAGAAATAGCAACGATTTCTGCACCTAATTCATTTGCTTTGATAGCAGCACCCCAAGCAACATTACCGAAACCAGACAAAGCAATTTTTTTACCTTTCATGGTATCGTTTGCTTGATTAACCATACGTTCTACATAATAAATAGCACCAAAACCTGTTGCTTCTGGACGAATCAAAGAACCACCCCAGCCATAAGATTTTCCTGTTAATGCACCTGTGCTATGTTCACGAGATAATTTTTTGTATGCACCATACAAATAACCAATTTCACGACCACCAACACCAACATCACCAGCAGGACTATCTTGGTCTGGACCAATATTACGCCACAATTCATACATATACGCTTGGCAAAAACGCATAATTTCAGCATCTGATTTACCTACTGGGTCGAAATCAGCACCACCTTTACCACCACCTAATGGAAGGTTTGTTAATGAATTTTTGAAAATTTGTTCAAATCCTAAGAATTTCAACATTGAAACATTAACTTTAGGATGGAAACGAAGACCACCTTTGTATGCACCCAAAGCAGCATTGTATTGTACACGGTAACCCAAGTTTGTTTGAACAACACCATTATCGTCAACCCATGTTACACGGAATGTAAAAATACGATCTGGTTCTACAATACGTTCTACGATTTTTGCGGCTTCAAATTCAGGATGTTGATTGTAAACTTCCTCTATTGATTCCAACACTTCTTGAACTGCTTGTAAGTACTCATTTTCACCTGGATGTTTTGCTTCCAAGTTTGCCATTATTTTCTTAACTTCCATAACTGTTTTATTTTTAAATTTTTAAATCTCTTTAACTTTTCTTCTTTTTAAGAAGTTGTTTGCAAAGATAAAATAATTATTTAAACCTTTTAACTTTTTATAAATATTTTTTTATCTTTTTTATTTTACTAATTATCAATATATTAATACACAAACTTATCTTTTTTCTGATTTATTTTTCTCTATCAAGTTCGGAAATAGGGTATAAATTTGCACCAATAATCCATCAGAAAGCGACTTTGCTGGATAAGAAACAATATTACCATTGGCATCTATCAATATTCCCATTGGCAAAGCGTATGTTCGGTATTTATCTATAAATGAAAAATTTCCATTACAATGAACAAATGTCCAATCGAAGTCTTTATATTCATTTACAAAATGATATAATTTCGTGGATTCAAAATCCAACATAACACTCACTATTTCAATACTATCTTTAAATTGAGCATACATTTCTTTCAATATCAACATTTCTCGGATAGAAGATTGACTATAAGTAGCAAAACAATGTACATACAAATACTTTCCACGAAAATCAGACAATTTCACTATTGAATTGTACACATCTCTCCACTCTACATCTGGAGCTGGCATACCATGTTTGAGATTGGTTAAGTTTTGTATCGTATTTTTAGCCATTTTACGATGAGTTTCAAATTTTGTATATGTTGCCAACTGTTTTAACATCAACAAAATAGAAGAACGACTAAATTCTTCAACATCGTACAACTCTCCCATTCCTTTTATAAACACCAATTCTCTTATTCGTTCATTGACCAATATCGGGTCTTTACCCATATCGTCTAACAATTTTAAACAATTTTTTTGTTCATTAATATCGTTATGTAATACTGATTGTGAAATATATTTGGACGCTCTATATAGATAAGAATCAAAAAAATAATTGATAAAATCCATATAGGCTATATTATTATAATGTACATATTCTCCTGATAAATATTTTTCGTACAACTTGATAGGATTTTTGTGATAATACATCATATCTAACAATGCGTACTTATAATGTTTATACATTGAGAAAAAATCTGTCGGGATATTATCGTCATCAAAACGAATTTTCAACATAGAAAGCAAACTATCGTAAGCAGTTTCTCTTATTTGTTCAAATGAATAATTGCTAAATATATTTATAAAATAGTTATAATACTTATCAAAACGAGCAATTTTGTAATTGAGTTCATTAGTATCAATATTATCAAAACGCAAATACAATCCTCCACCAAATTGTTGAGCATCAATTCGAGAAATCAATAGAGAATCCGCCGAAAGTGAAAATTGGTATTTTTTTTCAGGTTCTACATAAAGAGATGTATATATAGTATTATATGCCAATTCTATCATTTGTGTTTCTTGAATTGGCAATTGTATTTTAAAAGAACCATCATCTTCTATAGTTCCTTCGGCAATTTGCACTTTAGTCGGAAGCAATAAATCATCGTAAGCATAAACTCTTAGCACTCCTTTTTGTGCAAAATTTACACGCCCTATCAAAGTTACAGGAGTATATGCTGCAACTGTAAAAGTAGAAAACAAAACACAAAATATCAATATTTTACGTTTATAGCTCATTATTCATGTATTTTTTTATTTAAAATATCCATAATCACTTCAGGAACAAAACCATCAACTTTTCCCCCATGTAATATTATTTCACGCACAGCGGTAGAAGAAATTCCTGCATATTGTGGTTCTGAAAGCAAAAAAACAGTCTCAATATCAGGGCGTAAAATCCAATTTGCATGAGCAATAGAACTCTCCATATCAAAATCTGCAGCGGACCGCAAACCTCGAACCAAATAAGAAATATTTTTTTTACGACAAAAATCAACAGTTAAACCTTGATAAACAACAATTTCAATTCCTTCTACATCTTCAAAAACTCGATGAAGCATTTCTATTCGTTCATCAATTGTAAAAAAACATCTTTTATGTATATTTTCCCCTATTCCAATATACAATTTATCAAACATTGCTGCAGAACGTAAAGCGATACTTTCATGTCCTAAAGTTATAGGGTCAAAACTCCCTGCCAACATTGCTATTCTTTCATGATTCATTTTTATTTAATATTCATTTGTAATTCTTTCAATTCTCCAGTATAAGGATTAACAACAATAGAAGAAACATTGCGAGGAAGCATTTTCAATTGTCCAAATTGAGCAATTGGATATATTCCCAAAAAATCCACAACTTGTTTATCTTTCAAAAGTGCTACTTTATAATACGCCGCTTGACGATAATAAATAGCTTTTTTTGTTTTTGAATATAAATTTTCTGAAGTAAACTTATTTATTCTCGTCATTTTCAATTCATAACAAATATTATCATTTGCTTCTAAAATATTCAATCCACATGTTGGTGATATTGTAAACAAAGGGAGAATCAATTCATCGCTTTGTTCTTGAGGATATATGTTTAAGACATTTGTAATTTGCTGATTTTCAGAATAACCAGTAAATAAAACTGTTAAATCATTTTCTTTATTTTTCAATTCGGTAAGCATTAAGTCCAAATCTTTAAAATCCGTTTCATGATAACCAGAAATTAGGTCATAATAATCCATACGATTTTTTTCGATTTCATTCCCTATATCTTCTGCCATCTGACGATTAGATTTTTTCACCCAAGAAGAAGTAATTTTTGGACGAGTTATTTTTACGCTATCTTTAACGATAGTTTCGTATGTCGTATCGTATTTTATCATCATATCTTCTTTTGGATACATATAAAACACATTCTTTTTTTTATTTTCTACTTCAAAATGAGTGGTTAAAGAGGTATTATGAGTTTGTTCTAAACCAAAATCAAGCAACCAACCTGCATTTGCTATTGTTGTAAAAAAAGGATTTGTTAATTCAATAGAAAAAATAGCATTGGTATCTATAGCCGATTGCAAATCAAGCGTTAAACTTGATAATATATAATGTGTAGAAGATTCTTCAATAATTGGGTCCTTCAAACCTTTAATCATATCTATATAATCAACAAAAGGAGCCTGATAATCTGTTTTTTCGTTAATAGTATATGTAACAGAAAAGAAATTGTAAGGAAGTGCATAATAAAAAGCATTCTTTTGAGCATTGATTGAAGCAATCAAACCAAGAAAAAGCATAAAAAAGATAGATAATTGTTTCATTAAAAATATCAATTGAAATTACTTTGCAAAGATAACATTTTTTTTAATAAGTAATCAATAGTTTATAATTTAAGAGATACGAGCAAAAAAATAACCTTTCCATTGGAAAGGTTATTTTTTTGAATAAAAGAACAATTTACAAAACTTGGCGAGGTTCAATTATACCCATACCAATTTTTATAGCATTTTCATTGTCAGGAATCATTTTATGGTGACGTTCTGGCAATGATTTTTCCAATCCTTTACGAATAAACTCGTCAGTTACAATAGGTTTCAATTTTAAGAATCCACCTAAAACAACCATATTAAAAACTTTCGCAATACCCAATTCTTGTGCTTTTGCAGTTGCTGCAATAGTATAGATATTGATATCTTTACGACTTGGGTGACGAGTAATACCATTAGGGTCATAAATTAGTAAACCACCGGGTTTAACACTTTGTTCAAACTTATCCAAAGATTGTTGATTAAGAATGATTGCTGTATCAAACTCGTTGATAATCGGAGAACTAATACGTTCATCGCTAATGATAACGGAAACATTAGCTGTTCCGCCACGCATTTCAGGACCATAAGAAGGCATCCAACTAACTTCTTTGTCTTGCATCACACCTGAATAGGCAAGGATTTTACCCATAGAAAGCACACCTTGTCCACCGAATCCGGCTATAATTATTTCTTCTGTCATTTCTAATCTAATTTTAAAAGTTATTTAATTGATAATGGAGCACTAACAACTAATCTATCAACGCCAATACCATCAACTAATTTGCCATCAACTTTGATGTCGCCAATAGGATAGTTTGGAAACATATTTTCTTCCATCCATTTGTTTGCTTGAACAGGAGTCATTTTCCAACCAGAATTACAGTTAGAAACTATTTCAACAAATGAAAGACCTTTTCCTAATTTTTGATTTTCAAACGCTTGTTTGATTGCTTTTTTTGCTTTACGAACAGCGGCTGGAGTATGTACAGATTGACGGGTAACATAATAAGTACCAGGCAATGTTGCTAATACTTCGGTCAATCGTAATGGATAACCATTCAATTCTACATTACGACCATAAGGAGTGGTAGCACTTTTCATACCAACTAAAGTCGTTGGTGCCATTTGTCCTCCTGTCATACCATAAATACCATTGTTAACAAATATCATAGTAATATTTTCGCCACGATTAGCAGCGTGCATTGTTTCAGCAGTACCAATAGCAGCCAAATCGCCATCACCTTGGTAAGTAAATACAGACAATTCTGGATTTAAACGTTTTACCGCTGTAGCTAAAGCAGGAGCACGACCATGAGCAGCTTCTTGGAAATCAACATCAAAATAATTGTATGCCAATACAGAACAACCTACAGGAGCAACACCAATAGTTTTATCTTGAATTCCTAATTCATCTATTACTTCTGCAACAAGGCGATGAATAGTACCATGACCACAACCTGGACAATAGTGCATTATATTGTCTGTCAACACTTTGGTTTTAGTATAAACCAAATTTTCGGGTTTTATTATATCTTCTCTTGTCATAATAATTATCTTTTAATGATTTGATTTTCTAATGCTTCTAATACTTCAGTTGGAGTTGGAATGATACCACCAAAACGACCAAAATGTTCAACATGTACATTACAATTTGTTGCCAAACGAACATCTTCTACCATTTGACCAGCACTCATTTCCACTGTTAAGATACCTTTTACTTGTTTAGCTCTTTCTGCTAATGCTTTCTTTGGGAAAGGATACAAAGTGATAGGACGGAACAAACCTGCCTTAATACCTTTTTCTCTTGCCAATTGCATTGCTTTCATAGAAATACGTGATGAAGAGCCATAGGCTACGAATAAATATTCTGCATCATCACACATAATTTCTTCGTATCTACATTCATTGGCTTCCATTTCACGATATTTCGCTTGCAATTTATGATTAAAAACTTCTTGTTTTGCAGAATCTAATTCCAATGATGTGATAATATTGTGACCACGACTTGCTGGTTTTCCCCATGTGCCCCAAGGAGCATTGGCTCTACGTTCTTCTTCTGTCCAACGAGGCATAGTATCACGAGTATATAATTTTTCCATACATTGACCGATAGCACCATCAGACAAAATCAAAACTGGATTACGATATTTAAAAGCAATATCCCAAGCATCGAATACAAAATCGTACATTTCTTGTACTGATGCTGGTGCCAATGTAAATAATTGATAATCTCCGTGTCCACCACCTTTGGTTGATTGGAAATAATCTGATTGTGATGGTTGAATTGTTCCTAATCCAGGACCGCCACGCATAACATTTACTATTACACAAGGGATTTCAGCACCTGCTAAATAAGTCAAACCTTCTTGCATCAAACTGATACCAGGCGAAGATGAAGATGTTGCCACTTTTTTTCCTGTTGCAGCACCACCATATACCATATTAATAGATGCAACTTCACTTTCTGCTTGTAATACAACCATTCCTGTTGTTTCCCATGGTTTTTCAACCATTAATGTTTCCATAACTTCTGATTGCGGAGTTATCGGATAACCGAAATATCCATCGGTACCACTCGCAATCATTGCATGAGCAATTGCTTCATTGCCCTTCATTAATTTCAATTCTTTTGCCATATTATGTACCTTTTAACTATTTAACATTAACTTTATAAACGGAAATTACACCATCTGGGCATACGATAGCACAACTTGCACAACCAATGCATGCATCATTGACCATTTCTACATAATTGTACCCTTTACCATTTACTTGTTTTGACAAGGCTAATGTTTGTTGTGGGCATGCTCCCGTACAAACTGAACAACCTTTACACTTTTCTGTGTCTATTACTAATGTTCCTTTTATCATTATTATTTGATTTTAAGATTATTATACTTTTTTATATATTCTTAATTTTACGGCTACGAAATTAACATTTTTTTATCATATAACAATCATTTTTTCAAAAAAAAACATTTTATTTATAAAATATTGTAAAGAAAAAAATTTGCAAATACATTTTTTTAATACAAAAATCTTTTTTTTTATATTTCCTTTTTATCAGCATAAAAAAAAATGTTATCTTTGCAAAATCATTTAACATGGGGTTGTTTGGTTTTGACAGCTCGTATGTGGGAATGTAAGCACGTCGGACGTTGTAAGTAGGTTCCGTAATAACTAACTTTCAGCCAATAATAAATGGCGAAAATAATAATTTTGCTCTCGCTGCATAGCTAGGTTATGACGCAGGCCATCTCTCCAAAAGCCTTTCCTTACGGCGTTTGGTTTAGAGGTGTCGGAAATGTAAGGATAGTGTTTTTGAGCCTTGACAAAAACACGAAACTTTAAAGGCTAAGTTGTATATTAGTTGGTCTCGTACTTGTATGCAATCGAAAATCAAACGAAGAATAAGCGTGTAGAAAGCATTTTTGCAACGTGTTTGGACGAGGGTTCGACTCCCTCCAGCTCCACAAAAAAATTAGACAAAATGAAAATTAAAATTGTAAATCATTCTAACAACCAACTTCCTAATTACGAAACAGTAGCATCGGCGGGAATGGATATTAGAGCATTTTTATCAACACCAATTACCCTCCAACCAATGCAACGAGCGTTAATACCAACAGGATTACATATAGAACTTCCAGTAGGATACGAAGCACAAATTCGTCCTCGAAGCGGTTTAGCAATAAAAAATGGCATTACAGTGCTTAATACTCCTGGCACTATTGATGCTGATTATCGTGGAGAAATAAAAATAATTCTTATTAATCTTTCTGATACTGAATTTATTATAAACAATGGAGACCGTATTGCTCAAATGATTATTGCCAAACACGAAAGTATCACATGGACAATTTGTGAAACATTAGAAGAAACAGAACGAGGTGAAGGCGGATTTGGTCATACGGGAAAATAAAAATATGAAAAAAATTCTCTTTATCATTATTGCATTATTATTGATTGTGCAACCTAATTTTGGAGCTAAAAAAGATAAGCATAGCAAAAAAAAGGTTACTCAAAATATACAATTATTTGATTCTGAGGCTCAATATCGTTCAAATGCAAATACACTAATAGAAGCAGTTTGTGAACGAATTGCAGGAAATATTGTACAAGCACAATCGACATTGCAAAAATTGATTTCTGACAATCCCAAATACGACCTTGCTCATTTTGAATATGCAAAAATTTTATTGATGCAAAACAAAACTACCGAAGCTATATCCGAATTGACAATAGCAATAAATTTAAACGATAGCAACGATTGGTTTAAAGTTTTATTAGCAGAATGTTATGACAAAATTAGTCAATACGATAAATCGGAAACATTGTGGAAAATATTAGCCGAACATCATAGCGATAATGTAGAATATTTTTACAAATATGCTTTATCTTTAATTTATCAAAACAAATTGAAAGAAGCGGTTGTCGCTTACAATAAAATAGAATCTTTAATGGGTGTCAACGAAGATATTTCCAATGCGAAACGCAATATATGGATACATCTAAATAAAATAGACAAAGCCGTTGAAGAAATGGAAAAATTAGCCGCTGCTTATCCAACTGAAGCACAATATCAAATCAATATTGCTGATTTTTATATCTCTAAAAATTCACCAGAAAAAGCACTTCCCTACTTAAAAAAAGCATATAACATAAATCCAAACAATGCACATATTAATGTTAGTTTATATAATTATTATGTAAGTTCTAAAAACGACGAAAAAGCAGGCGAATATCTTAAACGTGCTTTTGAATCCCCAGAATTAAATATTGATGAAAAAATACGCATATTAATGCGTTACTATAATGATAAACAGAATAAAGATTTTGCTTTTGAACTAATAGACAAATTAATTATAGCACATCCCAATGATGCGAAAACATGGTCAATATATGCAGATTTTCTCAATATTAACAATCGCTTAAAAGAAGCCAAAGAAGCATTTGAAAAAGTTCATAGTATTGATAATTCAAAATATGCAACATGGCAACAATATTTATCTATCTTATTACAATTAGGGCTCTACAATGAAGCATATCAACAATCAGAAACGGCAATCTCATTGTTTCCGACCCAACCAGCTCCATATATGGCACGAGGAATTTCCGCCATTGCTATTGGAGAACCAGAATTGGCACTTACCTCACTACAAGAAGGCTTATCTTTCACCGCTAATAGTGAACAAATAGCAGAATTTAATTTTTTTATAGGAAAATCTTATGCTTATCTTGATAAGATAGATAGTGCTTTTCTTTTTTACGATGTTGCTGTACGTAAATCCCCCAAAAATGCAATGTATCTTAATGAATATAGTTACGAACTTGCCGAAAAAGAAACTAATTTACAATTTGCCTTAGAACTTGCCAAACAAGCCAATGAATTAGAAAAAAATAATCCTTATTACTTAGATACTTACGCATGGATATTATATAAACAAAAAGATTATATCAATGCTAAAATATGGATAGAAAAGGCTATCAATTGTGGTGGAAATAACGATATTGAAATTATGGAACACTATGCCCATATATTAGAACAATTAGGCGAAAATAATCTTTTAAAAGATTGTTATCAACATATTAATTATTTGAAATCTCAACAATATGAAAAATAAGAATGAATTTCTGTTGAGTGAAGTTTTAAATATGTTTTTAGAAGAACATCATCGCACAAATGATTATTGGGCACACAAAATAGATAAAATATGGCGAGAAGTTATGGGAAATCCTATAGCACAATATACTCAAAAAACAATTCTAAAAAATAATACATTAATCGTTTATATCAGCAATCCTATAATCAAACAAGAATTACTTATTTGCAAAAGTTCTGCAATTACTCTCATTAATAATCATTTAAAAAACAATATAGTTAAAACATTAGATATTAGATAATTATGCACAGATTAGTTTTGATTCGACATGGAGAAAGCCAATGGAATAAAGAAAATCGTTTTACTGGTTGGACAGATGTAGATTTATCAGAAAAAGGTATTAACGAAGCCATTGAAGCGGGAAAACGAATGAAAGAACATGGTTTTCAATTTCATTTTGCATATACTTCATACCTCAAAAGAGCAATTAAAACCTTACATTATGCTCTCGAAGAAATGGATTTACTCTGGATTCCAGTAGAAAAATCTTGGCATCTCAATGAAAAACACTACGGAGCATTGCAAGGATTGAATAAAAAAGAAACCGTTGAAAAATACGGAGAAGAACAAGTATTATTATGGAGAAGAGATTTTAATACCCAACCTCCACAATTGGCAATTGACGACCCTCGTCACCCAACGAACGATATTCGTTATCAAGGAATTAAAGATAATGCGGCTCGCCCAGCAACAGAATCATTAGCCGATGCAATTGATAGAATTATGCCTTTTTGGCACAATGATATTTCTAAAAAACTTCAACAATACAAAGAAATAATTATCGCTGCTCATGGCAATAGTTTACGTGCTATTGTCAAATATTTAAAAAACATTAGTAATCAAGATATTATTTCTCTCAATATTCCAACAGGGATTCCTTACGTATTTGAATTTGACGATAATATGAATCTTGTCAAAGATTATTATCTTGCAGATGATGAGACATTGAAAAAACTTATGGAGGCTGTTGCCAATCAAGGAAAAAAATAGATGAAACATTGGGCAATAGCAGATATTCATGGTTGTTACAATACTTTACGGCAACTCCTTGAAGAAATATTGGAAATTGATAAAACAGATTACCTCTATCTTTTAGGAGATATTGTCGATAGAGGTTGTCAAGTCAAAAAGACATTAGATTATATTATTTCTCTTCAAGAAAAAGGATTCAATATCATGCCTATCAAAGGCAATCACGAATATTTTTTGCTAAATGCTTATTATTTAGAAAAAACGCAACAAGTATCAAAATATCGTTTTGGAAAATGCAAAGAAAAACGATATATTAAAAATTGGCTTCAAACGGGAGGTGCCAATACTTTGAAAAGTTTTGAAGTAGATAATGCTGGACAAATTCCAGAATTTTATATCAATTGGATAGAAAAATTGCCTCTTTATTATGAAACAGACAAAGTTATTCTCACACATGCTGGACTTAATTATAAAGAGGCAAATCCTTTTGACGACTATAAAAGTATGCTTTTCGGAGAAAATAATTATTTCGATAACAACAATTTACATCAAAAAATTGTTGTGCATGGACATAATATCACTTCGCTTGAAGCCATCAATGAAATGTTAAAAAATATTGATAAACATCGTTTTCTTTGCATTGACAATGGTTGCGTTTTTATAAATAACAACAACAATTATGGACATCTTATAGCCCTTGATTTAGAAAATATGACAATACAAACACAATTAAATATAGATTATTATTAATGGCACTTATTAAATCAATATCTGGAATTAGAGGAACAATTGGAGGCGTATCAGGAGAGAACCTCACTCCTATTGACATTGTAAAATTCACCACTGCATACGCGATTATTATTAAAGAAAAATATCCTAACGACAACATTAATATTGTAGTAGGACGAGATGCTCGCCTTTCGGGATATATGGTAAATAATCTTGTTTGTAGCACATTGATAAGTTTAAGTATCAATGTAATTGATATTGGCTTATCAACAACACCAACAGTAGAAATGGAAGTCGTTGCTCAAAATGCTCACGGCGGTATTATCATTACAGCAAGCCACAATCCTATAAATTGGAATGCTTTAAAATTATTAAACGAAAAAGGTGAATTTTTCTCCGCAGAATTAGGAGAAAAAGTATTATCTATTGCTGAAAATATTGACAATATCAATTTTACAAATGTAGAATCTTTAGGAACTTACTCTAAAATTGATGATGCAATAGAACGCCATATAGAATCAATATCAAAATTAGAATTAGTTGATATAGAAGCTATAAAAAAAGCAAAATTTAAAGTAGCAATAGATTGTGTCAATTCTACGGGTGGAATTGCAATACCTAAACTATTGAAAGAACTTGGTGTTGATGAAGTACATGAATTATATTGCACTCCTAATGGAAAATTTCCTCATACACCAGAACCACTACCCGAAAATCTTACAGATATTTTAAATTATGTAAAAACTCATTCTATTGATGTTGGTTTTGTTGTTGACCCTGATGTTGACAGATTGGCAATTATCAAAGAAAACGGAGAATATTTTGGCGAAGAATATACACTTGTAGCAGTTGCTGATTATGTATTAAGTTGTAAATCAGGAAATACAGTTTCAAATTTATCATCAACACAAGCATTAAAAATTATAACAGAACAACACAATGGACAATATTATTCTTCCGCTGTTGGAGAAGTAAATGTGGTAGAAAAAATGAAATCTTGCAATGCTATTATTGGTGGAGAAGGCAATGGAGGAGTTATTTACCCTACTCTACATTATGGTAGAGATGCTTTAGTTGGAATTGCTCTATTTTTAACAGCATTAGCAAAAAAACAAATCTCTTGTTCTCAACTTCGCAATCAATTTCCTGATTTTTATATTTACAAAGATAAAATTCAACTCACTGATGATATAAATATTGATAAAGTTTTACTTGACATAAAACAACAATATATCAATAATCAAATTATTGATATTGATGGCGTTAAGATAATATTTGATAATCAATGGGTACATTTAAGAAAATCGAATACAGAACCAATTATTCGTATATATGCAGAAAGTAATAATGAATCTATGGCAAAGAATTTGGTTGAGAAAATCAAAGAAAACATCAGCGAAAGTATTAGAAGAAAATAACGACAATCTTTTTCCTGAAATGAAATATTTAATAGTTGGATTGGGAAATATCGGCAATGAATACGTTGGAACACGTCACAACATAGGATTTGAAATATTGGATTATATTGCATCTCAACAAGGCATAACAAATTTTGAATCAGATAGATACGCATATACTGCATTTTTTCGTCACAAAGGGAAATATATTATATTAGTAAAACCGACTACTTATATGAATCTTAGTGGAAAAGCTGTTCGCTATCATTTAGAAAAGAATAAAATTCCTATTTCCAATCTTTTAGTTATTGCTGATGATAAAGATATTCCATTAGGTTCTTACAAACTCAAACCCAAAGGAAGCGGTGGCACTCACAATGGCATAAACAATATTGTAGAAACACTTAACAGCATAGATTTCGCAAGATTGAAAATTGGTATTGGCAACGATTATGCCAAAGGAACTCAAATCAATTTTGTTTTAGGAAAATTCAACCAAAAAGAAATAGAAACATTGCGTCCTTGTGTCGAAACTACATTAGAAATAATAAAAAATTTTGTTACAGAAGGCATTGACCGAACAATGAATAAATTCAACACTAAACCAAAGCCAACTGCAACAAATGAAACAATATCTGTATAATATTTTTTCCGAAATTACGTTATAATATTGTACTAAAAGTTTATAACAATGTCAGAAAAAATAAAAATTTTATGGGCAGACGATGAAATAGACCTTCTAAAACCCCATATTATCTTTTTAGAACAAAAAGGTTATGATGTAAGCACTGTAAAAAGTGGTAACGAAGTTCTCGACGAACTCGAAAAAGATACCTTTGATATTATTTTCTTAGATGAAAATATGCCGGGAATGACAGGGGTGGAAACTATCAAAAAAATAAAACAACATTTTGTTAGTTTGCCCATCGTAATGATAACCAAAAGCGAAGAAGAACATATTATGGAAGACGCCATTGGTTCAAATATCAAAGATTATCTTATTAAGCCAGTAAATCCACATCAAATTTTACACTGCTTAAAAAAACATACAGAAAACAAACGTATTATTACAGAAAAAAGCACATCTGATTATCAACAACAATTTCGTGCTATCAGTATGAAATTGATGAATCGTATGAATTGCGAAGAATGGATGAGTATGTTTAGAGAATTAACTTTTTGGGATATGGAGTTTGAAAACAATATCGACCAAAATGTTAAAGAAATTTTTTACGCCCAAAAAGAAGAAGCCAACAATTTATTTTGTAAATTTGTTACACAAAATTACGTTGATTGGATTAACAATAAATCCGACGATAAACCATTGATGTCGCATACTATATTAAAAGAAAGAGTATTCCCAGAAATCAATAACGACCGCCCTACTTTTCTTATTGTCATTGACAATTTACGTTACGACCAATGGAAAGCACTTCAACCAACTATTTGTGAATATTTTAGAATTGATAGAGATGAACTCTATTTCAGCATTTTACCTACGGCAACGCAATATGCTCGTAATTCTCTATTTGCAGGATTGATGCCAAGTGAAATCGCAAAAAAATATCCTAATTATTGGATTGGAGAAAATGAAGAAGGTAACAAAAACGAACACGAACATTTGTTATTAGATGCTTATTTAAAACGTTATGGAATAAATATTAAACATTCTTATTCTAAAGCTTTAAATGCTGAATTTGCAAAAAAAATCAATGAACGCTTGAACACTACACTAAAAACGCCTCTCAATGTTGTAATTTACAACTTTGTTGACATGCTTTCTCACGCTCATACTGATGTAGATATTGTTAGAGAACTTGCAAACAATGAAGCATCTTATCGTTCTGTTACTTTATCTTGGTTTGAACATTCTCCATTGCTTGAAATGCTAAAATACCTTGCAGAAAAAAAAGCAAAAGTATTTATCACAACCGACCATGGTTCTATTCAAATTGTGAATCCTATAAGAATCATTGGAGACAAAGAAACAAGTACCAATCTTCGTTACAAAGTTGGTAAAAATTTAAATTTTTCTGAAAAAGATGTTTTTTCTGTCAACAATCCGCAAGATATTTATCTTCCTCGATTGAATATTAGTTCTAAATATATCTTTGCAACAGGGAATAGTTATTTTATCTATCCAAACAATTATAATTACTATGTTAACTATTTTAAAAATAGTTTCCAACATGGTGGAATTTCAATGGAAGAAATTATGGTTCCTTTTGCAAGCTTAACCGCTAAATGAAATTATTGATGGATTATATATAATTGTTTACTTGCACGAGTTACAGCAGTATATAACCAACGATAATAAGTTATCGTTTGCATTTGTTCTACATTGTTCCATAACAATATAAAAACTTTTTCCCATTGACCACCTTGCGTTTTATGACAAGTTTGTACGTATGAAAATTTTATCTGAAGAGCATTATAATATTCATCGTTTTTAATTGCTTTTCTAATTTCTTTTGATGTTGGCAAATAACTATAATTTTCATAAATAGCCTCATACAATAATCGAGATTGTTCTATTGACAAAGAAGCCTCTTCAGAAGTAAGTGTATCTAAAATTACTTTAACGTCTATAGACTCCATATCATAATCAACTAATTTGAGTGTTACATCTGCAAAATGAAATCCATACTGTTCTTCCATATTTCTAATTGCCAACACTTCCATAATATCTCCATTGGCAATAAATAATGTTGAGGCATTGTTAGGCAACCAAAAATAATTATTTTTTACATTCATCACAAAATCGCCAACATCTAATTCATTCTCCATAAACAAAATACGAGAACGAATACCTTGATTAAACCAATTGGCTTGTTTATTACTTTTTGTTATAAATACAACACCATTCCCACCATATTGTTGATACGCATTTTGCAATTCTTCAAACATTTCTGCAGACGACAACATAATAACATCATCAAAATTTTGGTTATCAAATTTATATTCGCCAAATTGCTGATATTTCATTGCATTTCTAATCTGCGTTGCATGCCACAAAATACCACTTTGATACTCCTGACGCATTACCTCTGTAAGTTCAGTTTCAAATATTTGCCTTGAATAACAATCTTTTAGAAAATCACCATCAAGTGCAGGACTAAATTCTAAACCAATCGGAGGCAATTGTGCCATATCTCCAATAAACACCAAATGGCAATTTTTTCCATCTGTTACATAAGAAAATAAATCATCTAAAAGACTATGTTGCGAAAAAATAGATGTTTGTGAAGAAAGATTATCGTATATCATTGAGGCTTCATCAACAAAAAAAATTGTATTTTGATGTTTATTTTTATTTCTCACCAAAGCCAAACCTCTAACAGTATCTTTTACTTTATATATCTCTTTATGAATAGTATATGCAGGACATTGAGCATAATTACTCAATACTTTTGCAGCTCTACCGGTTGGAGCTAACAAAACAATTTCTATATCAATTTGTTTAAAAAACTTTACAAGTGCACTAATCAATGTTGTTTTGCCTGTTCCTGCATAACCTTTTAGTATCATCAATGCTTGTGAGGTTTTTCCTGCAAAATAATTAGCAAAACAAAGTATAGCCTCTTTCTGACCAGCGGTTGGTTCAAAAGGCATAATGGCTTGCATTGTCGTTAAAAATTCTTTTTTCGTCACAACAATTATTGATTTTCAATAATTTGCATACAATTATATAAACTTTCCTTCCAATATGGTATTTCTATATTAAAGTCTGATTTAATTTTTGATTTATCTAAAACACTATAATATGGACGTTGAGCCAATGTTGGATAATTTTTAGCAAGGATTGGTTTTACACTACAATTAGAACTACTTATTTCCATTATTGTTTTAGAAAAATCGTACCACGATATTGCCCCTTCATTTGAATAATGATAGATTTCTTGATGTTGCACAACATTTTTTTGTGCCAAAATAGTCATTATTACATTGGCTAAATCACCTGCATAAGTTGGAGTACCTACTTGGTCGCATACCACATTAATTTGTTTTTTTTCTTTTCCCAACCGCAACATTGTTTTTAGAAAATTATTTCCGTATTCGCTGTACAACCAAGATGTTCTAATAATCACACCTTTACATTTGGATTTAATAAACAATTTCTCTCCTAAAAGTTTCGTACGCCCATAAACAGATATTGGTGCTAAATTATCTACTTCTGTATATGGCTTATAATGTTGACCATCAAAAACATAATCCGTTGAAATATGTACAAAAAATACATCATATTGGGCCGATAAATTTGCTAAAATTCCAACAGCATTTCCATTCAATTTTTCTGATATATCTTGCTCTTTTTCAGCATTATCTACTGCTGTATATGCAGCACAATTTATTATAATTTCAATTTGATGTTCTTGTATTGTTTTTTCTACTGCTCCTTTATCACAAATGTCTAAAATATCTACATCTGTGAAAAGAAAATTATAACTTGTTGGAAACTGTTTTGCCCAATCTTGCAACTTTTTTCCCAACTGACCATTTGCTCCTACTACCAATATCTTCATAGCATTATGTTTAATATTGTTCTAAAATATCTTTATATATAGTGCAAAGATAACATTTTTCTTACAAAATATCGCATTAGAATATAAAAACTAAAAAAAATATTCTGCTAATAACAAAATCATCTTTCTTATACTCATTATTTTTAGTTTAATAATTGCACTTTAAACTATTTTTGTAAAAAATTATCAAAAAAAATCAACATATTTTCTCCTAAATAGCAATACGCATAATAAAAAATGTTATCTTTGTAAATTATATTTTAAGGAAATGGGAAGAATAATGGCAATTGATTATGGTCAAAAGCGAGTTGGCATTGCAGTAAGTGATGAAAATCAACTTATTGCAGGTGCATTGACAACTATTGCAAGTGCCCAAGTAATGGATTTCTTGCAAAAATATACAGCCCAAGAAGTTGTTGATTTGTTTGTTGTTGGCGAACCAAAACAAATTAATAATGAAGCCTCTCAATCAACAAAATATATAGAGCCTTTTTTAAAACAATTAAAAAAGATGTTTCCTACGATACCAATTGTTCGTATAGATGAACGCTTTACCTCTAAAATCGCATTTCAAACAATGATTGATGCAGGTTTAAGCAAAAAAGCACGACAAAATAAAGCATTAGTTGATAGCATAAGTGCAACTCTTATATTACAATCCTATATGCAAAGTATTGATTTAAGAAAAGAAAGGAATAAAATATGATATTACCCATTACAATATACGGCAATCCAATTTTAAAAAAAGAAGCAGAAAATATTAGTCCAGATTACCCAAATCTTGAACAATTAATTGCAGATATGTTTGAAACAATGTATCATGCTCGTGGTTGTGGTTTAGCCGCACCTCAAATTGGAAAATCAATCAACGTTTTCGTAATTGATACCACAGAAATGGAAGAAGATGAAAATGCTATTCCTATAAAAAAAGCATTTATAAATGCAGAAATTATAGCATTTTCTGGTAAAGATGAACTATTTTGCGAAGGTTGTCTCAGTGTTCCCGGTATCAATGAAGATGTTCTCAGAAAATCAACCATAAAAATAGCATATTATGATGAAAAATTTCAACATCACATAGAAGATTATTCTGGAATGCCCGCAAGAGTTATTCAACATGAATTTGACCACATACTTGGTAAAACATTTATTGACAGAATATCACCACTAAAAAGAACCTTGCTTAAAAGTAAACTTCGTGACATATCTGCAGGAAAAAGAGAAACATTTTATAAAGTTAAACCTAATAAATAAAGAAATGACAAAAAAAGTTTTATTATTATTATGTTTGGGATTATTTCTTATAAGTTGTTCTAATTCAACAGATGAACAAAAAAAACAAATATCTCAATTGGAAAAGAAGAATTACGAAACCGCAGATACCAATTCTGCAAGAGAATTAATGAATGCATATCTGCAATATGCTAACGAATTTCCACAAGATAGTTTAACACCCGAATATCTATTACGAGCAGCAAGTGTAACCATGAAACTGGGTAATGGTGCACAAGCAATAGATATTTTTGATAGAATAATTAATCAATATCCAAGTTTTAGCAAATTGCCTGAAGTCTATTATTATCGTGCCTATACTTTTGAAGGCGTTTTGTACGATATAGCAGCAGCAGAAGAGGCTTACAAAGATTTTATCAATCGTTACCCAGAAAGCGATTTAGCAGTAGATGCTCAATTATCTATCAAATATTTAGGAATGTCTCCCGAGGAAATTATCGCCTCATTTGAGACAAACAATACAACAGAAGACACTTTAAAATAATTCATTTTGAATATTTTTGACAATATCAAGTTCATTCACAAATCGATTCCTATGGCTATTAGTATAGGAACTTTTGATGGTGTGCATATTGCTCATCAAAAAATATTGCATCAACTAATAACGGAAGCCCAAACTATAAAAGGACAATCCCTTGTTATTTCCTTTTATCAACATCCTCGTACTATTATTTATCCTAATACAAATATTGATTTGTTGACTTCTACTGAAGAAAAAAATGCCCTATTTCTAAAACATCGTATAGACAATATTCTCTATCTCAATTTTAATGAACAATTGGCTAATTTGTCGTACAAAGATTTTTTTCTGTATCTACAAAATCACATCAATATCAAATCAATAATTATGGGATATAATCACAATTTTGGCAAAAATAAAGAAGGAAATATTGATAATTTGTCTCAAATTTCAAACAATATAAAGATTATTAAAATAAAACAACAAAATTCAATAAACGAAGCAATTAGTTCTTCTTCAATACGACATAAATTACTCAATGGAAACATTCGAGAAGCAAATCAAATGTTAGGAAGAGCTTATAGTTTAGATGTAGCATTAACATCTTCAACAAACAATCCTCAATTTGAACCAATAGACAAAAACAAAATTGTTCCGCAAGGAAAAGATAAATATTATATTCTTATAAATGGGCAAGAAGCATCTGCTCAAATAAAAGAAAATCAAATCTTTGTAACAACTCCATTTAACAAAGCAAACCATTATAACATAACATTTATTTCATAAAAAAGTAAAATTATGATAGAAAAAGATCCTTTTATAAATATTCGCCCGTACAATGATGAAGAATTGCCTTACGTTATCAATCGAATATTATGCAATCCAAATTTTATTGCATCTTTGTCTAACTTTATACCAGATATACCATTAAATATATTGGTAAAACGAATTCGAAAAATGCGAACTATTAATGAAATTCAACGTGAAGTTTTTTTAAAAATATGTTCGACTTTTCAAGAACGTAGTATCGACCATCTTACCATTAGCGGTTTCGACAAACTTGATAAAAACAAAGGGTATTTATATGTGGCAAATCACAGAGACATTACTATGGATTCTGCTATTTTGCAAATATTTCTTATGTCCAACAATCATCCTTCATGCTTAAGTGGCATCGGAAATAATCTATTATCTTCACAAATACTTACCGATATTGCAAAGGTATGCAATATGTTTACAATCACAAGAAATGGTAATGCCCGCCAAATGGTAACAGCCTCTCGTTTAGTTTCTGAATATATTCGTAAAAATGTGTGCGAAGAAAATCGAAGCGTTTGGATAGCACAACGAAATGGTCGTACCAAAGATGGATTGGATAAAACTCAACAAAGTGTTTTAAAAATGCTTTGTGCAAGCAAAAGAAATACAGATATTTACACTGCTATTCGTGAACTAAATATTGTTCCATTGACTATTTCTTACGAATTTGAACCTTGCGACCAAATGAAGGCTCGTGAATTAATCTTAACTGAAAAAAATAAAAAATACGTAAAAACTCCTGACGAAGATTTCAAAAGTATTACTACTGGTATTTTTGCATACAAAAGCCGTGTTCATCTCCAATTTGGTGATGTTATCAACGACCAAATTGATGAAAGTTTACCATTTTCTTGTGACAACGAAAAATTACAATACATTTGTTCTCTCATAGATAAACAAATGTATAAAAATTACAAACTTTGGCCAAACAATCATATTGCCTACGATATATTGTACAATACTTCTGAATTTCAAAATTATTATTCAGATTTATCCAAACGAGATTTCAATCAACATATTAGAAAACAGGCAAATATAGATGATGTTAGTTATTTCAAAATGAAACAAAAGTTATTGAGCATTTATGCCAATCCTGTAAAAGCATTTTTGGATAACAAATAATACTTTATTCATAATAATGGAGAGATGCCAGAGTGGTCGATTGGGACGGTCTCGAAAACCGTTGTTCGCTTTTGTGAACCCAGGGTTCGAATCCCTGTCTCTCCGCATTATAATTATAAAAAAATAACCTACTATGCACATTGGATTATACTTTGGCTCATTCAATCCCATTCACAATGGACATACTGCAATAGCATTATATATGCTTGAACATTATGATTTTGAACAGATTTGGATTATTGTCACTCCTAATAGTCCTTTTAAATCAAAAGAAGAACTTATCGACGAAAACATTCGTTTACAAATGGTAAAATTAGCTACAGAAGAATACCCAGATATTATCGCTTCTGACTTTGAATTTGACTTACCTCGCCCATCTTACACCTATATGACGCTTCGTAAACTTAGAATGCTTTACTATGAAGACAAATTCTCGATTATCATGGGTAGTGACAATGTAAATGATTTAGAACATTGGAAAAAATCCACAGAAATCATTCGGAATCATAAAATTTACATCTATCCAAGAAAAGAAAATATCTCTAAATTGCCAACAGACAACTTTATTTATACTGACGCTCCTATTTATGATATTTCATCAACGGAGATTAGAAACAAAGTAAAAAAAAGAAAAGATGTCAGTTCTCTTGTACATAAAAAAGTATTAGAAATCATCATCGAAAATGAATTATATCAAGAATATTTCTAAAAAAATCCAACTATTTCACATTGTAGATTTACAACAAATCCAACTTACTTAGATAATATTTTTTCAACAAATGTAAATCAATTGGAATAAAAATATTTTTCATATTTGTTTTTTTTATACTTTTGTAGCCGATTAATTAAATAAGTATAAAATGAAAAACAAATACATTGATTTAATTCAACAGACTTACGAATTCCCTCAAGAAGAATTCACAGTAGAAGACGGCAATTTATTCTTCAATGACATCAACTTAATGGAAATCATCAAACAATATGGAACTCCATTAAAGATAACATATTTACCCAAAATAAGTCAAAATATTCAAAAAGCAAAACGTTGGTTTAATGTTGCTATGGCGAAAGCAGATTATCAAGGTGATTATCATTATTGTTATTGTACCAAAAGTTCCCACTTCTCTTTTATATTAGAAGAAGTATTAAAAAATGATGTTCACATTGAAACTTCTTCTGCATTTGATTTCAACATTATAGAAGCATTATCAGAACAAGGATTGTTTGAAAAAGACAATTTTATAATATGTAATGGATTCAAAAAGAGCCAATATTTAGAAAATATTGTTGAATTTATCAATAAAGGATTTGTAAATACAATTCCTGTTTTAGACAATATGATGGAATTTGACCAACTTAATTCTATTTTAGATAGCAAATGTAAGTTAGGTATTCGTATTGCTTCCGAAGAAGAACCTCGTTTTGAGTTTTACACCTCACGTTTAGGTATTAGATACAATGACATTCTTCCATTTTATGAAGAAAAAATAAAAAACAACCCAAAATTTGAACTAAAAATGTTACACATGTTCATCAATACGGGTATTGAAGACACGGCATATTATTGGAATGAATTATCAAAATCTGTCAATGTATATTGTGAATTGAAAAAAATTGCCCCAGAATTGGACTCTCTAAATATCGGAGGAGGATTTCCTATAAAAAGATCATTATCATTTAATTACGATTATGAATACATGGCTGAAGAAATTATTTCCCAAATAAAATTAACATGTAACCGCAACGGAGTGGAAGAACCACACATATTTACCGAATTTGGTTCGTTTACTGTTGGCGAATCTGGTGCAGTTCTTTATTCTATTTTGAACCAAAAGAAACAAAATGATAGAGAGTTGTGGAATATGATTGATAGTTCATTTATGACTACCATTCCAGATGCTTGGGCTATAAATCAAATATTTATCCCTTTGGCTATCAACAATTGGGATAAAGAATACGAAAGAGTATTTTTGGGAGGATTAACTTGTGATAGTCAAGACTATTACAATTCAGAATCTAATCTTAATGCTATTTTCTTACCTAAAATTACATATAACGAAATTCCTCAATATATAGGCTTATTTCATACTGGTGCTTATCAAGAATCTATTGGTGGTTATGGTGGAATCCAACATTGTTTGATACCAGCACCCAAACACGTGATTATTGATAGAGAATACGAAAATGCAGAAGACGACGAAGGAGAAATTGTAACTAAACTTTTTGCAAAAGAACAAAGTTACAAATCAATGTTAAAAACACTTGGATATTAACTTATGCAAACAATAAAAGAAATCTTTAGAATTGGCAACGGTCCTTCAAGTAGTCATACTATAGGTCCTAAAAAAGCAGCAAAAATCTTTGCCTCCAAACACCCTACTGCATTTGCTTTTAGAGTTACGCTCTACGGCAGTTTGGCAGCAACTGGCAAAGGACACCTTACTGATGTTGCCATATTAAAAGAATTATCCCCTATTGCTCCTACTGAAATTGTTTGGCAACCTGAAACGATATTACCCTTTCATCCAAATGGAATGCTTTTTGAAGCATTAAATACTGACAATCAAATTATTGAAAAGTGGACAGTATTTAGCGTTGGTGGTGGGGCTTTGGTTTATGACAATATGGAAGAAGCAACAATACAACATATATATCCACTTAAAACTTTAACCGATATATTAAAATGGTGCAAAAAAACAGGTCGTTCTTATTGGGAATATGTCGCAGAACATGAAGACAAAGATATATGGGATTATTTGCACGAAGTTTGGGTTGTAATGCAAGAAGCGGTTGTAAGAGGATTAGAAACAGAAGGTATGCTTCCCGGGGATTTATGTATCAGACGCAAAGCACCTGAATATTACATTAAAGCAATGGGATACACTGATAATTTACGTACAAGAAGCCTTGTTTTTGCTTACGCATTGGCATGTTCTGAAGAAAATGCAAGTGGTGGTAAAATTGTAACTGCCCCTACTTGTGGTTCTTGTGGTGTATTGGCTTCTGTTTTATATCATCTTAGCAAAGGACATTCCTTTTCCGAACAACGAATTTTAAAAGCATTAGCAACTGCTGGTTTGATTGGTAATATTGTAAAACACAATGCCTCTATTTCTGGTGCCGAAGTTGGATGTCAAGGGGAAATTGGCGTTGCTTGTGCTATGGCTGCCTCTGCTGCTAACCAATTATTTGGTGGTAGCCCTTCACAAATAGAATACGCCGCTGAAATGGGATTAGAACATCATCTTGGGCTTACTTGTGACCCTGTTTGTGGATTGGTACAAATTCCTTGTATTGAACGTAATGCTTACGCCGCCGCTCGGGCTTTAGATGCTAATATTTATGCTACATTGACAGACGGAAGGCATTTAGTCTCTTTTGATAAAGTGGTTGCTGCTATGAAACAAACTGGTCACGACCTTCCTTATTTATACAAAGAAACATCTGCTGGGGGGTTAGCCACTTATTTTTAGTATTGAAAAATATACATTTGTTATAATAAAAATGCAAATAAACAATTGTTTATTTGCATTTTATCTTTTTTGCATTGCAAACGTTTACTTTTTGTCTTGCAGATACTACATCATTTTCCAACAAAAACTACTTTGCATCTCGAACAAGGCGGACAGATTGACCATAAAAGCGATAGTAAAAACTTGATGAACTAACATTACTCAAATTAAAGTATAAGCTGTACGCATTACAATTATCATACGAAGAAGACCAATAATAACCATTGGCAACGACATTACTAACTGAAGCCACATTCCGTGAGCCAGCCGCAGGCAAAAAAACGGCTCCTGCGTTTTCTAATGTTGTCCAAATAGCGGGTGTTATTGAATTGGCATAATATTCAGCAAATATATTATTGGGATTATTCAAAGTATAAGTAGAAGTATTCCAATTATCAGGAAGTATTATCAAACCTGGAATATCATATACAGTCACTTTGGCATAACGTATGCCTGATGTTGTATTACGAACATCTAATAGATATGCCCACTCTTCACTTGTTAGAGTACGCCATCTTCCTGGAACATCGGTTGTATTGCTCTTGGGATTATAAATAGCATTGTAACGTCCCCAATCATAATTTGTTCCTGAAATATTATTTTCTCCATCGCCATAATCAGAATTATTATCACTTGTCATATATGGGTATTTTCCATTGTATCCACTTGTTCCCCAACCAAATAAATCTATCCAACCACTATAACTTGAGGAAATATTTTGGTTATTTTTTCCAATTATATCCCACTGATTAGGAGCAAAACGCCATGTACCTGCGGCTGTTCCACCTCCTGCTACCGTATGAGTTGTTGCACTACTTCCTCCACCTGTTGCACTCCACTGCAAATTACCAGGAGAAAAAACAACTTTTTTATCTTTTGCAACGGAAAACCAATACGCTTTTTCAAACGTTGCTGTGTAGGTTGCATTCGCTTCTACTACAATACTACGAGGATTTTCAGTGTTTTTATCTTGCCACGATACAAATGTATATCCATCCTTGGCTATCGCTTCTATAGGTATTGTTGTTCCTTTGGCGTATGTTCCGCTACCACTAACACTTCCCCATTCCGCATTGTTTGATTTAACCGTAATAGTAAACTCTTTCTTGCAAGAGGTAAACACTAACAAAGTTGCTAATATAAAAAACAGTTTCTTCATATTTTTTCTACCAGTTATATCCCATCGGCTCTTCGGTTTTTTAATTATTATTTTTTTACTTTTGCAAAGGTATATATTTTTTGAATACAAACCTTTATTTTTGAAAATTTTTTTTTCTTTGTTCAAAATCAGGAGATTCGGAGATTGAACCGTTCTGCTGGATTTGCAAATCCGCCTGAACAAGGTGTATTCAACAAGTTCAGACACCCAACCTAAGGAATGATACGCAAAAAAAATATAAAAGCGACAATATTACCAAGGATATTACAAAATGTTGCTAAACCTGACAAAACATTTTTCACAAATAAACATAACACACAAACAATCAACAATATATCATTTCAAAAAAAAATATTATCTTTGTATTTTATTAACTTAATATCACTATTACAATGAAAAAAATATTAGGTCTATTTATCATTCTATTGATTTTTAATACAATTTCAGGACAATCGTTAAACCACGCCATCACCAATAGCCACGTAGATAGTGTTTGGCAAGGCATAAATTTACCACAAGGATATACAGGCAAAGGAGTTATTGTAGGTATTACCGATTGGGGCTTTGATTATACCCACCCCGTTTTTTTCGACACAACACTGACATATAGTAGAATATTACGTGTTTGGGATATGTTTCGTAACAACGGTACCCCTCCTGAAGGTTTCAATTATGGTGTAGAATATACCGACAGCAACGAAATATTACAAGCACTTTGCGATACATTCAATGTGTATGAATATGGCTATCATGGCACTCATGTGGCTTCTATTGCTGCTGGAAGTGGAGCAAAAACCAAATATCGAGGTGTCGCTTTTGAAGCAGACCTTTTATTTGCTACATTTATTGTTGATGAACAATCAGTTATAGATGCATTTCTTTGGATGTATCAAGTTGCACAAAAAGAGAATAAAAGACTTGTTATCAATATGAGTTGGGGATTATATTATATGGATAATCTCGATGGAACAGGAAAACTCGCTAAAATAATGGACTCTTTATCTACATTAGGTGTAGTTTTTGTAACAAGTGGAGGCAATAATGGAGATGTAAATTTTCATATTGGACAAAATTTCACTACTAACAAAGATACTCTTCGTACTCAAATCCAATATGATGATAGAAACGCAAATACATATTGGGGGCAATCTATCTCTATGACCAATAGCCCACAAAGTTCATTCCAATTTCAGATACATTTGCTTGATATAAACAATAATATTATATATATTGATAAGTCTTATAATACTATAAATGGTAATCAAAATATAGATACAACAATTATTATCAACGAAGATACATTGATTTATCGCATAGCAATAGAATCAGAAAATCCTGACAATCATCGACCACAAGTCCGCCTACGAGTAAAAAAGACCACATCTACTTATAAATTATGCTTATATATCCATGCCGATAATGGAGAATTTCACGCTTGGAATGTTGCTGAATTAGAAAACAATGTAGGAAATTGGGGCAATGATTTTATTAATCCATATAAAAATGACACCCTATGGACAGCAGGAAATGTCTATCATGGCTTAGGTGCTCCTGCCAATGTAGAATGTGCTATTACCGTAGCAGCATACAATCCATCACGCCCTATTCCATTAGGAACAAGAGGCGGAGAAATTGCCTCATTTTCAAGTTATGGTGGAACTATTGACGGCAGAATTAAACCAGAAATAGCCGCTCCCGGACAAGAAATAGTTGGTGCATTATCCAGTTATACAACAAGATATTCATCTTCAATAAGAACAACAAAAGTTAATTTCCGCAACAGAGAATATGGATTTGTTCCATTATCTGGCACGTCTATGTCTTCGCCTGTCGTTGCTGGAATTGTTGCTTTGATATTGCAAGCTAACCCAAATTTAACACCTCAAGAAATAAAAAATATCATTACCGAGACAGCACAAAACGACCAATATACACAAACCGCTGGAGTTGAACGTTTTGGATACGGAAAAATCAACGCATACGCCGCAGTACAAAAAGCATTGGAAACATTGACAATTTCAAACAATAATGCAGATACTCATTTTTTGATATATCCAAACCCTACAAAAAACATTATAAATATACAAAACACTAATTATCAAGAAATTAAAAATATTGAAATTTATAATATTAGCGGTCAACTCATAAAAACAACTATCATAAACAAGTCGTTTACTCAAATTGATATTTCAGAATTGCCAAGTGGCATATATATACTAAAAATCAATGATTTAGATATAAAAAAAATTATAAAATTTTAATTATTAAAAAAAAATCTTATTAATAGGCAATATTTTGCCAATAAAAATGTTTATAAATAGTTAATTTTATTAAAAAGAATAAATTGTTGTATAAAAAAATTATTATAACTTATTTATTAGTTTTTTTGGGAAGTTTTTCGTTCGCTTCACAAAAAGATACCTGCTTTTTGCAGCAAAAAAAAGATTGGAAATCTTATCAAAAAACTGCAAAACAATTAGATAGATACGACAAAGATAATTATTATTATCTTCTTCCTATATTCAATCGCACCTACGAAATTGTTGCTACCAATAAATGGTATCAAAATTTTGATTCAATCATTACACATTGTGATAATGAAATACAAGGTATCTTATCAGACATTGATGAAAATCCTTGTATGGAGAACATTTTTTATTTAAAAGGTCAATCTCTATTTTACCAAAAAAAATATGAAGATGCAATTGTTGTATTCAGTGCAATGAATGATTTATTTTATCAAAATCCTGATGCAATTCTTGAATCTTATATTGGTCTTTTCAATTGTTTTTTTGAATTAAAACAATATCAGCAATGCCAATCTATTTTGGATAGTATCACACACGATTTCGATAGCAATGAATTGGTAAAAGATTTATCTTATTTATATGCAATCAGTTCATTAATGTTAGAAATGGAACGATGGCAAGAATCTATAAACTATTTACAAATAATTTTGGCAAAAAAAATTCCATATCAACTAAGAACACGAATTTTATTTATTCTCGGACAAGTTTACGAAACTATTGGAGAATACAATAATGCAATTGTTCAATATACAGAAGTAAGCAAACGACTTGTTTCTAATAATATCATGCATAGTTATGCGATTTTACATACTCATTTATGCCAAAAAGATATAGAAAAACGTTATCAAGATTCTATTGAAGATGCGATTTATAAACAAACACACCCTACCCCAACTACATTCGAACCATCTATGGTAGAATCTCCCTCCGAACACAATAATTTTGAAAATGAATATCCATATTATTTCAATGATTTAGCCTCAATGTTCTTTTTACAAGAATATGATGAAATAGATATATACGATAGCACTTACATTGACGATATTAATGAAGACGAATTGAGTACATCTTTGTTAGATTCTATCTTTGAAAATTGGGATTCGATATCCATTCATATTCCAAGAACAGATTTTAGCAATATGACCGATACTATATATCTACCATTGGTTGATTCAAATTATATTTTACCAGAATTTTCTACAATAGTATCTCGATTTGGTTGGCGTAAAAGACGTTATCATTATGGATTAGATTTTAAAAATCGCGTTGGAGACAGCATTTATTGCCTTTTTGATGGCGTTGTTCGCATTTCTAAATGGAATAGGACATACGGAAACCTTGTTATTGTAAGACATTACAATGGTTTGGAAACTTTTTATGCACATTGTTCAAAACTATTAGTTACACCAAATACAGAAGTTAAAGCCGGACAAGTAATAGCATTGATTGGCAATACTGGTAGAAGTACAGGTCCTCATTTACACCTTGAAACCCGTTACAAAGGTGTACCTATCAATCCCGAACATATTATTGATTTTGAAAAACAAAAATTGATTTCTGATACATTAATTATATGTAAGGAACTTTTTAATTACAAACGTTCCAACAGAAGTTCTTCATCTTCTGGAGCCACACTAACCAATATTAATGGAGGTTCTTATTACACCGTACGATATGGAGATACATTGTCGAGAATTGCACAAAGATACGGAACAAGTGTCAACAATATAAAACGTTTAAATGGGTTACGCTCTGATTTTATTCGAGATGGGCAACGACTACGGATTAAATAATTTTCTTGAATCGTGAAATACAAATTTAATCAACAATCATTATCATTTGAAAAGGTTGAAAAAACCGTTAAACAACGGATAAAAAACCTATTACTACATTTGGCAACTGCTATTGCTTTTGCTACTATTATTTTAATATTTTGGTCATTTTTCTTTGATTCCCCAAAAGAAAAACAATTGAAACGTGAAGTTAAAGAATATAATTTAAAAATCAATCAATTAGAAAAAAAAATTGATTTGTTGTCTCAAGTTCTTGAGGATTACCAAGAAAAAGATAAATCATTGTATAGGAGTATTTTAGAAGCAACCCCACAAGAATCTAATGTTTCTATTGAAGCACTCGCATCGTATAACGATTTATCACAGAAAGAAGCACTTACACGTTTACAACTCAAAACAGACCTTTTGGTAACCGAAACCCAACAATTACTATTATCTTACTGTGAATTATGGAAGTTAGCACAAAATAAAAAAGAAATTTACAGCCATATCCCAGCCATATCACCCGTTAAAAATCCACAAGTAATTTCAGGATTTGGACATCGCTATCATCCTATATACAAAATTTTACGTCCACATACTGGCATCGATATTATTGGCAAAAAAGGCACTCCAATTTATGCTACTGCCGACGGCACTATCTGCAATCCTAATGTTGGCACTTCTGGTTATGGTATTTTAGTGGCTATCAATCATGGCAACGGCTATCAAACTATATATGCTCATTTGTCTAAAAAAAATGTTCACATAGGGCAAAAAGTGAAACGAGGAGAAGTTATAGGTTACATGGGAAATTCTGGACTTTCCTCAGGAGTTCATGTTCATTATGAAGTTATTAAAAATGGCGTTAAGGTCAATCCGATACATTATTTCTTTGCAGACATTACTCCTGAAGAATATGATGCCATACTCAAACAAGCATCTGAAATCAATCAATCATTATCTTAATAGCAATTATTTAAGATAGGTATAATATTCTGTTTCACTTGCTGTTACTCCAGAATATCGCACTTGGTAATTATATACATCATTATCTTTTTGATACCCAGTTTTATCCGAAAATGTTGACATTTCTGTCATTGTACATTTAATTGGATACGATTTATTATATTTATAATCAAACTTTTGCGTTATCAATGCTCTATCATATTCATCGTAACCATTATCATAATAATAATGAATTGATGAAATATTATTTTTACTATATCCTAATAAATCAACAATAGGATAAGGTAAACCATAAAATGGATTTACTTTATCATCATATTTATATGTTGCTGTATAATATAATGTTGAATCTTTCCCTTGGGCTAAATATGTTCTTATTGTCGTAATATTATCCTTTTCATACGTAATATATTGGTATGCAGTAAGTTCTTTATTTGATTTATGTACTTTCAATTTTTGAAATGTTTTTGGAACAAATACTGAAGTAAGTTTTGAATCTGATTTTGCTAAATAAAAAGACAATTTGCGAATTTTATTCGTTTTTTCTTTTCTTTCTACCAATATTTCTAATTTTAACTCATTGTTTTCAAAACACTTAATATTCGTCAATAAAGATTTGTTATATGTCAATTCTACCCTTTCATTTTCTTTTGAAAGAAAAATAGTGGATATTGTTTTATCCTTATTGAAAATAAAAGAAATAGTATCTTTGTCTAAAAGATGTAAAATTGATTGTAATTGCTTTTTATCATTATAAACAAATTCATCTGTTAAAACAATTTCACTATCATTTTGCTTTTCAACAAATTGTATCTTTTTTTTCGGGTTAAAAACTTCACTTTTCTGACAAGAAAACATTAAAAACAAAACTAATCCAATTAATAAATAATATTGTATTTTCATTATTATGTATTTTTTTTATATAACGTTTAAATTTATAAAATATTTTATATAATTTTACGTTTTTTAAAAATAAGCATTTTTGTTTTTGCGAACATGCATAGAAGAATAGTATTAGTTGTTTTATTGTGTTGTATCTTTATACCAATATTTGCCACCCATGAAAGGGCTGGTGAAATTACCTATCGACACATCAGTGGGTTAACATACGAAATTACCCTAACAACATACACCTACGCCCCAAGTCCAGCAGACCGCCCAAATTTAGATATTGATTGGGGAGACGGCTCGTCATCAAACGTATTTCGCTATGATTTTCAAATAGTTGGAACAGATATAAAGAAAAATGTCTATATTGCTTCTCACACTTATCCTTCGGCAGGAACTTATATCATTTCTATGGTAGATGAAAATAGAAATCAAGGAATCGTTAATATTCCACAATCGGTATCAGTTCCATTTTATATAGAAACAGAAATAACAATAAACAATTTTTTCACTCCAAACAATTCCCCTATTTTAAACAACCCTCCTATTGACGTAGGTTGTGTTGGCGTTCCATTTTATCATAATCCTGTAGCAATAGACCCTGACGGCGACAGCCTATCTTATTCATTAATTGCATGTCGAAGAGGAAAAGGACAATTTATAGCAGGCTACACCACACCTTTGGCAAGTAATTCTATCAGTATAGATGCTCGCACTGGAGATTTTGTTTGGGATAGTCCTATGCTTCAAGGAGAATACAATATTGCTATTTTAATAGAAGAATGGCGTAAGGGAATAAAAATTGGCTCTGTTGTTCGAGATATGCAAATCAATATTACAGCATGCAACAATTTGCCACCAATTATACAAACTATCTCTTATGCTTGTGTCAATGCTGGCGATTCTTTAACTTTTTTAGTTGAGGCAACAGATGATAGCACTCAAATTGTTACCTTATCAGCATTAGGAGATGTATTTTCAGTAAATCAACCTGCATCATTTTCAAAACAAAGCAACTATGGACATGTTGGTGAACAATTTGTATGGGCAACCGATTGCGAACACGTCAGATTAAATCCATATCAAGTTACATTTAAAGCACAAGACAATGGAAATCCTGTTAATTTAGTCAGTCTGCATACTCTACAAATTCAAGTAGTTGCACCTGCTCCACAACAATTACAAACATTGCCTTCGGAAAATAGTATATTTTTATCATGGCAACCTTCGCCTTGTAGTTCGCTCGCCAAAGGATATAAAATATACCGAAAAATAGACCCTTCGGGCTTTGTTCCGATGCATTGTCAAACGGGAGTTCCACAATTTACAGGTTTTCAACAAATTGCTATCACTACAGATACATTTTTTATCGATGACAATGCAAGCAAAGGACTTTTACACGGAATGGAATATTGTTACATGGTGATTGCCTATTTTTCCGATGGTGCAGAAAGTTATGCTTCCAACGAATCTTGTACTATACTCAAACAATCTATACCCATTATAACACATATTTCTATTGATAGTACCGATGAAAATTACGGAAAAATTGCTATTCAATGGGAAAAACCAAAAGGAATTGACACTATTCAATATCAAGGTCCGTATAGTTTTGAATTATTTTGCAGTAATAACAACACTTCAAATTTCATACTTGTAGATACATTTCTTTACAATGAACCCACTATATATCAAAATAATAACAAAAACACAACACAAAATCAATTTTATTATCAACTACGAATGTACAATCTTACTAATGGTAAAACATTAATTGGGTCGTCTGATATTGGCTCTTCTATATTTTTACAAATACACGCAGGAGACAGAAAAAATTTATTATCATGGCATTCGGTTACACCTTGGAACAATATTCAATATGAAATACAACGATATAACACTAATAATCAAAACTTTGACATTATAGCAACAACTACAGATACTTTTTATTACGATACTTCACTGATAAATGGAGAAAATTATTGCTACCGAATTTTAGCTTTCGGACAATATTCCGATACCACAATCCAACGCCCATTACAAAATTATTCTCAAATAGTTTGTGCGATTCCTATTGACAATCAAGCACCTGATTGTCCGATATTACAAGGGCAAACAGATTGTGAAAATATTGATTTACAATGGGATATTAATTTACTAACCAATAAAGATATTCATCAATTTTATATCTATTATCGTCCTGATGTTAATAGTCAATTTTCTATTATTGATAGTGTTCCTTATACAGAAATGAACTATCAAATTATCCATCCTATTTCTGTTATAGGCTGTTTTATTGTTACGGCAATTGATAGCAACGGCAATGAAAGCGAAATATGTTCAGAAATTTGTTTTGACAATGATATTTGTCCTCAATACAAACTACCCAATATTTTCACACCAGATGCTCTTTGCGAAGGCATTCCATGTCTATTTCGCCCATATAAATATAATTTTGTAGAAAGTGCAGAAATTTTCATTTACAATCGTTGGGGAAATTTAGTTTTTTTCACTACCAATCCAGACATTAATTGGGATGGAATCAATCAACAAACAAAACAAAAATGTGTTGCGGGAGTATATTATTACTTTTGCAATATCAATGAATACACTTTAAAAGGAATTTCAAAACGAATAATAACAGGTTCAATCACTTTAATAAGATAATATGTTTACAGGAATCGTAGAAAAAACAGGAAAAGTAGTTGCAATTCATCAAGACAAAACAAATGTACACTTCACCATTGAAGTTGATTTTATTGATGAACTAAAAATTGACCAAAGTATGAGTCACGATGGATGTTGTTTAACAATTGTCGCTATTGACAAAGTCAATAAATGCTATACTGTTACAGCAATGCACGAAACACTTCTTAAAACAAATTTATGTACTTGGGAAGTTGGTTATGAAGTCAATTTAGAACGCAGTATGAAGATGGATGGTCGTTTTGATGGTCATATAGTACAAGGACACGTTGACCAAACTGCAAAATGTATCAAAATAATAGATGAAAATGGTAGTTGGCGTTATTATTTTGAATATGAAGCACAAAAAGACCAAATCACTGTACCCAAAGGTTCTATTAGTGTTAATGGGGTTAGTCTTACAGTTGTAGATTCTGAAATCGGAATGTTTTCTGTGGCTATTATTCCATATACTCAACAAGTTACCAACTTTCACAATTTCAAAGTAGGAACTATTATCAATATAGAATTCGATGTTTTTGGAAAATATGTTGCTCGATTGTTGGAACAATATATGAATCAACAAAAATAAAATTTGATAATTATTTATCAGTATTTAATATATTTTTTTCATTGTTTACAATAGTCAAATCTTGTAAACAAACAGAAGCACACCAACAACCAAAAATAGCAGGCATATAAGAAATTGTTCCCATGCTTGTACGTTTATAAGTAGTATTTTCTTCGACAATCGTTCCTCGACTTTCTTCTGAAGAAAATATTACTTTTATACCTTTGTATATTCCTATTTTGCGTAAACGTTTGCGAACATTGGCTGCCAAAGGACATTGGTAACTTTTGGATATATCTGCAAGATGAATTTTAGAAGGGTCTAATTTTCCTCCCGACCCCATCGCACTAACTATTGGAATATTCCGTTTTAATGCTTCAGCCATTAAAAACACTTTTGGAGAAATAGTATCAATAGCATCTATAAGATAATCAAAATTATGATTATCAAATAATTTTACTGTATTTTTCTCTGCTAAAAAATCACAAATAGCATGTATTTTCAATCGTGGATTGATGTCTAAAAATCGATTCTTTAAAACTTCAACTTTCGGTTGGTTATATGTAGATATTAATGCCACAAGTTGACGATTTCTATTGGTAACATCTACTTTATCTGCATCAACGATAGTAATTTCTCCGACTCCTGCTCGAACAAGCATTTCTGCTGCATAGGCTCCTACTCCACCAAGACCAACTATTAAAACATGCTTACACTGCAAGGCTTCAACATTTTCTTTTCCTAAAAGTAAAATCGTTCTATTTTGCCAATTATCTAACATAATTAAAAACTCACACTAAAACCCACATTCCACAACAACGGCAATTGATAAATACGTTCATTATAACGATTTACATAAAATATATTTTTATAGTTGTACAAATTTGTCAATCCTGCTGACAAATATATTTTACAACGTTCCGAAACATAAAATCTTCGTTTTAAAGAAACATCTAAACGATGATAATCAGGCAATTGACCTCCATTAAGAGAATCCAATGCTATACCCAAATTTTCATTACTTGAAATCACATTACCTGTAATTTCATCAATGATAAGATTCGGATAATACCCTTTTGTTTTGGTAAATGGGAATCCTGTTCCATAATTCCAACGAATATCTGCTGTCCAATTTTTTCGTTTTCCCCATGAATAAGACAACATCAAATTAACATTATGTCGTCTATCAAAATGGGTACGATAAATAACAATGCCATCATTACGATTTACAAAGTTAAGAGAATACACTCCATTGATATACAATCCTTTGTATTCAAACTTAAAAGAAAAATCTCCCCCATAGGCTTTACCTGTTTCAAGCAGATATTCAACATCTGTTGAAAATATTCTATATCTATTGATATTTGTCAATTGAGAAAAGTTTTTAAAATAACCTTCAATATTTATAGAAGTATGAGGTATCATATCAAATTCCAATCCTAAAACAAGATGTTGTGCTTTTTGTAAACTACTTTTTACCGCTTTTCCATTCAAAGAATCTTTAACATTTTCGGGAACGGTAACAAATCCATAAAATAAGTTAACTACATCTTGATCAGAGGTTACACTCATTAAATTTTGAGTATATAATCCGCCAGCAAATTTCAAACGAATATCTTTTGTTATATTGTATTTTATTGCTAAACGAGGTTCTGGAGAGACTACCGATTGTGAAGCAAAAATATGCAAACGAAAACTTGGTTCTATAATCAATTTTTCCTTACATGTTATCCATTTATCTTTCAGATATACAGACAATTCACTATTGAAAGTTTGTTCTGCTATATTCCAACCATAAGCAGAAGTAAAATGATAATCTATCCACGAAGCCTGAATGGTTACACCATACGAAAGTGTATTTTTTCCAAGCAAATAAGCACAATTCATTCCAATATTTAAATCGTTAATACCACTAACACGGTCTGGATTAGTATTTTCTATCATTGACATTTTATAACCTGAATATGCGACATTTCCGTCTATCAAAATATTGCTATTGCGAGGCAAAAACATAAAAGAAAGACCTCCACCATAAGAATTCCATTTGTAGGTTGCAATTGAAGGATAAGCAACTTTGTCGTTAAAACTAAATCCAAAGAAATTCACTTTACTTCCTCCTTCGGTCAACAAAGAAATTTTTGCATAACCATCTAAAAAATCGTATGGCAAACCTGCTTTATCTGCATAAGAATAAAACCATTTAGAAGTTTGAGACAAATACGACCCTTTCAACGATACCAGATAAGTTAGTGAGGTTCCTTTGGCACTTGCATCTGAAGACAAAGCATTTGTAGATGAATCTTTTACATTATTTGTCTCTGATTGGTTTTTCACTTTTACAATAGGACCTTCCAACAAAAGTTTTGCTCCGAAAGTAGTCATATCGAACTTACCTGAAAAACGATTTCTATTTCCATCTCTTGTTTTTACATCTATTATAGACGAGGTTCTTCCGCCATATTCCGCACCAAAACCCGCCGTATAAACATCTGTACTTTTGATTAAATCTACATCAAAAACAGAAAACAATCCTATAGAATGAAACGGATTATAAACCGTCATTCCATCTAAAAGTACTTTATTTTGTATTGGAGTTCCTCCTCGCAAATACAATTGTCCACCTTGGTCTCCGGTAAAAACTACGCCGGGCAAGACTTGTAAATATTGGGCTAAATCGGGAATACCTCCTATTGAAGGCAATCTGGTTATTTGTTTTGGGGTAATGTGGGTGGCGGCTACTCGCGTTTCTGTACGGGCAATTGCTTTTTCTGCTACTACCTCTATTCCTCCCAATTGCAATGATTTTTCTTGAATATAATACTTTAATATTGGCGATATTTTATCTCCAACTTTACATTCTACCTGCAAAGAATCATAACCAACACAACTAATTCTTACTTTATATGTGCCTTTTTCTAATTTATTAACGATAAAAAAACCATTAATATCTGTTACTGCTCCTTGATTTGTTCCATAAACATATATTGTTGCAAATGCAATTGGTTCGCCTGATGTTTTCTCATACACAAAACCTCTTATACCGCCTTGCTGGGCTACTACATTCAATATATTTGTTAACAATACAAATATCAATACTATATATCTTTGCTTTTTCATTTATTTGACAATAACTTCCAAATTTGCAAAGATATAATTTTTTTTAATATCTTTCAAAGGTATTTTTTTCTCCCTGTTTGACAGTATTTTAATAAAAAAGTAAAAAAAATCGCTTATTTTTTATTCATATTAAAAATTTTTGTATATTTGCAATGTTGAAAATAATACATTAATTGTTAAAAAAAACATAATAATTATGGGGATAGGACAATTATTAGCGTTTGTAAAAAAGACAAGTTTTTGTAAATTTGCTGCAAAAATAGTCGGTAGAACACAAAAATATGTTAGTGATATTCTTGTTTTTTTCCCTCTATGGGCTTCTATTAAACAGAAAAATATCAAAATAATAAAGCAAATATCAAATAAAAAATATCTCCAAACAACAACAGACTCTGATGACCCATTTGGCTAAGTTTGCCCTTGCCCATAATTAGGACAAGGAAAACTATTGGGAAAATAGCAAGGGCAACAAGACAAAGTTGAAACTTTTTTCCTTGTAGAAAATTTCAACACCCCAATAACATTATTCATTTAATAATTAATTTTTATAAATATGAAGATATTCAATAAAATAGCCATAATGGCTATAGTAACGGTTATCGCAACGACTTCAATATTTGTTAGTTGCAAGAAAGAAGAAAATGCTTTATCTTCCTCTAAATTTCATAAAAATTTAGATGGAGATGAATTTGAATGTGTTGATGGGGAAATAGTTTTAGGAGAACCTATCAATGACCCTTATCGTTTGGAAAATATGCATCAAGCATATCAATCTCTTATTGAAAGATATGGAGATATACCTATTCCGCCAATTGAACCTACTCATCGTTATATGCGATTTTTGCCGAAAAGCGATGAAGAATTAGTGATACTTCAATCTGATACAAACTTACTATGGTGGGATTATCCGTTAGATTATGAAGTTTTAGTACATGGCACGTATTACAAAGACCCTGAATTTAACGAAGAAGACCCTTTTACATGGCAATATTGTGTTATTCCTATTGACTATTCTTATCCAGAACAAATTTACCATGAATTATTGTATGAAGTTTTTATTCCAGAAGATAATGGCGAAGAAATATACGAATTATTGGAAGAGGAAGCCTATTTAATAACAAATAATCTTTCTGATGAAGATTTGAAAGATTATATAGAAGAAGGTTTACCATATCCAATAGAACAAACCATTATTAAAAAGAATCGTAAAGCCAAAACAACTAAATGGACACCAAGTGCAACTATTAAAACATACGACGATATTGTTGGTGGATACATTCCTATAGAAGGTGCAAAAGTTACGGCTCGTTATGGAACAAAAATAAAAGAAGGAATTACAAATAATGCTGGATATTGTGCTGTTAATGGTTCTTTTCAATACCAAGTAAATTATGCTATTAAATGGGAAAGAGCATATTGGGATATAAGAGAAGGTTCTTTAGGGCAAGCATATTATAATGGTCCTAAACAGAAAAAATTATGGACATTATATATATCTAATGGCAAAAGTCTTTCTTATGCAACTATCCATTCTGCTGCAATGAAATATTATTATGGTAATAATCTAGGATTAAGACGTCCAATATTAGCAGTAGGTAAAACAAAAATTAGTTACTACCATACTACTTGTGAAGATTTTTTAGGACTTTTTTTGAATAGATGGAATTTATTAGGTATTCTTCCTAATATTAAGATATGGGGATATTCATCATCAAGTGGATTATTATTAACTAATAAATTATATGGAACGGTTATTCATGAATTAGGACATTTGTCTCATGCGAGATTTATAGGTGACTCTTTCAAAAGTGTAAATGATTTTGTTGCAGAAAGTTGGGCAACATGTATTGCATGGAAATTAACAGAACATCGTTACCAAATCGAATTATCAGGATACCCAAATTGTTCGACATATTCGCACTATCTCAATAAGCAAGAATGGGCTTTTCGTCCTTATTCCTACGATCCCTATACGCCTATTTTTATTGATTTAATAGATGATTATAATCAATCCCTTTTAAATTCCTATTTTATTAATGATATGATATCAGGATATACATTAAGCGAAATACAGCAATATTTGATACCACATGCCTATAATTTATCTACATTAAGAGATAATCTTAAAAAACATAAATTACATAGTATAACAGATGAGCAAATAGATGAATTGCTTTTAAAATATAATAATATTTATGGATTTTAAATTTTTATACAAGATGAAAAAAGTACAGATAATTTTAATGCTTATAATAATTTGTTTATTGTTTGTTCAATGTGATGATAATAAATATATAACTTGGGCAAATATCGGAGGAACATATTTTGTTAATAATTCTCAACAAAAGATAACACTAAAAAATGATACTTATTCTGGATTTTTAAAACCAACAGTTTTATATCCTAATCAAAAAAAATTAGCAGGAAATGGAGCAACAGTTTACAAACCAGAAAAATATGGTAAATATATTCCGTTTTTCCCGATGAGTACCGTTGGTGATTATCTTAAAGTTACATACAATGATACAATAGAAATAACATACTATTGTACAGATACAATAGGAAGAAGTCCATATAATATTAAAGAATTTAGATTTGTATCTGATAGTGCATTATACTATTACATCTTTACCGAGGAAGATTATCAAAACGCACTAAAACAGCAAGAAAATACGGTACAACAGACTACCCAATAGACCTTAATGGAACATTATTGGGGTAAACATTTTGTTCGGAATTTTAGTAATTAAATATCAGAGATATGAAAAATTTAAAATTAATAATAATACCATTAATTCTATTATTAGGATTTATGGCTTGCAGTAAAGATTGTATAGAAAAACACTTTTTTAAAAATGAACTAAAATATCCTATAAAAATTGTATGCGGAGACACTCAAATGCTTTTACCAAATGAAACAAAATATTTGTTTTCTTCTTATTCCGATTCTCCATCACCATATGAATACGAGGATAGAATATCTTTTATATCATATCATCGTACTATTCTAATTATTTTCAATGATAGTGTAAAAATGGAATATTCTCCAAACTACGATATTAATGAAGACGTTCTTTATTCGAAAAATATCTGGAATAGAATATATTGGAGAGTATTAAAACAATATGACGCATATCATTACGATGTTTTGTATTCTATCACCGAAGAAGATTATCAAAAAGCATTAAAACAACAAGAAAAGTAGTCTCTTAAATCCCTTAAATATGATTATGATTTAAGGGATTTTTGCTAAAACACAGCATTTTTATGTAAAATAAAAATTTGAATTATACACACAACAGACAACGATGGATGGTTATATATTTGAACTTCCTTGTAAAGAAAGAAAACAGCATTAATAATCCTCACCCAGAGCGGAGATTTCCGCTCTGTTTTTTTATTTTTTGTAAAAATATAAAATCAAAATACTATTTTAACAAAAATTTAACGATAGAAATATCATTTTTTATAATTTTTTTTTATAATTTTGTACGATTTAAAATATTGTTTAAATAAAAAAATTATAAAATGAGTACAAAATATGTTTACACTTTCGGAGGCAAAACAGCCGAAGGTAAAGTCGACATGAAAAATTTATTAGGAGGTAAAGGTGCAAATTTGGCGGAAATGTGTCATTTGGGATTGCCCGTACCAGCCGGCTTAACAATCACAACAGACTGTTGTACAGATTATTATGCAAACAACTGTCAACTTCCTACCGACTTAATGAATCAAGTATGGAAAGGAATGCAAAACGTAGAACAAATAATGGGTTTAAAATATGATGATGAAGAAAATCCGCTACTAATTTCTTGTCGTTCAGGTGCTCGTAGTTCTATGCCCGGTATGATGGATACCGTATTAAACATTGGATTAAGTTCTAAAACTATTCCCGGTTTAATAAAGAAAACCAATAATCCACGTTTCGTTTACGATTCTTATCGTCGTTTAATAATGATGTATGCCGATGTAGTAATGGAAAAATCCGAAGGTATCGAACCAGCAGACGGTAAAGGCATTCGTAAACAATTGGACGATATGCTTGATGAATACAAAGCCCAAAAAGGTTACAAATCAGACACCGATTTAACCGCAGAAGATTTGTTAGAATTGGCAAATGCATTCAAAACAATAATCAAAGAAGTATTAGGAACTGAATTTCCAGATGATGCCAAAACCCAATTGGAAGGCGGAATTAAAGCAGTTTTCAAAAGTTGGAATGGAAAAAAAGCAATTTCTTATCGTAGAATAGAAGGTATTCCAGATGATTGGGGCACTGCCGTTAACGTTCAAGCCATGGTATTTGGAAATATGGGCAACAATTCCGCAACAGGCGTTGCCTTTACCCGTAACCCAGCAACAGGAGAAAATCAATTTTACGGAGAATGGCTTATCAATGCACAAGGAGAAGATGTCGTTGCAGGTATTCGTACACCTAATCCACTCAACGATGATACTAAAAATGAACAAAATAAACACTTGCATTCTATGCAAGAATTAATGCCAGAAACCTACAAAGAACTTTGCAACATTCGTGAAATTTTAGAAAATAATTATCGCGATATGTTAGATATAGAATTTACAATTCAAGAAGGTAAATTATATATGTTGCAATGTCGTGTTGGAAAACGTACAGGCGTAGCCGCCATAACTATGGCATTAGATATGCTCAACAACAATATGATAGACAAAAAAGAAGTTGTTTTACGCGTATCACCAGAACAATTAGATGAATTGCTTCACCCTATTTTAGATAGCAGTGATGAAAAGAAATTGACTATCATTGCCAAAGGTTTACCAGCAGGTCCTGGTGGTGCAGTAGGAAAAATAGCCCTTACCAGTGAAAAAGCAATGGAATATCGCCAAGCAGGTATTGCCAATATTTTAGTTCGTGAAGAAACCAACCCTGAAGACGTTGAAGGTATGCGTGCCGCTGATGGTATTCTTACCGCTCGCGGTGGAATGACTTCTCACGCTGCACTTGTTGCTCGTGGTTGGGGTAAATGCTGTATCGTTGGTTGTGAAGCCGTTCATATCAACATGGAAAACAATACCATAACTATCAATGGTAAAACCTACGCAGAAGGCGATACTATTAGTTTAAATGGTACCAAAGGTTGGATTTATGACGCTGAAGTAAAAATGATTAACGCCACCGAAAATCCAATTTTCCAACAATTTATGAATATTGTTGACGAATTCCGTACTATGGGTGTTCGTACCAATGCAGATACTCCTGAAGATGCTCTTGCTGCTATTCGTTTTGGTGCAGAAGGTATTGGTTTATTCCGTATAGAACACATGTTCTATGGTAAAAATAGCGAAAAACCATTAGAAAAATTACGTAATATGATTCTTGCTGACAACGAAACTAATCGTAGAACAGCATTAAACGAATTAGAACCATATATTTTTGAATCAGCAAAAGCTACATTAAAAGTAATGGATGGTCGTCCACTTACATTCCGTTTGATGGACCCACCATTGCATGAATTTGCCCCTCAAACCGAAGAACAACAACGCAAAGTTGCTCAAGAAAGAGGCATGAAATACGAAGACCTAAAAAAACGTGTTGATGATATGCACGAAGTTAATCCAATGATGGGATTACGTGGTGTTCGTTTAGGAATTATTTATCCTGAAATTACAGAAACACAATTCCGTGCATTATTCTCTGCAACCGCTGAATTAATAAAAGAAGGAAACCAACCAAAATTAGAAATTATGGTTCCGCTTACTATTAATGTTGAAGAGTTGAAACATCAAAAACGTATCGCAAATAAAATTCACGAGGAAGTTCAAAACAAATATGGTATCAAATTTGATTACCTATTTGGAACAATGATAGAAATTCCTCGTGCAGCAGTAGTTGCTAATAAAATTGCAGAAGTAGCAGAATTTTTCTCATTTGGTACTAACGATTTAACCCAAATGACATTCGGATTCTCTCGTGATGACGTTAACGCAATTGTTCATAAATATGTTGATGACAAAATTATCTCTGCAGACCCATTCAACACATTAGACCAAGAAGCTGTTGGTCAACTTGTAAAAATGGGTGTTGAAAGAGGTCGCAATAGTCGTCAAACATTAAAATGTGGTGTTTGTGGAGAACATGGTGGAGACCCTGCTTCTATAGAATTTTTCTATAAAACAGGTTTGAATTATGTTTCTTGCTCTCCTTTCCGCGTTCCTGTGGCTCGTTTAGCAATTGCTCAAGTTGCTATACAAAATAAATAATCAATATTAAATTACCAAAAAAAGCGACCAATGGTCGCTTTTTTTTATTTTTTTATCAATATTACTTTCTTTTTGAAAAAAAATTACACTACATCACTTTTATATTTCGCAATTCTACATTGTCAACTTTAGAAAAAAGTTGTTGAATTTGATTCACGTCTCCAATAAGTACTGTAAAATCTATTAAAACACTACTTTCTTTGTATGATGTATTTTTTATTTCTGCTCCAATCTTTTTTAATATTGTCATAACTTGATTCATTTGCTGATATGCAAATTCAACTTGGAGCATATTTTTTATTTTCAAAATAATAATTTCAGCATTTTCAATTGTTGTTGCTGCACAAGTTTTATACGCATTTATCAATCCACTAACTCCCAATTTAGTTCCACCAAAATAACGAATAACAACAAGAAGTACATCTTTCAAATCATTGGATAATAATTGACCATAAATAGGTTTTCCTGCTGTTCCTGAAGGTTCTCCATCATCATTGACACGTATTGCAGAAGTGCCATAATGCCCTATAATATAAGCATAACAATGATGTGTCGCATCGTAATATTGTTTTTTTATATCTGCTATAATATTTTTCACATCTAATTCATTTTCAACATGATATAAAAAACCAATAAAACGACTACCTTTATCTTTGAATACACTTTGCGATGGCTTAACAATTGTTTTATATTCTTCTGCCATATTAAATTAGATTGTTTATCAATTGATAAAGCATTAACAATGCCATTTCTGAAGTTCTCTCTATTACCCTTTTACGACCAGAACCGAAATAAAAACATTGAGCGATTGTTTTTTTATTATTAGCAACTGCTATCCAAACCATGCCAATAGGTTTTTCTTTAGTTCCACCACTAGGACCTGCAATTCCTGAAACTGCAACACTATAATCTACATCTAACAATTTTCTAACATTGTTTGCCATCGTTTTTGCAACATATTCACTGACTGCTCCATCTTCTGCCAAACGTTGTTTTTCAACATTTAATATATTAATTTTTACAGAATTATCGTAAGAAACAACGCCTCCTTTAAAATAAGAAGAACTACCAGCAATAGAAGTAATTTTATGTGCGATAAATCCACCTGTACAACTTTCTGCCGTTGCTATAGTTTGTCCTTTAGCGTGTAATAATTCACCAATCAAGACTGATAAATCCTTATCTTCCAAACAAATCAAATATGGTTGAACTAAATTGGTCAATTGTTGTACAAAAAAATCCATTTTTTGTTGCAATAAATTTCCATCAATATGCGAACCTGATAACCGCAAATTAATTGTTCCCATTTTAGGCAAATAAGCCAATTTTATAAAATCTGGCAATTGGTTTTCAAAATCTTGCAAAGTGTCAGAAAGCAAAGTTTCTGATATTCCCGACAATTTAAAATGTTTATCTATTTTAGTTGATGGTATAAATTTTTCTTGAATTTTTTTACAAATTTCAACAAGCATACCTTCCAATTCTGCAGGAACTCCCGGCGTTGATATTAATACTTTTCCATTTGTTTCTATCCACATTCCCGGAGCAATGCCCACTTTATTGTCTATTGGCTGGCAATTTTCTGGTATAAATGCTTGACTATAAATAGTTTCCGACACTTTATAATGTCTTTCCTGACATAAATCAGCAATATGTTTTTTTATTTGTTGATTTTCAACTAATTGTGTATTAAAATAATTACAAATACATTCTTTAGTAATATCATCGTTTGTTGTTCCCAAACCACCTGTAACAAACACAATATCGTATTTATTCAAAGCATTTGAAAAAGCGGATTCAATATCTTGCTTTTTATCCCCAATAGTAGTAACGCACTCAACCATAATTCCTATTGTATTCAATTGGCTTGCTATCATTGAAGCATTTGTGTTCACAATTTGTCCTATCAATAATTCATCACCAATATTAATGATTTCCGCTTGAATATATTTCTTTTGCATTATTATTTCAATACTTAAATTACTTTTTTATCATTTCTAACAATTCATCAGCAATTAATCTATCATTAGAAAGTCTTTTCACTTTAAACTGTCCTCCAAGACGTTTCTTTTCTGTCAACCAATTTTCAAAAGTTTTTTCTGGAAGTACAACAATATCAGGAATTTGCAACAATATATCATTACTTCGTTTGGCTTCATAATCCGAATTTAATCTTTTAAGGGAATCATCTAAAACCTTGCGAAAATAATCTATATTAGTAGGTATTTTCTTAAATTCTATCAACCATTGATGAGCGGCTTTGGTTTTATTACTCATATAAATTGGAGCCACCGTATATTCTGTAATCGTTGACAATGTTTGACAACAGGCTTCAGAAATGGCTTTTTCGACATTATCCATAATCACCTCTTCCCCAAAAGTATTGATATAATGACTTGTACGACCAGTAATTATTATTCTATATGGATTTATTGAAGTAAAAATAACCACATCTCCAATTTCGTATCTCCACAATCCTGCATTTGTCGATATGATAACAACATAATTGACACCTACTTGTACTTTATCCAAAGATATTGCCGTTCTTGAACCTGACAAATAATCCGATAATGGTATAAATTCATAAAATACACCATTGTTGACAAAAAGTAACATATCTTCTGCATTTGGAATATCTTGAGCCGCAAAATAACCTTCACTTGCATTGTAAATTTGCATATAATATAAATTATCATTCGTTATAGACTGATAATGTTGTTTATATGGTAAAAAATTAACTCCACCATGCATATACAATTCCAAATTTTTCCAAATAGCATGTAAATTATTTTTATTTTCTAATGCCAATATTCTATTAACAATCATCAAAATCCAAGAAGGGACACCTGCCATCGCTACAACATTTTGATGTCGTAAATGTTGAGCAAAAGCCTCCATCTTTTTATCCCAATCTGCCATTAAAGCAATTTTATAAGGTGGTGTCTTAAAGAAATTTGCCCACGAAGGCAATGATTTCAACAATATCGCAGAGACATCTCCACAATGAGCATTAGGATTTAATGGGGAAACAGACAAAGTTCCTGTTAAGGAGAATGTTTTTCCATTAAATAATTTTGTATGCGGACAATTATTAATATAAATCGTTAATGAATCTTTACCGCTTTTATAATTATTTCCAAATAAAGCATCTTGAGTTATGGGAATAAATTTACTTTTATTTCCACTTGTCCCCGATGATTTTGAAAAAATTGTTGTTTTCCCAAACCATAATACATTTTTCTCACCTTTTATTACTCGTTCAATATATGGAAACAAACTATCATAAGTTACTATCGGTAATCTATTTGCATATTCTTCAATAGATTTTATACTACCAAAATCATATAGTTTTCCATATTCTGTATGTTGGGCTTTTTTTAACAGAGATTTCCAAACTTCAAATTGACAATCTATCGGTTGCTGAATTTGTTTTTTTATATCAACTTCTCTTTTAGCAAAATAAGCACCAACAATTTTATTAATTATTATCATTTAATTTTTTTATATGTTTGCAACCATCTTTCAGGTACTTCATCATTGCATGCTGTTTGATAGTCTTTGATAGAACAAGGGATAATATAATTTTTATTAAATTTCACATTTTCACCTTCTTCTACTGGTATTTCCATCCACCACAATTGACTTGTTTTACTTTTGTAAAACACAATTTGATAGGTATCATTAAAAAGTGAAACAGTATATTTGTAAAAATTACCTTTAGATATATCTGGTAAATCATTACATCTTAACATTACACCTTGAATAAAATACCATAACATTTGTGCAATTAATATAGCACCTTGATTATGAATATCCAATTCTGGATTATATTCATAAATTCCAAAAGAAGACAATCTATCACTTCCTCCGGCATAATGAGCCAATGTACATATTTCTTCTCCAGTAAAACCATTCGGACTGCAATAAGGACACCCTGGAGAATCGGCAAAACGCACCGCCGACATATCAACAGTTACAAGATTTGCATTGCGAATTATCGGCTCACAATTTAATATATCACTCTTTGACACTCCCAAACGTTGTGCATCAAAGTACAATTTATTCATCAATTCAATATCCTTATTATCTACAAAATAACTCTGATAACCTATATTGCTATAATTGAACAAATAATTTGGTTGTGATAAAATAATTTTATTTATATATGCATCTGAACGAATCTCTTTTTCGCTTTCTCCTATATCAAATTTAGCGTCTATTGATGTAATATTTATCACTTTATTCAATTGTTGATACGCCAAATAATTTCCATAGGTTAAATCCTGACTTCCGCCCAAAATAACAACAATAATATCATTTTCTACTAATTTAGCAACAATTTCTCCCAATACAAAATAGGTATCTCCTATTTGTTGACCAATTTTTAGATTGCCAATATCAGCAATTTTGGGCATATTTTCATGAAAATAGAGTCGATAAAACTGTTTTCTTATCGCATTTGGTGCCGCTGCACTACCGATATTATTGTTTGCATTACGACTTTCTTCTACTCCTAAAATCACTATTTTTACATCTTCCAATTCTGGAAAATTTTCTTCGGTATAAATAGCGATTTTATTTCCTATCCGATTTTCCGTTTCAGGAAAGAAAAAATCAAGTTGTTCTTTATCTAATGCATTAAAATATAATGTCCAATCCATTCAATTATTTTTTTGTTGTTTTTGCTTTGGACTTATTTGATGTTTTACTACTTGCTGTTGAAGTTGTCTTTTTACTTTTGCTTACTTTTTTAGACTTTTGTTCCTCTGAGGCTACAATATCCAAACATTGTTCGTAAGTCAAATCTATCGGATTAATATCTTTAGGGATTTTATAATTATTACCATCTTTTGAAATATATGGACCATATCTTCCATTCAACACTTTTATAGACAAATCATTATCAAAAGTTTTGATATTATTTTTTGCATCTGTTTTTTGAATAACATCAATAGCCATTTCTAACGACAAAGTTTTTACATCGGTTCCCGCTGGCAAAGAATAAAAATGTTTATTGTATTGTACATAAGGACCAAAACGCCCCACAGCCGCATATACATCCTCATTTTGATATTGTCCAATCAATATTGGTGCTTTTTGGGCATCTCGGTCATCTTTGACAGCAATTATTTCCAAAGCACGATTCAATTCTATTGTCATCATATCCTCTCCTTTAGGGATAGAATAGAATTTATTTTTATATTTAATATATGGACCAAAACGACCTATATTTGCCAATAATTCCTCACCTTCAACAGTTCCAATTGTTCTTGGCAATTGAAACAACAACAATGCTTCTTTATATGTTATAGTTTCTATACTTTGCGAAGGTAACAATTTGGCAAATTTAGGTTTTTCGCTTTCTGTATTTGATTCTCCAATTTGAACCATTGCTCCATAAGGTCCCAATTTGGCATAGATATTCAGTCCCGTTGTCGGGTCTGTTCCAAGTAATCGTTCTCCTCGAACTTTCTCAGAATGTTCTAATGTATAATCTATTTCTTTATGGAATGGTTTATAAAAACTTGTTAACATTTTATTCCACTGCAATTTTCCTGAAGCAATATCATCAAATTGTTTTTCTACTTTTGCAGTAAAATTGTAATCCATAATATCAGTAAAATTATCTACCAAAAAATCATTGACCACAATTCCTATATCTGTTGGTAATAATTTACCTTTTTCATAACCAACTTTTTCATTTTTTTGAGCATGTTTTATTTCATCTTTTTGTAAAGTGATAATATTGTATGCTCTTTCAAATCCTTCTTTATCGCTTTTAACAACATATTGTCGTTTTTGTATAGTGGAAATAATTGGAGCATAAGTAGAAGGACGACCAATGCCCAACTCTTCCAATTTTTTCACAAGACTTGCTTCTGTATATCTATATGGTTGATGAGAATATTTCTCTACTGCATCTATTTTATTATGAGTCAACGTTGTACCTACTGTCAAAATAGGCAATACATTTTCTTTTACATCATTATCTTCTTCGTCATCGCGAGATTCGAGATAAACTTTTAAAAATCCATCAAAAAGCATTACCTCTCCAAGTGCTACAAATTTTTCTGATGTTGTTGATATATCAATAGTTACATTTGTTTTTTCGAATTGAGCATCACTCATTTGCGAAGCAATAGTTCGTTTCCATATCAATTCATATAATTTATTTTGAGAACTATCTCCCGTATTAATTTCTTTTTGTTCAATATGAGTTGGACGAATCGCTTCATGTGCTTCTTGTGCACCTTTTGTTTTTGTGTTATATTTTCTTGTTTTAGCATACTTCTCACCATAAGAAACTTCAATTTGTTTTTTCGCTTCTGCCAATGCTAAATTAGACAAATTTACAGAATCTGTACGCATATAAGTGATATAACCTGCTTCGTAAAGTTGTTGTGAGACCAACATTGTTTTAGAAACTGAAAATCCTAATTTACGAGCCGCTTCTTGTTGTAAAGTTGAAGTTGTAAATGGGGCTGCAGGAGAACGTTTTACAGGATTTTTAGCAATATTAGTTACCACAAATGTTGCATCTTTACATTTTTCCAAAAATGCTGTTGCCTCTTTTTCTGTTGCAAAACGAGTATCCAATTCCGCTTGAAATGTTTTTTTACCACTATTATCAACAAAAAACTGTGCTACAACACGATATGAAGATTCGCTTTGAAATTTATTAATTTCTTTTTCTTTTTCTACTATTAAACGAACCGCAACTGATTGCACCCTTCCTGCCGACAACGACGGTTTTACTTTTCTCCACAACACAGGCGATAATTCAAAGCCAACAATTCTATCTAACACTCTACGAGCCTGTTGAGCATTTACCAAATTTATATCCAATGCTCGAGGATTGCTTATGGCTTCCAAAATTGCCGTTTTTGTTATCTCGTGAAATGCAATGCGTCTTGTCTTATCTTGTGGAATATTCAATGTTTCCATCAAGTGCCATGAAATAGCTTCTCCTTCACGGTCCTCATCGGTTGCAAGCCAAACGACATCTGATTTTTTAACATCTGCTTGCAATTCGCTGATAATTTTTTTCTTTCCCGTTAATATTTCATACAAAGGAACAAAACCAGCATCTATGTCGATACCTAAATTTTTCTCTGGCAAATCGCGCACATGTCCCATACTTGATTTTACCACAAAATCTTTTCCCAAAAACTTTTCAATTGTTTTGGCCTTAGCAGGTGATTCTACTATCACTAAATTTTTCACCATAATATCGTTTTTAACAGATTTCGCAAAGATAACATTTTTTATCAAAACTACTAAAAAAAAGAGTTTGGAGTTTCCAAACCCTTTTTTAATATAGTACTATAAATTATTTTTTCTTCAAAGCATCAATTTTTTCATTAACTGCTTTCAATTCATTTTCTGCATTTGGTAAATAAGTGTAAACAATTTTCAACATTACCAATGTATTATAATCCTCTGCTTCTATTTCATGAGCTTTTTCAAGATAAGGACGGGCTTTTACAAGCAATTGATTTGCTGCTTCTAATTCTTTGTTATACAAATCATTGTCTTCAATATCTTCAATTTCTTTTATTTTATCTACATACGCATTGTAATAACAACTGCCGAGATTGTAATTAGCATAAATATCATCGGCTTTGATTTCTAATGCTTTCAAAAGATATTTTTCTGCTTCTGTATATTGTTTTTGATTGGTCAATTCTGAACCATAATTGATTAACAACATGTGATTTGATGGGTCTTTTTGCAATGCTTTTTCCATCAATGTTGCTGCTTTTTCAGATTTGTTTGCCCAAGTATAAATTACAGATGCAGAAGATGCAAAATTAACATTAAAAGAAGTATCACTTAAAAATATAGCCTCTCCTCTTTCAATTGCTTTAAGTGCATTAGTGGTATCATTTGCTTCTTTGTAAAGATTTGCTAAACGAGCATACGGGTCTGGATTAACACGTGAATTTTTTTTCACTAAAGAAATATATGCCGCCTTTGCAATATCAGTTTTAGAAACCATTTCTGCAATATAACCATAAACATAGGTAATGTTATCATCACCTGAATTGGATTTATAAGCTTTTTCTGCTAAAACAAACGCTCTATCATTATCTTTTCTGCTATTTGCCAAATTAATAGCTTCTTGTAATAATAATTGAGAACAAAATCTCAATCCTTCTATTGGAGTTGCAATACGCATTGAAACAGAAATATCTTTATCCAATGCTAATGCTTTATTGTATGAGTCAAACGCTTCTTCTGCAGGATTAGCACTCAAGGCTTTGTATTCAGAACCTTCTTCAGCTGCTGCTATCAACAGATAAATATTTCCTCTATACATCCACGTTTTCGCTTCATCTTTGGTATCTTCTGCTTGAATACAACGTTCTATTGCGGTTAACGCTCTATCTAAATATCCATTGCTATAAGCGTTGTACGCATTGTTCAAATCTCTTTTGCCAGATTGTGCGATTGCAATGGTCATCACAAAAAATAATGGCAATAATACTACTAATTTTTTCATCTTTAATTTGTTTTTATTATTAATTAATACTTTCGATATTTTCTTGTTGTGCTTCATTTATATTTTCGTCAACAATTTCCTCTTCGTCTTCATCTCGAGGTACTCTTGTAACTGCTGCGATAATATCATCATTTTTTAAGTTAATTAGCCTAACACCTTGAGCGGCTCGACCCATTAGTCGTAAATCGGTTACTCTCATTCTTATGCTAATTCCACTACGATTTATTATCATCAAATCATCGTTATCGGTTACATCTTTTATAGATATTAGTTTGCCTGTTTTGTCAGTTATATTAATAGTCTTTACACCTTTTCCTCCTCTATTGGTTTCTCGATAATCTTCCAATGCAGAACGTTTACCATATCCATGTTCAGACACTACTAATATATCCTTTTCATCATTTTTAGTTACACAAATCATACCAACTACCCTATCTTTATCATTTGCAAGGGTTACCGCTTTCACACCTGAAGCATTTCTTCCCATTGGTCTAACATGTTTTTCGTCAAAACGAATTGCTTTTCCTGAATAAAGTGCCATCATAATAATTGAATCTCCATCTGTCAAACGGGCTTCTAATAATGTATCTCCTTCTCGAATTGTGATAGCATTGATACCATTTTTACGAGGACGAGAATACGCTTCCAACGAAGTTTTCTTTATTATACCTTTTTCGGAACAAAGTACTATATAATTATTATTTATATAATCTTCATCAGAAAGATTTTTCAAATTAATTACTGCTTTTATCTTATCATCTGGTTCGATATTAATCAAATTTTGAATCGCTCTTCCTTTTGATGTTTTCGTTCCTTCTGGTATTTCAAATACTCTCAACCAGAAACATTTACCTTTTTCTGTAAAGAATAATAAATAATTATGATTAGTTGCTGTGTATAAATGTTCTATAAAATCAGTATCTCGAGCATCTGCACCTTTGAAGCCTTTTCCTCCTCGATTTTGTACTCGATATTCACTTAAACTTGTTCGTTTAATATATCCCAAATGAGAAATAGTAATCACTACACTATCATCTGCAATAGTATCTTCTATACGGAAATCTGTGGCGGAATATTCTATTTTACTTTTACGTTCATCACCATATTTTTCTTTTATTTCTAAAGTTTCTTCTTTGATGACAGCGATACGCATACTTTCATCTGCAAGCAATCTATTTAGATAATCTATTCTTGCTGCCAATTCATCGTATTCGTGTTGTAATTTTTCTCTTTCTAATCCTGTCAATTGACGCAAACGCATTTCAACAATAGCGGCGGCTTGAAGTTCACTAAATCCCCATTTTTCCATCAAACCTTGACGAGCATCTTCTACTGTGCGAGATGCTCTAATATGAGCAATAATTTCATCAATAATATCCAATGCCTTGAGGAATCCTTCCACTAAATGCATACGTTCCATTGCTTTATTGAGGTCAAATTTTGCCCTACGAATCACAACTTCGTGTCTATGTTGCACAAAACATTTAATCAAATCTTTAACATTCAATGTTTGTGGTCTGCCATGAACTAATGCAACATTATTAACACTAAACGAAGATTGCAATGGTGACAATTGATATAGTTTGTTGATAACTACATTTGCAACAGCATCACGTTTCAGTTCTAATACTACACGGATATTTCTTTGGGACTCATCTCGAATTTCAGCAATCCCTTCTATTTTGCCTTCTTTGACTAATTCAGCAATACGTTTTACCATTTCTGCTTTATTCACTTGATAAGGAATACTTGTAATGATAATACGTTCCCTTCCGTGTTCATGCTCTTCATTTTCCAACATTGTTTCTCCTCGCATAATCACACGACCTCTACCGGTTAACAAGGCTTCTTTCACGCCATCGTAACCATAAATGATACAGCCTGTTGGAAAATCTGGTGCTTTAACTATTTTTATTAAATCTTCTATTGGAATATCTGGATTATCTAAATAGGCAACAATTCCATCTGAAACTTCACTAAGATTGTGTGGTGGCATATTGGTAGCCATACCTACTGCAATACCTGCCGAACCATTAATTAACAAATTAGGAATTTTTGCTGGCAAAACAACAGGTTCTTTCAAACTTTCATCAAAGTTTGGTTGCATATCAACCGTATCTTTTTCTATATCTTCCAAAAGTTCTTCTGCCATTTTTTGCATACGAGCTTCTGTATAACGATATGCTGCTGCACTATCTCCATCTATAGAACCAAAATTACCTTGACCTTCTATCAACGGATAACGCAACGACCAATCTTGTGCCATACGTACCATCGCATCATACACCGAAGAATCTCCATGCGGATGATATTTTCCTAAAACATCACCTACAATTCTTGCCGATTTCTTGGTAGGTTTATTTGACAATACACCCATATCGTACATCGCATACAAAATTCTCCTATGAACTGGCTTAAATCCATCTCTTACATCTGGCAATGCCCTTGACACTATCACCGACATAGAATAGTCTATATACGATGATTTCATCTGCTCTTCAATATTGACTGGAATTATCTTTCCAACTTCTTCCATACTTTTTACTTTTCTACTATAAAAAAATACTTGTTTTTAGACAGATTTTACTATCATAAACTCAATTTGCGAAATTACAAAAAAAAAGAATACCATTCAACAAAAAAAACACTCTTTATTCAACTTTTTTTTGTTTATAAAATCGTCAACCTAAAATCATCTTTATTTTACCATTTGTTGTAATTTTGAAAAAAATAAAATCTGAACATTTATGAGTAAATGGAACCTTTCAAACGATGTAATAGATATTCTACGAAATAGTGCTACATTAGCAGTCTCTTATCATTGTTCTCGCATTACCGTTGAACATATTTTTTTAGAACTTCTTAAAGGAAATTATCCAATTATTGATACGATTTTTGAACAACAAAATACAAATATCCAATCTATTATTACCGATATTTTATTAAAAATAAAGGAACAAGCAGACAATGTTGATGTTCCTATACAACAATTACCATTGATAAAACAAGCCATTTCGTTGCTTGATTTGTCTGCTTTACAATCAAAAATGTACAATAGTCCAACAATAGAAGTTGAACATTTGTTATTAGGATTTACTTTGCAACCAAATGCATATCCTCAACAAATTTTAGAACAATATGGCATTTCTAATTCAGTGGTAAAATCTTATTTAAATAAAAAAGGTGTATCACCATTTCAAGATGATGGATTATTCTTTACAGATTCAAAAACACCAGATTCTGATGAATTTCCCGATGATAACATTGATAATTTTTCCAATAATATGAACAAGGATAAATCCAATAAAAAAGAAAAATCATCGCTTGGAACAAAACATTCTACCCCATTAGATGCTTTTGGCAGAGATTTGAACAAAGCCGCTGAAGAAGGTCGTCTTGACCCTGTTGTCGGACGTGAAAAAGAATTAGAACGCATTGCTCAAATATTAAGTCGTCGCAAAAAAAACAATCCAATCTTAATAGGAGAACCCGGTGTAGGCAAATCTGCTATCGCTGAAGGTTTAGCGTTACGAATTGTAGAAAAACAAGTTCCTCGTATTTTGCTCAATAAAAGAGTTGTGGCTCTGGATATTGCGGCTATGGTTGCTGGAACAAAATATCGTGGTCAGTTTGAAGAACGAATGAAAATGGTACTTTCTGAAATAGAAGCAGACCCAAATGTAATATTATTTATAGATGAAATTCATACTATTGTTGGAGCCGGAGGTGCTTCTGGGGCTTTAGATGCTGCCAATATGTTCAAACCAGCATTGGCTCGCGGTGAAATTCAATGCATCGGTGCAACTACATTAGACGAATATCGAAAAAATATAGAATCAGATGGTGCTTTGGAAAGACGTTTCCAAAAAATCATTGTTGAACCAACATCGCCTGAAGATACTATAACAATACTCAATAATATTAAAAGCAAATACGAAGACCATCATTTAGTTAATTATACCGATGGTGCCATAAGGGCTTGTGTTTATCTTACACAACGTTATATTACCGACCGTTGTCTGCCCGATAAAGCAATTGATGCCATGGACGAAGCAGGAGCAAGAGTTCATATCAACAATATTGTTATTCCTGAAAATGTTATTCTTTTAGAACAAGAAATTGATTCTCTTAATGAAAAGAAAAAACAAGCAGTCAAAGACCAACAATTTGAAATGGCTGCCTCATTCCGTGATACCATTATTCAATTAGAACAAGAACTTAAAAATACCAAGTTGGAATGGAAGAAAAACATCAACCTAATGCGTGAAAATGTTACAGAAGAAACTGTCGCTGATGTTGTTTCGATGATTACAAATATCCCTGTAAAACGCATTAATAAAGACACTTCCGACCGACTTGTCAATATGGAAAACGAATTGAAAGGTTGCGTAATAGGACAAGACGAAGCGATAAAGAAAATCAGTAAAGCAATTCGCAGAAACAACGTTGGACTCAAAGACCCATCGAAACCAATTGGTACTTTTATGTTTTTAGGACCAACAGGCGTTGGTAAAACATTCTTATGCAAAGTTTTAGCAAAATACCTCTTTGATAGCGAAGATGCTATTGTTAGAATTGATATGAGTGAATATATGGAAAAATTTTCTATCACTCGTTTAATAGGTGCTCCTCCCGGATATGTTGGATACGAAGATGGTGGAGGACAATTAACAGAAAAAATTCGTAGAAAACCTTATGCTATAGTACTTTTAGACGAAATTGAAAAAGCCCACCCCGATGTTTTTAATTTATTATTACAAGTTTTTGATGAAGGACATCTTACCGATAGTTTAGGAAGAAAAGTTGATTTTAAAAATACCATTATTATTATGACATCCAACGTCGGCAGTAGGCAACTAAAAGATTTTGGTCAAGGGGTTGGTTTCTCTACTGCCACCAGACAAGAAAATTATAACAAAGATGTTCAAAAAATAATATCTGATGCTTTATCTAAACAATTTGCACCAGAATTTCTCAATCGTATAGACGATATTATCACTTTCAATACATTAAATAGAGATGATATTCACAAAATCATCAATATTGAACTCAAAGACATTTACAAACGTTTACAAGAACTTAATATTGAACTTCAACTCAATGAAAGTGCTAAAGATTTTATAGCAGACAAAGGTTGGGATTCTCAATACGGTGCTCGTCCGCTCAAACGTGCTATACAACAATATATTGAAGATACTATTGCTGAAGAAATTATTAATGGTACCATTCATAGTGGAGACCATATAGTATTGTCTTTCAATAATGAAGAAAATAAAATTGAATTACATAAAACAGATACAGAATGAAAATTGGCATCAATACACGATTGTTAATTAAAGGAAAAATGGACGGCATCGCATGGTTTTCCTACGAAACAATTCGTAGAATGGTTGCCAATCACCCTGAGATTGAATTTGTATTTTTTTTCGATAGAAAACCATCAAAAGAATTTATCTTTGCAAAAAATGTGAAACCAGTAATTGTCCACCCTCAAGCCAGACATCCTCTTTTGTGGATACTATTTTTTGAATTTGGTATCCGACGAGCTTTGAAAAAAGAAAATATTGATATATTTCTCTCTCCCGATGGTTGGCTTTGTTTAGGTACTAATGTAAAAACTATAAACATTATTCATGACCTAAATTTTGAACACTTCCCAATGGCAACATCTTGGTCAAATAGAGTTTATTACAGATATTTTTTCCGAAAATTTGCACATCGAGCCAATCTTTTAGGTACTGTTTCTAATTTTTCTAAACAAGATATTATTAATACATACAATATTGATAGTAACAAAATATTCATTTGTCCGAATGCCGCTGCCGAAGATTTTTTTGAAATTTCTGAACGCGAAAAAATCCTTTGTCGACAAATATATAGTGGAAATATGCCTTATTTTGTTTTTGTCGGCACTGCCAACAGACGTAAAAATGTTATTAACATTTTATTGGCTTACGAACAATTTCGTAAAAAAGGATACTATACTAAATTGGTTTTTGCTGGAATGCAGAAATATTGGGATAGTGAAATGCAAAAGACATTAGAAAGCCTTACATTTGCAAAAGATGTTATTTTTACAGGCTATGTAAGCACAGAAGAAATGAATAAAATTATTTCTTCGGCTATTGCTCTGTTATACACATCTCTTTTTGAAGGATTTGGTATTCCTATTTTGGAAGCCTTTGCTTGTGCTACTCCTGTAATTACTTCCAATACAAGTTCTATGCCTGAAATTGCGGCAGATGCCGCCATTAAAGTTAATCCTACAGATATTAACGACATTTGCAACGCAATGGTTAACATATTAGAAGACAATCAACTACGAAAATATCTTATTCTTAAAGGAAAAGAACGATTAAAAGATTTTTCTTGGGACAGAAGTGCTGAAATTCTTTGGGAACAACTAATTTCTTTAAACAAAAACGATAACTAAAAAAAATGATTTACAAAAATTTGTAAATCATTTCTTCTTTTTAACAATAAAAGTTAAACACTCATATCAAAATTATTGAGCAACAACAATTTTCTTATAGTAAGTTGTATTATCACTCATTTTTATTATCAAATTATAAATTCCTTTTGGTAAATTTGACACATTTAAAGTAATATTCGATGAATTTACCTCTTGATTTTTAACTTGTTGACCAAGCATATTACACATAGAAATATTTTTTATGGTATATCCATTTGTCGAAATTATGAATTGTTCTTTTGCTGGTTGAGGATAAATATCAAAACTTGGAGTTTGCATAATATCAAGACATTGAACTGCAATAGTTCTGAAAGTAGATGTTTTACCATCAAAATCTGTTTGTTTTAAACGATAATATGTAACCTCCTCACTACCATCTAATTGATAACTATAAAATCGTTTTTGAGAAGAAGTACCACTACCTTGTATTTGTGCAATTGGTTCAAATGTTAATGCGTCATTACTTTTTTCTATAGTAAAATAGTCATTATTCGTTTCTGTTGCTGTTTCCCAAGTAAAAGTTAATATCCCATTGTTACAAACAGCATGGAATGACAACAATTCAATTGGTAGAGATACCCAACCAGCCCAACGCATAAACCCTGGTTTTGCCGCATCTTTTCTTGCATTTTGTTTCGCTATTGGAGATACAGAAGGAATTAGATAATCTTTATATTTATCATCTGGTGCATTTGGGGTAAATACACCCCATATATAATTATTTGCACCATAACTACCATAACTTAAACTTATCAATGTATCATCAGGGTTTTGCATTTGAATATCTTTTGATAAATCATTAAAGAAATTTATTCTCGTTCCAATAAAATGAGAACTTCCATCATCTGCAGTATCTGAATATACTTCAATGTATCGACCATCTTCACATATTGCAAAATAATCATCTTCTCGCATACCCATTACATCTATTGGCAATAAATAATCTTGTCCATTTTCTGTTGTTTTTGCCTCTACACCAGCTTGTAAATTACAATAAACACCTATTCTAACATTACCTATCTTACTTGATAAAATAATACTATTTGCTTTTTCCACATAAAGATTATTGCTTCCTAAAGAAGTATTAGAAAATGCACTTGTCTTTCCTTTATTATTATCAATTTCTGTACCAGCACCAACTTTTGCAATTTTACCTTTTAATATATAAACACCACCACCATTACTATCAGCAATATTATCTAATATTTTTATGTGTTCTAAATTCGTAGTATCTACATTTGAAAATATACCACCACCATCATTTAACGCTTTATTTCCGCTAATAGTTCCTCCTGTTATTTCGGAATCTTTTATACCTGTCATATACAATCCTCCACCATTTTTGGCTCTATTATTGGTAATGTTTCCATTTAACATTTTAACTTTACCTTCAGCGTAAATTCCTCCACCATTTCCTTCCTCGGCAATATTAGCATTCAGCGAAGTAGTACTACTAATTTCAACAGTTCCTCCAATACCACATACACCACCACCATTTCCATTACTTGCTATATTCTCATTTATAGAACCTCCTGATATATTAATAAAACCTTCTTTGGTATAAATTCCGCCTCCATTTATATCCGCCACATTATGATGAATATCTGAATTTTTGATTGTTATAGTACCATCGTATAAATATACTCCTGCTCCGCAACCTTCATCTTCATTTTTTGTGGTACTTTTTGATTCATTGTAAGCAATAGATGTATTTTCAATAGAAATAGTTCCTATGCCCAAAAAGATACCTCCGCCAGCACCATTTTGGGTCACATTTTTGGAAATTGAGGCTACTGTATCTCCTCCTTTAACAGAAAGTTCACCGTTTTCCACATAAATACCAGCACCATTATTTACAGATTGATTTTCAATAATATAACCTTTATATATATCAATAATAGGAGTTATACTATCGGGCGTTTTAATAAATAAGCCTCCTCCATTTTTAGCATTATTCTTTGTTATTGAAAATTCATCGGTTGTTGTTGCAACAGAAATGTTTATCGGTTGAATAGTTAAACCTCCCAAATCTTTTACCGAATCTTGATATATACACATTCCACCTCCATTTCCGCTTGCAATATTTGAATCTATGACCCCTTTCGACATATAACACTCTAATCCATAGAAACTTGCATTACTATTTCTATTAAGATAAACACCTCCACCATCGTTAGCCGCTATATTATTAGCAATAATTGCACCATTTTGATTGAATATCATTTTATAAGGTTCTCCATTATCATTAGTACTTATAATTTGGTCTCCCTCTCCCAATGGATAACTCATCTTTCTTGCTTCAATAGCAATTCCTCCACCATTGCTGGCTTTATTGCCCAAAACTTCAGTATTTTCATCTAAAGTCAACACTCCATCTTTTGGCAACCAATTAGGCATTTCGTTATGTTTTCCTTTTATATCAACAAAAGTACTGAAATATATTCCACCTCCACTACCTATTGCTGTGTTATTTTTCAATTTAACACCTGTTAAAGATGCTTCCGAGACCAAATGTATCGCTCCTCCATCTTCTTTTGACCAATTATTTATAAAAGAACATTGATTCAGTATCAATGGGTCTGTTAATGCACTATGCCAACGCAAGCCACAGCCCCAATTATTGGAAATGATACAATTATTCATTGTTAAATTACAATAATTATCTGCTAAAGACCTAATAACACCATTGGAACCAATTGAACGAGTTGTATTACTAGCACTACCATCTCCTGAATAACAACTATCTATAATACAATTATTTAAAGTAATTTGTGCATTTTTAACAATAGAATCTTTCCATGCTAATCTTATCGCTCCATTTTCTTTTCCTGAACAATTTACTATTTGACAAGAGTCCATTTCCATAAAAACTGCACATCCTGAAATCTCACTATACTCGCATCTTATTTCTATTGCTCCCGCCGCATTACTACTCCAAGTATTTACTAATGACACTTTATTAAACTGAATTATTCCTTTGTCTCCAGATTTGTTTCTATTTCTTTTTACTCGAACTAATGGATAAGTGTTATTTATATATGTATTAGCTCTAACAATTGGAGAATTAGTACCTATCCCTTCTAATGTATGAGTTACTCCTCCATCTATTATAAAATTTCTCTTACTATTACCACTAATATAAACATTGCAACCCTCGTTTATATCACCATTTACATTCAAAAACATAACATTACCATTAGTTGTTCTTTTCAACAATGTGGCATTGTTTCCTTCTATATCATCTCCTAATTTCATATTCAAAGTACCTTTTTTTACTAAGAATATAGCATTAGACACCCCTTGATGAAAATAAATTGGATTAGTATTATTAAATATTAAAGTGAGCGTTCCTCCCTCAACAGTTATATTTCTAATATAATCATAAGTACTACCATTAACTTTGAATTTATTGCTTATGCCTACAGATTCAAAAGTTAATACCGTTTCTCCACTTGAGTGAGTATAATTATAACTTTGTGCCAATGTCGCATTAGATAAAAAAAGCATTAGCACTAACGTCAATAAACCTAAACTTGACTTTTCATTTTTTAATGCAATTTCTAAGCTATTCATAACATTATATTTTAGTGTCATTAATAAAAATATCTATCTTACTTTTATAATTTTACTATACAAAAAGCGTGCCAGATTTATCAAATAATAGCCTTTCTATACTTTTTTTTAACAATCCACAACAATATTTTACAATAAAACACTAATAAACAACATATTACATCATTAAAAAAATTAACAATTCGTTGATTTTTTTTTCAACAAAAAAAGAGAAAATAAAAAAATGCAACAAAAAAAGTATTTTTTGTTGCATTTTTTAAGTTACAATAACAAATTTTACGAATTTATTATTGTAACTCTTATCTTAAAACACCATATTTTTTTACAAATATTCAGACATTTCTTTTTGAATTTTGTATGCTTCTTCTGCTGCGGCTTCCGCAAAATGAATGCTATTATTTGCATAAATAATCCCACGAGAAGAATTTACAATCAAACCACAATCATTATTGATACCATATCTAACAACATTTTCTAAACTTCCACCTTGAGCCCCAACTCCAGGAATAAGCAAAAAATGATTAGGAACAATTTTTCTTATATCTGTCAACATTTCGGCTTGTGTTGCACCAACAACATACATCATTTGAGAATCGTTTGCCCATTGTTGAGATGTTTGCAATACATGTTCAAAAACTCGACGATTATCACATGTAAGTAACTGAAAATCATTAGCACCTTTATTTGATGTCAAGGCTAAAAGAATTACCCATTTGTTTTCAAAATTCAAAAATGGTTTTACACTATCTTCACCCATATATGGTGCTACTGTAACAGCATCGAAGTTCTTACTTTCATCACTTTGACCAAAAAAAGAAAGTGCGTATTGTGTAGAAGTATTACCAATATCCCCTCTTTTGGCATCAGCAATTAAAAAAACATCATTGGCTTTTTGATGTAAATATTCTACAGTTTTTTCTAAACTCAACAACCCTTTCCAACCCAAAGTTTCATAAAATGCCAAATTGGGTTTATATGCCAATGTATATGGCAATGTTGCATCAATTATCGCTTTATTGAATTCAAAAACTGGGTCTTCCGTATCTAAAAGATGAGTAGGTATTTTTTTAAGGTCAGTATCCAAACCAACACATAAAAAAGATTTCTTTCGTTTAATATTTTCTATCAATTGCTGTCTATTCATAATAAAAATTTATTTATCTATTATTTTCTTTTATATAATTTGCAACATTTTCCATAAGCCAAAAAGGAGTAGATGTAGCTCCACAAACACCAACACTTTTTACACCATTAAACCACTTAATATCAATACTATCTACAGATGAAATAAGATAAGAATGAGTATTCACTGTTTTACAAATTTCAAACAAGACCATACCATTAGAACTTTTTTCTCCCGCAACAAAAATGATTACATCGTGAGATTTTGCAAACTTTTTTAAACTTTCTTCTCTATTGGCAACCTGACGACAAATAGTATCAAACCAGACAAAATCTGGATTTGTATTTCCGCAAATTGCATAAGCATTTTCAATAGCACAAACTATTGATTTATAAATATTTAAATTTTGTGTTGTTTGAGCATACAAACGCATTGGGATATGAAAATCTAAAGATTCAACTTCATCAATACTTGAAATAACAATTGCGGTATTGTCTGTTTGTCCGACAAGTCCAATTACTTCTGCATGTCCTTTTTTACCAAAAATAACAACTTGTCCATTTTTTTCTTGCATTTGTAAGTAACCTTTTTTTACATTTTGTTGCAAACGCAATACAACAGCACAAGTGGCATCAATAATAGTGTTGTTATTTTTTTTTATCAAATTATATGTTTGAGGTGGTTCACCATGAGCACGTATCAAAATAGGACTATTTTCAATATGTTCCAAATCATTGTGATTTATCACTTTCATTCCCATTTTTTTTAGCCTAAATACTTCTTCATTGTTGTGAACAATATCTCCCAAACAATAAATTTGAGTATATTTTTGCAATTCCATTTCAGCAGTATCAATGGCTTTTACTACTCCAAAACAGAAACCCGAATTTTTGTCAATACTAACCAACATAATTATTTAATACCATCACCAAAAATAGTATTAATAAATTCCTCTCTATCAAACGATTCCAAATCTTCCATTTGTTCTCCTACACCTATATATTTTACAGGAATTTGAAATTGGTCGTTTATACCAATAATAACTCCACCTTTAGCAGTGCCATCTAATTTGGTAACTGCTAACGCGGTAATATCAGTTGCGGCAGAAAATTGTTTTGTTTGTTCTATCGCATTTTGCCCTGTTGTAGCATCCAACACTAACAAAATTTCATGAGGAGCATCTGGAACAAGTTTTTTCATTACATTTTTAATTTTTGTCAACTCATTCATTAGTCCAATTCTATTGTGTAAACGCCCAGCAGTATCAACGATAAGCACATCAATATTTTTTGCAATAGCAGAACTTAAACTATCGTAAGCAACCGCCGCAGGGTCTGCTCCCATGGATTGCATAACAATAGGGACATCAACTCTTTTTGACCATATATGCAATTGTTCAACAGCCGCTGCACGAAAAGTATCTGCAGCACCAAGCATAACATTGTATCCCCTATTCTTAAATTGATATGCTAATTTTCCAATTGTTGTGGTTTTTCCAACACCATTGACACCAACAACCATAATAACATAGGGTTTCTTTTCTGTTGGCAAAACGAAGGCATCTACCATTGATTGTTCCGATTGTGGCAACATACCTAAAATTTCATCACGAAGAATCGTATTCAATTCTTTGGTTCCCAAATATTTATCTTTTGCAACTCGGGCATTGATACGTTCTATAATTTTGATTGTTGTATCTACACCAACATCTGAACTGACCAATATTTCTTCCAATTGGTCTAATACATCATCATCTACAGTACTTTTGCCTGCAATAATTTTAGATAAACGTTGAAAAAAATCTTCTTTAGTTTTTTTTAAGCCCTTATCTAATTGTTCTTTTTTTTCTTTTTTACTTTTAAAAAAGGAGAATACACCCATAATAATCAAGTATTTAGAGCGGAAAACGGGATTCGAACCCGCGACCCTCAGCTTGGGAAGCTGATGCTCTACCAACTGAGCTACTTCCGCGTTTTATTTATCAACATTTGCAAAGGTAACACTTTTTTCTTATTTTTTAGTAACAAAAACAAGATTTTTACATTTTTTTGTTTTATCTTTGTAAAATTAAAAATATAATTGTATGGGAAAATATACAAAAACTATAATTTTATATGTAGGAATGATTATCAGCACATATATATTTACCATTAATATAGCATGTGGTCAATCAACACAAGAAGATATTAATCAAACACATACATCATTGCAAGTCAATATGAATTGCATGCAATTTGAATACACCAACGATTCTGCATATATAGAATTGCAATTTTTGTTTTTAGGACATACGCTACAATATCAACAAATTCAAGACAATAAATATCGTGCTAATATACAAGTAAATACAACATTTATTTCTAAAGAAAGAAACGATACCAATACAATCACACACAACTACTTTTCAGCGACATACGATACACCGAAACTTATTGACAAAGAAAATTTTTATGACCTTTTACGCATACCTCTTTTAAAAGGAAAATACCAAATGGATTTGGAAATTGTTGATAAAAATGCCAACAACAAACCAATATTGTACACAGATGTATTAGATTTAACATTTGACAACAATATAGTTTGCCTTTCCAGCATTCAACCATTATCATATCTTTCTCGTGCAGAAAATCACAATAGATACATAAAAGAAGGTTGGGACTACACACCTTATTTTTCTACATATTATCCTGAAATCGTCAATTCTTTTACATTTTGGGTAGAAATATATCATAGTGATAAAATTAATAGTAAAAGTGATTCTTTTATTGTTTATAGTGCCATCGTTGCAGCTGAAAATCCACAAACACCAGTATTTAAATTATCTAAACAAAAGATTTTCAACAAAAAATCACAAGTTTCTATGCAACAAATATACAATATAGATTCACTTCCTTCTGGGAACTATTATCTTGTATTAGAAATACGCGACGAAAATGATACAATACACGCCTATAGTTCTTATTTTTTCCAAAGATATAACCCTATTTCCATCCCTTTTTCTTCTAATTTTGACACTATCCCATACGATACATTAAAACGATATTTTGATTATATCTCCGTATTAGCAAATCCAGCAGAAATAAAATTTATAGATAATTTCACTTCAGAACAACAAGAAGATGGGTTGTTATTCTTTTACAATTTTTGGAAAAATCGCAATCCAGCCGACCCACAAAAAGCATGGTACGACTTTCATCTAAAAGTAATGCAAGTCAATAACAATTACTCTACTCTATCTTACAAAGGATATAAAACCGACCGCGGACAATGTTATCTAAAATATGGACCACCCTCTGAAATAGAATATCATAATTTTGATGGGAACACTTATCCTTACGAAATTTGGTACTATAATACAGTTCCCAATGGTCAAGTAAATGTTTATTTCGTTTTTTACAATTTAGACCGTACCACAAAAGATTATAGACTTTTACACTCTACCGTTTACGGAGAAGCTAAATACCCACAATGGGAAGAAGAAGTTAAATATGGTAAAACATTAATGAATCAACCAAATAATAATACATTTGACCAATAATAATAATGTACAGAAAAGTTGGAAAACGAATTTGTGATATAATGATAACTTCTATTGCTATCATTTTAATATTTCCGATAGGACTTATTATCGCTTTACTGATAAAGATAGAATCTAAAGGAAATATTCTATATATTCAACATAGAGTTGGAAAAAACAACAAAGATTTTAAAATCCTAAAATTTAGGACTATGACTACTAATGCCGACAAACAAGGCTTGCTAACTATTGGAGAAAAAGATAATAGAGTTACTAAAATTGGTTACTATTTACGCAAATTCAAATTGGATGAATTGCCTCAACTAATCAATATATTAATAGGAGAAATGAGTATTGTTGGACCTCGTCCAGAAGTTCGTTATTATGTCAACTATTATAACGAAACACAAATGAAAGTATTATCTGTTTTACCGGGTTTAACCGATTTAGCCTCTATTGCCTATATTGATGAAAATAGAATTTTAGCACAATCGGAAAATCCACAAGAAACTTATATCAAAAAAATTATGCCTCATAAATTATCATTAAACGCAAAATATATTGAAAATATATCTTTAAAAAATGATTTGAGTATAATTTGGCAAACATTAAGAAAAATAATAAATAATTCTGATGAACAAAATACTAAGTAGGAAAAAGATTGTAATTACTGGAGGAGCAGGTTTTATTGGCTCTAATTTATGCGATTATTTTACAAAAAATGATAATGAAGTATATTGTTTTGATAATCTTTCCACAGGAAAACAATCTAATATTTCCCATTTAGTAAAGAAAAACAATTTTCACTTTGTGTTAGGAGACATTCGCAATGCTGACCAATGTCGTGAAATATGCGAAGGAGCAGATATTGTTTTTCATCAAGCAGCGTTAGGAAGTATTCCTCGCTCTATAAATGACCCAATTACTACCAACGAAGTAAATATTACAGGACAACTCAATATGCTCATTGCAGCAAGAGATGCAAAAGTAAAACGATTTATATTTGCTTGTAGTTCATCAACTTATGGAGATTCAATAACATTACCAAAAATAGAAGAACAGATTGGACAACCTCTTTCACCTTACGCTCTCACCAAATATGTCAATGAAATATATGCTAAACTATTTCACGATATTTATGGTTTAGAATATATAGGATTAAGATATTTTAATGTATTCGGATATAGACAAGATACAGAAAGCACCTATGCTGCTGTTATTCCTATATTTGTCAAAAAATTACTTAATTTAGAATCACCTACTATTTATGGTAATGGAGAATATTCTCGAGATTTCACCTTTATTGATAATGTTGTAAATATCAACAATTTGGCAGCAACTACCGAAAATCCACAAGCTCTAAACACAATTTATAATGTTGCATGCAATGAATCTACATCATTGAATCAATTGGCAAATTATCTCAAAGAAATTCTTAGTAAATACAATCCAGCAATCGCAGATATAGATTTTCTTTATGGAGAAAATCGCAAAGGAGATATTCCACATTCGTTAGCCTCTATAGAAAAAGCCAAACGATTGTTGGGATATATTCCACAATTTAAGGTAAAAGAAGGCTTGGAAAAAGCATGTAAATGGTATATCAATAATTTATAAATAAACAATATATGGCAAAAAAAGTTGCACTAATCACAGGTATTACAGGACAAGATGGTTCTTTTTTGGCCGAATTTCTTTTAGAAAAAGGCTATGAAGTACATGGAACACTACGTCGTAGTTCAAGTTTTAACACAGGTAGAATAGAACATTTATATTTTGAAGAATGGGTTAGCGATATGAAACAAAATCGCAATATTAATTTACATTACTCTGATATGACAGACTCTTCATCATTGATTCGGATTATTCAATCGATACAACCTGATGAAGTGTACAATTTAGCAGCACAATCGCATGTCAAAGTATCTTTTGAAGTACCTGAATACACAGCAGATACCGATGCTATTGGTACTTTACGCATTTTGGAAGCAATTCGTATGTTAGGATTGGAACAAAAAACGCGTATTTATCAAGCCTCTACTTCAGAATTATTTGGTAAAGTTCAAGAAGTTCCACAATCTGAAACGACACCATTTTACCCACGTTCTCCATACGCAGTAGCAAAGATGTATGGTTTTTGGATTACCAAAAACTATCGAGAAGCGTACAATATGTTTGCAACTAACGGCATTTTATTCAATCATGAAAGCGAACGTAGAGGAGAAACATTCGTAACAAGAAAAATCACTCTTGCCGCGGCTCGAATTGCTCACGGATTACAAAAAAAACTTTATCTTGGAAACCTTTCCGCTCAAAGAGATTGGGGATATGCTCGTGATTATGTAGAATGTATGTGGCTAATTTTACAACAAGAAAAACCTGACGATTTCGTTATCGCAACAGGAGTAATGCATTCTGTAAGAGAATTTTGTACAAAAGCATTTGCAAATTGTGGTATTCAACTCATTTGGGAAGGAGAAGGTATCAACGAAAAAGGTATCAATGCAGCAAATGGTGATATATTGGTTGAAGTTGACCCCAATTATTTCCGTCCTACCGAAGTTGAACAATTATTAGGAAACCCACAAAAGGCCCAACAACAACTTGGCTGGAATCCGTCCAAAACATCTTTTGATGAATTGATTCGCATTATGACAGATTACGATATGAAATACGTATTGACAGAAACAAAAAAAATCTAATATGCAAAAGAACTCAAAAATATATGTTGCAGGACACAATGGATTAGTCGGCTCTGCTATTGTTCGTTGTTTACAAAACAATGGTTATCAAAACATTATCTATCGTTCTTCTAAAGAATTAGATTTGCGAGTACAAAATGCTGTAATAGATTTTTTCGAGAAAGAAAAACCAGAATATGTATTTCTTGCAGCAGCAAAAGTCGGTGGTATTATGGCCAATAATACCTATCCAGCTGAATTTATTTACGACAATTTAATGATAACAACCAACATCATTCATTCTGCCTATTTACACAAAGTCAAAAAGTTACTATTTTTAGGTAGTTCCTGTATTTATCCGCGGATGTCGCCACAACCTATCAAAGAAGAATACCTTTTGAGCGATTATTTAGAAACCACCAATGAAGCATACGCTATTGCCAAAATTGCAGGCATAGAAATGTGTAAATTTTATCGCCGTCAATATGGTTGTGATTTTATTTCTGCCATGCCAACAAATCTTTATGGCATCAACGATAACTTTGATTTACAAACCTCACATGTTTTACCTGCTCTAATTCGTAAATTCCATGAAGCAAAAATAAATAATTATCCCAATGTGATATTATGGGGAAGTGGCAAACCATTACGTGAATTTATGTTTGTCAACGATTTAGCAGATGCTCTGCTGCATTTAATGCTTCATTATAGCGATGAAATTCATGTCAATGTTGGCACTGGTGAAGATTTATCTATCGCCGAATTAGCACAAATTATCAAAGATGTTGTTGGTTATCAAGGAGAAATAACATACGATAGCAGCAAACCAGATGGAACACCTCGCAAACTTTTAGATGTTTCCCGTCTAAAAAGTACTGGTTATCAACATACAACAGATTTAAAAAATGGGATTTCACAAGTATATAATTGGTATTTAGAACATTACAATAATTTTTTATAAATCTATATCATAAAAATATACGCCTACATTATTATATAATAATTCGCAAACAAAAACAAACGATAAAATACAAAGATTAATAAATAAAATGTTATCTTTGCAAGATAGTAAAGTTGGATTTACGATGACAAAAGAAGAAATAAAAAAAATTGCAATTCAATGCATTCAAGATGAATCAGAAGCGGTTGTAAGACTCAAAGATTTTATCAATGACGATTTTGTTGCTTGTTGTGAAGCCATTTATAATAACAACAACGGTCGTGTAATACTTTGTGGTATTGGGAAAAGTGCAAATATTGCACAAAAAATAGTTGCCACATTCAATTCAACAGGTACTCCTGCCCTATTTATGCACGCTGCCGATGCTATTCATGGCGATTTGGGAATGGTTCAAAAACATGATATAGTTATCTGTTTATCCAAAAGTGGCAATACACCAGAAACCAACTTACTGATTCCAATGATAAAAATGAGAGGCAATAAAATTGTTGCAATTGTTGGAAATACAGATTCTTATCTTGCCAAACAAGCAGACTTTGTCCTCAATTGTACAGTAAACAAAGAAGCATGTCCCAATAATTTGGCACCAACTGCAAGTTCTACAGCTCAAATGGTTATCGGAGATGCTATCGCTGTTTGCTTAATTAATATGCGAGGGTTTACGCCAAAAGATTTTGCAAAAGTTCACCCTGGTGGTGCTTTAGGTAAACAATTGTATATGACTGTTGCAGATATATACAAAAACAATGAAGTTCCAGTAGTCAATAGTCAGACTCCTCTCACCAAAATTATTTATGAAATTTCATCTAAACGATTGGGAATGACTGCTGTAATTGATAACAATCAAATTGTTGGAATCATCACCGATGGCGATTTACGAAGAATGCTCGAAAACAATCATGACACACAAAATATTGTAGCAAAAGACATTATGAGTCCTTCTCCTAAAACAATAGAATATAATCAATTGGCAGTTAGAGCATTAGAACTTATGAAAAAATATAACATCACAAGTATTTTGGTAACTGAAAATGGAAAATATGTTGGTGTTATTCATCTACATGATTTATTAAAAGAAGGAATTATTTAAAATAATCTAAGCAACAAAAAAAGAAAAAATATCGTCTTATAAATAATAGTAAAAATGATATAATGAAAAAGCAAATATTTTTATTAATAGTCTCCACATTTTTAATGTTAAATGTTTCAATTGGACAGAAAAAACTTTACAATGAAACAAACGGATATAAAATCAAATTTATTCTTGAAGGTTTAAATGATTCTTTACTTTATGTTGCTAATTACTATGCAGACAAAACATATATATTTGATTCTATAAGAGTTTCTAAAAAAGAACCTTATACATATATATTAGAAGGAGATACAGCAATTCCTCGTGGCGTATATGTGTTAGCAGGACAAAACAAAAACAAATACCTTGATTTTATTGTTGACTCTTCTGTATTTTTTACTGCTCACGTCAAAAATATAAATCCAGAAAAACCCGATTTTATCAATAATATTACATACACCAATAGTCCTGAAAATAAACAAGCAAATGATTTTTTCAAAAAAGCAAGTTATTTTCAATATCAAATTTTTGTAACTAACAAAGAACTTAAAGAAGCCGAAGGGGCAAAGAAAGTTGATAACAAACTTGTAAAGAAAAAAAAGGAAAGTATTAAACTTCTTAATGATTCTTTATCCGATTTTATGAATCAATTTGTAAAAGAACATGGCAAAGAAAATCTTTTTGGAAAAATACAATTATTTGCCCAAGACGTAGAAGTCCCGGAACCACCCAAAGATAATCGTGGAAATTTATTAGATTCTAACTTTGAATATTACTATTTTATCAATCATTATTGGGACAATTGCGATTTCAATGATATGGCAATGAGTTACACTCCTGTATTTCAACCTCGATTAGAAATGTATTACAACAAAGTTATACCTCCTGTTGCCGATTCGTTAATTAAATACACAGATATTTTGTTACAAAAAATGTTAGATGCTAACAACTTAGACATGTTCAAATATAGTGTATGGTACGTTGCTAATAAATATGAACGCAGTCAATATATAGGACATGATGCAGTTTTTGTTCATGTAGTACTAAATTATTATGCAAAAGGACTTTGTCCATGGACAGAAGAAGCGGTTTTAGAAAAAATGATTAACCACGCAGAACAACTTGATAATGTTCTTCTTGGAAAGAAAGCACCTGAACTATGGATGTTTGATACCAACGATAATTTTGTATGCAACTATTCTTTCAACAAAGATTACACAATAATGTGGTTTTGGGATACAGATTGTGGTCATTGTAAAACCGCTACCCCTAAATTGATAGAATTTTACAATGAATATAAAGATAGTTTAAATTTTGAAATTTACGCTATCTGTATGGGTTCAGATGTTGGCAAATGGAAAAAAGCCATTGTAGAAAAAAATCTACCTTGGGTAAACGTTGGTGGCAACAAAGCCAATATTGATTTTAGAAAAGTATATGGTATTAGTACCACTCCTTATATTTTTGTTTTAGACAGAAATAAACGTATTATTTGTAAAAAAATCTCTGTGGACGATTTAAAAGATTTTATTATCAATCACAGAGCAGGTAAACGAATTCAATAAATTAACTATATAAATTAGAAATGGATACAATAAAAATTGTAAAACTACTTAAAGAAACAGAGAAAATAGGGTTAAATAACACCGTAAACGTAAAAGGTTGGGTAAGAACCAAACGTGGTAACAAGAACGTAGCATTTATTGCTCTTAACGATGGGTCTATTGTACATAGTATCCAGATAGTAGCCGATGTTGCCAATTTTGATGAAGAATTGCTCAAACAGATTTCAACAGGAGCATGCTTATCGGTAACTGGTAAATTAGTCACTTCAGTTGGTAGCGGACAAGGCATTGAAATTCAGGCAGAAAAAATAGAATTATTGGGAACTGCTGACCCTCAAACCTATCCTTTGCAGAAAAAAGGACATAGTATGGAATTTTTACGCACAATTGCACACTTACGCCCTCGTACCAATTATTTTTCTTGTGTTCTACGATTAAGACATGCTATGGCTTTTGCTATTCATAAATATTTCAATGACAAAGGATTTATTTATCTACACACCCCTATCATCACTGCTTCCGACTGTGAAGGGGCTGGAGAAATGTTTCACGTTACAACGTTAGATATTGACAATCCCCCAAGAACAGAAAATGGTGAAATTGATTATTCAAAAGACTTTTTCGGTCAACATACAAGTTTAACCGTATCTGGACAACTCAATGGAGAGTTAGGAGCGATGGCATTGGGAAATATCTATACTTTTGGTCCTACTTTCCGTGCTGAAAATTCAAATACCCCTCGACATTTAGCAGAATTTTGGATGATTGAACCTGAAATGGCTTTTTATGAATTGACAGATAATATGGATTTGGCGGAAGATTTTATCAAATATTGTGTTCGTTATGCTTTAGAAAACAATATGGACGACCTTCAATTCCTCAATGATTTATTTGATAAAGAACTCATTGAACGTCTTCAATCTGTACTTCAAGAAGAATTTGTTCGCCTACCTTATACAGAAGCAATTGCTATTTTAAAACAATCAGGACAAAAATTTGAATATCCTATTGACTGGGGAACAGACCTTCAAGCAGAACATGAACGTTATTTAGTAGAACAACATTTCAAAAAACCTGTTATTCTTATCGATTATCCAAAGGAAATAAAAGCCTTTTATATGAAACAAAATGATGATGGCAAAACCGTTCGTGCAATGGACGTACTATTTCCAAAAATCGGAGAAATTATTGGCGGTTCTCAAAGAGAAGAAAATCTTGACAAACTCATGAATGTTATTCATGAACGCAATATGAGCGAAAAAGAATTATGGTGGTATGTAGAAACACGTCGTTTTGGAACAGCACCTCATAGTGGATTTGGATTAGGATTTGAACGTTTATTGTTATTCATAACAGGAATGAGCAATATTAGAGATGTAATTCCATTCCCAAGAACACCTCTCAACGCTGAATTTTAATCTATCAATGAAAATAATTCAAATTTTATTAACTTTTTGTACGATAGCATTTTTGACTATTGCATGTCAAAACGACGAGGTTTATTCTCCTAAACCTCGTGCTTACTATCGTATTGCTATCAACGATACAACTTATCAAACATTGGAAAATAAATTTCCTTATTGTTTTGAATACTCTTCTCATGCTTTTATCGACCCTTATCAATTGCATGATAATTCTTCTAAATATTGGATAAATATTGTTTACCCTCAACTTAATGCTATCGTTTATATTAGTTATCTAAATTTCAACAATGATTCTTTGCTTAATGTAATGATAAACGATTCTCGTACAATGGTTTTCAAACAAATAAAAAAAGCCGATGACATTATTGAATCTCATATTATTGATGATAGCAATGCTGTTTATGGTAAAATATACGAAGTGATTGGAAATGAAGCTGCTTGTCCTCTTCAGATATGGATAACAGACAAAAAACAACATTTTTTCCGTGCTTCTATGTATTTTGGTTGTAAACCCAACAACGATTCTTTACAACCAGCAATTGACTTTCTTAAAAAAGATATGTATCATTTAGTAGAAACATTCCATTGGAATTAAAATATGAACATCAACAATATTTTATTAAAACTTCTAAAAAACAAAACTTTAAGAAAGATAATTGAAAAACTTCGCAAAATTGTTTTACCATTTTTCGATGGAATTCCATTATTTGATATTTTAGTTTATTTTATTAAAGGAATAATAAAAGGTGATATTTCTACTCGTGCGGCCTCTTTATCGTACAATTTTTTCATGGCTCTATTTCCTTTAATTCTATTTTTGTTTACTATTATTGCCTATCTTCCTATTGACAATTTTATACCTATGGTTTACGATTTCATTGCAGAAATTGTTCCCAAACAAGCATATACAACTGTTAGTAAAACTATTGATGGAATATTACAAAAAAATAGTACTTTGTTATCTATAAGTATTTTATCTTCATTTTTCTTTGCTACACGTGGCATTCGTGCTATGATTAAAACCTTTAACAATACCTATCATTCCATTGAAACTCGCAATGCAATTACACAAATAACAACATCATTTTGGCTTTTATTAATTCTTGTATTAATGATAATCGTTGTTATTAGTGCCAATATTTTTTTCCAATATGTTATATCACACATTGTTACATATTCTATTTTAATTCCTCCATTATTAGGTTTTATTAAATGGATTCTTATTGCATCAGCATTATTTTTTTCAATATCAACAATTTACTATTTTGCTCCTGCCAAAAAGAGTAAATATAGATTTTTTTCTCCGGGTTCTTCATTAGCGACATTGCTTATAGGATTATCGTGTGCTGGCTTTAACATTTATATTTCTAACTTTTCCAGATACAATGCTATCTATGGTTCTATCGGTACATTGATTATCATATTATTATGGATACATCTTATTGCTATGATTTTAATTATTGGTTTCGAACTCAATGCAAGTATCACCCATGCAAAATTACACAAACAGAAAATAGAACTTTATAGATAACTATTTCAACAATTTTTTTCATTTTTTTGCGTTTTCTATTAAATTTTCATAAAAATGAAATCATCAAGATTCACATTAGAATATACAATATATTCCAATGAAACGGAATTAGATAAAACATATCAACAATTGATTAACGCAGCCAGAGAAGCATCGTTTTTGGCACACGCACCATACTCTCAATTTCGTGTTGGTGCCGCAGTATTGTTGAATAACAATATAATAATTAAGGGAAACAATCAAGAAAACGCCTCTTATCCTGAAGGGTTGTGTGCCGAACGTGTAGCAGTATTTTCCGCAATGGCAAATTATCCTAACGAAAATATAAAAGCCATTGCCATTTCCGGGAATCCTATTCATTTCAAACTTTCACAACCTCTTGCCCCTTGTGGAGCTTGCCGACAAGTTTTGCTCGAATATGAAAACAAAGCAAACAACAATATTATAATATTTATGACTTCAATGGAAGGTGAAATATGGAAATTCTCTTCCATCAAAGATTTATTACCATTCACTTTTTCTGCAAAAGAATTAAACAATAATCAATAATTATATAAAAAAAATGTATCTTTGCAAATTGTTATTTATATAAAAATGTAATTAATCATCAATGAAGAAAATAGCAGTCATAACAATACTTATCGCATTGTGTTTCAACACATTTAGCCAAAACGATAGTACACAAACTAAAAAAAGTAAAAAGGCTATAAAAGCAACAAAATCTGCAACAACAACAGCAAATAAACCTGTTTTGTTTAAAGATAGAATAGTTTTAGATTTTATGTCTTCTTATTGGTTTGGTATGAATACAGAATCTACAAAACAATTTTTTGTATATTCTCCAACAGCATCAGACCCAATAAAAGCAAAAAACATGAATTTTGGATTCAATGGAGCCATCATTTTTGATATTCCTATTAAACGTAATAGTCCATTTAGTTTTGGTTTAGGGCTTGGGGTCAGCAACTATAATTTGTATTCCAATGGTATATTTGGTATAGGTCAAAACTATACAACAATCATGTCTCCTATTCCAAATTATATTGACACCATTAGAAAAAACAAACTTTCATACACCAACTTGCACATTCCTATAGAATTTCGATTCAGACATAAAAGCGGTTTTAAATTAGCCGTTGGTGTTCGTGTTGGTGTAACTGTTGATTTACATAGTAAATATTTCGGTCCTGCATTAAATGGTTCACAAGACAAAGATTTATTCAAAGACTATAAAATAGTGAATCGTACAAAAATTCCTGTAGAAGTAACTTTCCGCACTGGCTGGAAATTTGTTGGAATTTCTGCAAGTTATATGCTTACAAAACTTTTTGAATCAGGAAAAGGACCTCAAATATGTCCTTTCTCTGTAGGAATTTCATTGTCTCCATACTAAAATTCAAAATAATTTAAGAAAAAAAAACAGAGAAAAATCTCTGTTTTTTTATTGCTCATTATTCAAAAAACTTTCGGACTTTTTGAAAGAAATTGGCTTGTCCATTTTGGTCAACCTTAAAAGAATCAGAATCTTTCATTTTTTCAATAATTGCTTTCTCTTCTTTGGTTATCTTTTTAGGGACCACAACATTGACATTAACAATCAAATCTCCCCTACTATAACCTCTCAAATCTGGAAGACCTTTTCCATTGAGTCGTAACAAAGTAGAAGATTGTGTTCCTGGAGCGATTTTAACTTTTGCTTTTCCACTCAAAAGAGGAATTTCTACATTATCACCAAGCACTGCTTGAGGAAAAGAAATATTAAATTCGGTATATAAATTATTACCATCACGTTCGAAAACTTTGTGTTTTTCTTCTTCTATTAAAACCAACAAATCGCCAGATTCGCCTCCTCCAATAGCATTACCTTTTCCTTTTATACTCAATTGCATACCATCAGAAACACCAGCTGGAATTTTTATATTTATCACAGAATCCCCTTTTTGAACACCATGCCCAGAGCATTTAGGACATTTTTCTTCGACAACTTTACCACGACCATGACAATGTGGACATTCACTCTGCGATTGCATAATTCCAAAAATAGATTGGCGTGTTTGCATTACATATCCACTTCCTTTACAAGTCGGACAAATCTTTACATCGTTTGGAGTTTTTGCTCCAGTACCAGAACAAGCCTCACAGAGATTGTTCTTCTGTACTTTAATATTTTTTTCTACTCCATTAGCAATATCTTCCAAAGTCATTTTCACTTTGATACGAATATTACTTCCTCGACGGATAGCACCATCACCAAAACCACCTCGAGAAGAGAAACCTCCAAAACCAAATCCTTCGAAGATAGGTCCCATGTGTGCAAATAAATCGTCCATTGACATTCCTTGGAAGCCACTAAATCCACTTGCACTCATACCTTCATGCCCAAATCTATCATAACGGGCACGTTTTTCCTCATTACTTAAAACTTCATAAGCTTCTGCGGCTTCTTTAAATTTTTCTTCTGCCTCTTTGTCTCCCGGATTTTTATCTGGATGAAATTGTACCGCTTTTTGACGATATGCTTTTTTTATTTCTTGAGCACTTGCATTTTTTTCAACGCCAAGCACTTCATAATAATCTCTCTTTTTCATATTATTCTATTGATAAATAACAACTTTTGCAAAACGAATTACTTTATCATTCAAAATATAACCTTTTTGTACAACATCTAAAATTTTGCCTTTATCGGCTTCAGATTGGGCTGGAACAATACTCACCGCTTCATGATAATCTGTATCAAAAGATTTATTTTCGGTTTCAATAACCGACAATCCTTTTTGCTTAAGTAAAGTAAGCATTTTTTGAAGTATTAACGATGTTCCTTCAACAATAGAAGACAATTCTGCATCTTCATTTTGATTATATTTCATTGCACGTTCCATATCGTCAATAATTGGCAAAATACTTACCATCATAGATTCCGACGCATTTTTTATGATTTCTAATTTTTCTTTTTGAGAACGTTTTCTAAAATTATCAAATTCTGAATACAGACGCAAATATTTGTCTTGTAAATCTGCTTTTTCTTGTTTTATTTTATCTATTTCTGCTTGTAATGCTTCTATTTTTTTGGATTGTTTATCTTTTTTGCCCAAAAAAGTTCTTTTTGATGCTGTTGGGTTTTCTTTTTCTGCCATTTCTTGTACAGAAACATTCTCTTCTGTCATATTTTCGTCAGTTCGAACTTGAGACGACATCTCTTCATTTTGTTTAAACTCTTGATTATCTATATTTTCCATTTTGTCATTAAATTCATCCATCATATATCTTTTTTTATTAACTATATAAACAAAAAACTTGCCACAATCAAATATTCTGCCACTTTGTCAGTTTCAAAAAAAACAAAGTGCGTCTTCGACGCACTTTGTAAACCTATTTTAAATCGTTAACAACTCAAAGCGTTGATTTATTTTTTGTTAACTAAATCAACAATTGCTTTAAATGCCTCTGGGTTATTCATTGCTAAATCGGCAAGAGCTTTACGATTAAGTTCTATACCATTTTTGTGCAATTGACCCATAAATACAGAATATGACATTCCATATTGACGTACTCCCGCATTAATACGGGCTATCCATAAACTTCTGAAGTTACGTTTTTTCTGTCTTCTATCTCTGTAGGCATATTGTTGACCTTTTTCCCAAGTATTTTTTGCTACGGTCCAAACATTTTTACGTCTTCCGAAGTATCCTCTGGTTAAACTAAGGATTTTCTTTCTACGAGCTCTTGAAGCTACATGATTTACTGATCTTGGCATATTATTTCCTTTCTTTTTACGTCAGCGTCGAGAATCTCGAACTTTTAATGCTGATGGTAATTAATAACTTTATTTACTTAACAATTTAACATCGATTTTACTGCACGTACATTTGACTTATCTATTACGGTATCATAACCTAAGTTACGTTTACGTTTGGTTGATTTTTTTGTCAAAATGTGACTTTTGTAAGCATGATGTCTTTTTATTTTACCTGTTCCGGTAAATGCGAATCTTTTCTTCGCTGCTGCTTTTGTTTTTACTTTTGGCATTTTCGTTATATTTTTTTTATGTTAATATTTTGATTTAAAACAGATTTTCTATTTTTTGGGTGAAAGAAGAATTATCATTCTTTTTCCTTCTAAACGTGGTTCTTGGTCTAATTTTGCATAATCTTGACATTCTTCTGCAAATCGTTTCAACATATTTTCGCCTTGTTCTTTATACATTATAGAACGACCTTTGAAAAAAACATCTACACGTACCTTATTGCCTTCTTGCAAAAAGCCGATTGCATGTTTCACTTTAAAATTGAAATCATGTTCATCGGTATTAGGACCTAAACGTATTTCTTTTACAACTATTTTCGCCGATTTCGCTTTGATTTCTTTTTGTTTCTTCTTTAACTCGTACAAGTATTTTTGATAATTCATCAACTTGCAAACAGGCGGATTCGATTGTGGTGAAATCTCTACCAAATCTAAATCCATTTTATTGGCTAAATTCAAAGCCTCTTTCAACGATATTATTGCAGGTTCTACACCTTCTCCTACTACGCGTACTACTTGAGCTTCTATCTCATTATTAATTCTGTATGCGTCTTCTTTTTGGGCGTTACCTTGGTTTTTTGAACCAGTGGAACGAGAAAAATTTGTTGCTATGACTTAATCTCCTATATTAAAAATTAATACTATTTTCTTTATAATAATCCAGACTACAAAATTACGAAAAAAAACAATACCAATTACTTATTATATAAAAAAATATTTTATATCAAAAATCATATTGATTATCAATATCTTATAACAAAAACAATACTATAAATTCTTTATTTATGGCTTTTTAGTATATTCCACTATTACAATAAATTGAAGCAATTTTAACATTTGAACAGCATAAATTCAATCTGGAAAATATAAAAAAAACAGAATTTCTTTGTTCTGACGAGTTTAGCATCGTTGCCCAATCCACCTGAACATGTTTTCGTTGTCTTCGGCAGGCTCAGACAGCGAGAAAAAATCCCCGCAAATTGCGGGGATTGTGCAAATAAAAATCAAAATTTTATATAATTACTCTTTCACAAACTTGGTGGTATAGTTGCCTATTTTTATAAAATACATTCCTTTTGACAAATGGGAAACATTGATTTGTAACAAGTTTGTTTCTTTATTTTCTATGCTCATAAGGATACGACCGCTTATATCGAATATTTGAACATTTTCTATCGCATTTTCTATATTGAGCATTGTTTTTACAAGAGTTGGATAAATTTTTATGCTTGGCTCTGATATTGTTTGGATTCCCGTTTGATTAACATAAATACAATATGATGGAGCTTGAGCAGTAACTCTACAACCTTTTTCATCTGTTATTGTCAAAGTGTAAGATGTGGAAACTTCTGGTTTTGCCCAAAAACCATTTAATATATTTGTATCACTCAAGCCATTTTGGGGTGTCCATAAATATTCAACTTTACCCCAACCTCCTCCGATATTTGCCCATCCTTCTAAATAAACAGAATCTCCTTTTTCTATTGTACAACTAAAACAACCTGCTAGCGTCATCCAAAACAAAGATGTTGTTATTGTTACTGTATCAAAGCATTCTGTCCCTTCTGCATCTGTTACTTTTAGAAAAAATGTTATTGGGTCAGGAGAATCATTACCTCCTTTAAATGTAGGATTTGCAATTGTGGTATCTGTAAGTAATTTTGAGGCCGTTATAAGTCCATAATAGTACTCTTCTTTTGGAATCATACTCCATTGATAAGTGTATGGGGCTACTCCTCCTGATACTGTTGGTTTCCCTCCAAGTTGAACAGATTCTTCATACGAACAACGATGAACATCTCCACCTCCATCAACTTTTAAAGGAAGGGATTGTGCATGTAAAATCTGCATACCTAATAATATTGTTATTGATAAAAAAATGTCTTTCATTGTATTACTTATTTAAAAATTAATATTATTTTAATTTATTCTACTAACATTTCCTCATGTTAATGGGATGCAAAATTCACTTGAACAAAATCGAAAACATCGGATTAGCATTCTCTTTAAAATGACTATCTACCATTTCGTATGTTCCAGATAGATTGGAACATGATAGAAAAAAATACTTGATAAAACTAAAAAAAATGACTTTCTCATAAGATAATTATTTTATAATCTCTATTTCTTTTTATCTCTACTTTCGGCTTCTGTTATTTTTTCTAATATTAATTCTTCTATATTTTGAAAATATCCTGAAACCCGACCTATTTCGACTCCTTCTTTAAATATTACTATCGTTGGTAAAGTTTCTATTTTATATGTCTTTGCTGTATTGGTAGATTTATCTGCATTGACTATATAAAAAGATACCCTTTTGTTATTTTTC
>JAZSKB010000052.1:0-25131 GCA_045534635.1 Bacteroidales bacterium
CTTCCATATTCTTAATTTTAACGAACATTTATTTCCCTTGGACTTTTGCAAAAGTTCACTTAAAAACTTTGCAAAAAATTCCACTTAAAACTTTGCAAAGGTACAACTTTTTTTAATACAAATTTTTGTTTTAGAAAAAAATTTTTTTTTAAGTCTCTGTATTATTATTTTTTCGGGTGTCTTCGGCAGGCTCAGACACCGAAAAAACGGCAGGCTCAGACACCGAGAAAAAATAAAATAAGACATGTGAATTCTGGGTAAGAAGCCAAAATCTGGTTTATATTTTTTATAACATGGCATGTTGAATCTATCTATAGAAAAAAATAACAAAAATATATAAAAATAAGCAAAAAATATTATACCTTTGCAAGATAACTTCAGGATTGTAAAATCAATAATAAATGCAACATTTCTATTGACAAAAGAGATGATAAAAACTTGATTTTTCAAATCCTATATATATAAATATTAAATTGTTGCTGGGTTCAGTGCAAAAAAAAATATCAAAATCATGTGTATCACCCTATATAAAGGGTGTCCCTTTGTATTGTCTTTATAAACCATACTTATCATGCTGTCAGAAATAAAGTGGTTTCCTATGCGTGTTACCTATAATAGAGAATTGAAAGTAAAGGAATATTTAGACTCTATCCAGATTGAGAACTTTCTCCCTTTCAAACCCAATCATTATGAAATAGATTGTCAAAACAAAACCAATAAAAAAGAAGTCCTTATTCATAATCTCATATTTATTCGTTCCTCGCAAGAAAGAATAACAATGCTGAAAAATTCTTCAAAATCATTAGAACCGCTACGTTATATAATAGACCGTTCTTCTAATCAAATTATGGTTGTCCCCGATAAGCAAATGAATGATTTTATTAGAGTTAGCACCTCAGAAGAAGATACTATGCTATTGGATTATAAAGATTTCTTGGATAAAGTAGGCAAAAAAGTTAGAATAACCCAAGGCTATTTTTCTGGAGTGGAAGGAGAAATCAAAAGGATTAAGAAAAATAAATATGTTGTTGTCAAAATTGATGGATTGGTAGCAGTAGCCTTAACTTGTGTACCCAAAAGTTTTTTAGAAATCATATAATTAAAAATATAAAATGAAATATGCATTAGTTACGGGAGCCTCAAGAGGTATCGGTCGAGCGGTGGCTCTACATTTAGCAGATATGGGATTTCCCGTAATAGTCAACTACTTAAGCAACAAAAATGCTGCAGAACAAACAGCCAATGAAATAATAAATAAAGGCGGACAAGCAGAATTGTTGCCATTTGATGTAAGCAAACCACAAGAAATAATTCAGGCATTGAATAGTTGGGAAGAGCATCACCCTGATGACTATATTTACATTCTCGTAAATAACGCTGGCATTCGTAAAGATAATGTAATGTTTATGATGAGCGACGAAGAATGGCACAATGTATTAGACACATCTTTGAATGGCTATTTCTATACAACAAGACATCTATTAAAACAGATGATGAGGAAAAATCACGGAGGAAGAATCATCAATATTACTTCACTTTCTGGAGTTAAAGGCTTAGCAGGACAAGTAAATTATTCTTCTGCGAAATCCGCTTTAATCGGAGCAACAAAAGCATTGGCACAAGAAGTAGCAATAAGAAACGTAACAGTAAATGCAGTCGCTCCGGGCTTTATTGATACCGATATGACAAAAGATTTACCTCAACAAGAATTGAAAAAATTAATTCCAATGCAACGATTTGGTACAGCCGAAGAAGTTGCTTATTTGGTCGGTTTTTTAGTTAGTGAACAAGCCGCATATATAACAGGACAAGTAATTAATATAAACGGCGGATTATACACATAAAATTACATTATGCAAAAGCGAGTTGTAATAACAGGAATTGGTATTTGGTCGTGTATAGGTACAGATATAGAACAAGTAAAAACATCTTTATTTAACGGCAAATCAGGCATTGGAGTTCAAAAAGAGCGTTTGGAATATGGATATCGCTCTGCTTTGACAGGCATTGTTCCTACGCCTATTATCACTAAACAAATGCTTGATAGACACATACGTACAGGAATGAGCGAAGAAGCCCAATATGCATATATGGCAAGTATTCAAGCATTTAATCAAGCAGGCATTACTAATGATTATCTTCTACAAAATGAAGTCGGGTGTATTTTTGGCAACGATTCTTCTGCCAAACCTGTCATTGAAGCAAGTAAAATAATGGAAGAAAAACACGATTCTGCAATGTTGGGATATGGCGTTCTTTTTCAATCTATGAATTCCACTGTCAATATGAATTTAAGTACAATATTCCATTTAAAAGGTGTTAATTTTACTATTTCAGCGGCATGTGCAAGTGGTTCTCACTCTATCGGATTAGGTTATATGATGATAAAACAAGGTTTGCAAGAAATGGTACTTTGTGGCGGTGCCCAAGAAACAAATTATTATGCTATGGCTTCATTTGATGCTTTGGGAGCATTTTCCATTCGTATGGATTCCCCAGCAGAATCCTCTCGTCCATTTGACAAAGATAGAGATGGTTTGATACCAAGCGGAGGGGCTGCTGCAATTGTTTTGGAAGAATACGAACACGCTATACAAAGAGGAGCTACAATACTTGCCGAAGTTATTGGTTATGGATTTTCATCTAATGGTGGTGGTATTTCAGAGCCAAGTGACAAAGGAAGCATTATAGCAATGAGAAGAGCAATCAATGATGCGGGTATTAAACTTGATGATATTGATTACATCAACGCTCATGCAACATCAACCAAACAAGGAGATATGTATGAAGCCCTCGCTTTGGATAAAATGTTTCGAGGAGAACGTGCATTAATTTCCTCTACCAAATCTATGACAGGACATGAATGTTGGATGGCTGGTGCAAGTGAAATTGTATATTCTATTATTATGATGCACAATAATTTTATTGCCCCAAATATCAATTTCAATAATCCTGATGAATTTTCTGAAAACCTAAATATTACCAACAAAACAATTGAAACAGAAGTCAATACAGTTTTAAGTAATTCATTCGGATTTGGTGGAACCAACTCTACATTAATAATAAAGAAAATTTAAATTCGATTAAATGAACTTATTTCCTGAATTAGAAAAACGATATACCCAAGAACAATATTCAGCCAAAGAAGCACAACGTATGGCTGAATTTATTTCGTGGGGACCTATTATCTTTCAAACTTCACGCTTGATGATAAAGTTTGGTATCTTGGATATGATAAGAGATTCAAAAGAGGGACTTACACGAGATGAAATTGTTAAAGAAACAAAATTATCAGACTATGCTGTCAAATGCCTTTTAGAAGCCTCTCTTTCCATTGGGATTGTTCTCATAAATAAAGACAGTGAACGTTTTACTATTTCTAAAGTTGGTTGGTTTCTTTTAACAGATAAAATGTCAAAAATCAATATTGATTTCAATCACGATGTAAATTATATTGGTTGGTTTGATTTAGAATCCGCTCTTTTGAATGGAAAACCAGAAGGATTGAAACATTTCGGTTCTTGGAATACGGTATATGAAGGATTGTCCTCATTACCCCCAAATGTCCAGAAAAGTTGGTTTGCTTTTGACCATTTTTATTCAGATTCTGCATTTCAAGAAGCATTGGAAATTATTTTTGACAAACATAAAGTTAAATCGCTGTACGATGTTGGCGGAAATACAGGAAAATGGGCTTTACAATGTATTGCTTACGATAAAGATGTAGAAGTAACCGTCTTGGATTTGCCTCAACAGATAAAACTCATGCAGGAAAATATCAAAGATAAACAAGGCAAAGAAAGAATATCTGTATATGAAATCAATTTATTGAACAGCGATTCCTCATTCCCTCAAAGAAAAAATGGATTAGATGCAATTTGGATGAGTCAATTTCTTGATTGTTTTTCAATGGAAGAAATTACAAACATTTTGTTAAAAGCCAAACAAGCAATGACAAACGACACACGTATATACATCATGGAAACGCTTTTGGATAGGCAACGCTTTGAAACTGCAACTCTATGTCTTACAATGACTTCATTATATTTTACTGCAATTGCAAACGGTAACTCAAAAATGTACAACACAGAAGATATGCAAACTTGTATCAACAACGCTGGATTGGAAATTGAAGAAATATACGACCATTTAGGACAAGGACATTCTATAATTGTTTGTAAAATAAAATAAAAAATAAAATAAACAAAGGAATTATGCTTAGAACAGAAATTGACGAAAAAGTAAAGAAATTTCTTATAGAAGATTTAGAAATTGACGAAGAATTCATTAAAGAAGAGGCTCTATTAAAAGAAGATATGGGCATAGATTCTTTGGATTTTGTTGACATCGTTGTAATCGTTGAAAAGAATTTTGGTTTTAAAATAAAACCAGAAGAAATGACAAAAGTAAAAACATTAAAAGATTTTTGCGATTACATAGAAAGCAAAACAAAATAATTGATTATCAAAATGTCCCAAGAACAAAAATGGATAGGAAGAACATACGGAAATCAAACTATGCATAAATGGTTAATATTTCTGCTGAAGTTTGTAAATGTTCGTTTGTTATATATCTTTTCATCTGTTTTTGTTATTCCGATTTGTTTGATTGTAAACAAAAGTATCAGAATCATATATAAATATTTCCGAGAAAGATTAAGATACAATGTTTTTAAATCTTTTTGGAAAACATATATAAATCATTGTTTATTTGGACAAAGTGTAATAGATAAATTTGCAATGTATGCTGGCAAAAAATTCAAAATAGAAATTGAAGGTTACGAGTATTTTGATTTTCTTGCCAAACAAAAAGAAGGTTTTATACAATTATCTTCACATATTGGTAATTACGAAATTGCGGGATATTCTCTTGTTGCAAAAGACAAACCTTTTAATGCTTTGCTTTTTTTTGGAGAAAAAGAATCTGTAATGACCAATCGCAATAAAATGTTTGCTTCTACCAACATCAAAATGATACCAGTTCGTTCAGATATAGGACATCTGTTTGAAATAAATGCCGCACTTTTAAACGGAGAAATTGTAAGTATTCCTGCTGACAGAATATGGGGCTCTAATAAAAATATATATATTGATTTTTTAGGAGCAAAAGCAAAATTTCCTATAGGACCTTTTTACATTGCTACAATGAAAGAAGTAAATGTGTTGACCGTTCACGTAATGAAAATCGCCACAACAAAATATAAAATATACATAACTCCATTGCAATACGATAAAACAATATCACGTAAAGAACAAATAAATGAATTAGCCGATAAGTACATAAAAGAATTGGAAAGAATATTGAAACTATATCCAACACAATGGTACAATTTTTTCAAATTCTGGGAATAATAAGCAATTGATGTATGCAAACAACAAAAATTCCTTTGAATAATATAGATGTTCGCGAATTACTACCACAACAAGAACCATTTATCATGATTGATTCTTTGGTATTCATTGATGAACGTTCAACTATAACAACCACCAAAATCACAAATGATAATATCTTCGTAGATGACGATATATTTTCTGCCTCTGGATTAATAGAAAACATCGCCCAAACTTGTGCGGCAAGAATAGGTTATCTTAATAAATCTATAAATAAAGAAAAAGTACAAATAGGATTTATCGGGGCTATTAAAAATTTTGAAATATTCAGTTTTCCACATGTAAACGATATTATTACTACAAAAATAGAAATAAAAGAAGAAGTTTTTGGTCTGATGTTAATAACAGCAAATATCATTTGTAATGAAAAAATCATTGCCCAAACAGAAATGAAAATTGCACTAAAAGAAAATTAAAATTATGACACTAAAAGCATCTAAAAAATTGGGAATCAGATTCTCAGAAGTCGATTCTATGCGTATAGTATGGCATGGTTCATATCCTTTATATTTTGAAGACGCAAGAGAATGTTTTGGAGAAAAGTATGGTTTAGGTTATATGACTTTCTTTGAAAATGGTTTTTTCGCTCCTTTGGTGGAATTGAATTTTCAATATAAAAAACCGATAATTTACGGAATGCTCCCTCGAATTGATATTATTTACCGCCCTACCGAATCTGCTAAAATAGTTTTCGATTATGAAATTTATGCTGAAGACAATTCTATTTTAGCAACAGGACATTCGGTTCAAGTTTTTATGGATAAAAATTATCAATTAGTTTGGAACAATCCTCAATTCTACATTCAATGGAAAAAAAAATGGGGTATCATATAATCTATTGTAAAATTATGTCATTATAACTTTTGACAAAGAAAAAAAAATCTTACTAAACATGACTTATTTTTTATCTGACAATATTTTATCTCCTTTAGGAAAAACCTCAGAAGAAAATTACAAAAACATCAAATTGTATAAATCTTCTTTGAAACAATACAACAATATCTTTGATTATAGCAATTCTTTTACCGCCTCTTTGTTTAGTCAAGAAGATAAAAATGATTTCTTTATAGAAGGCTTTACCTCTTTTGAATCTATGGTTATTTATTCTGTAGAACAAGCAATAAATAAAGCAAATTTTGATATAAAAGAAGAAAATGTAATTTTTATTCTTTCTTCAACAAAAGGGAATATAAATTTGTTAAATACGAAAAACAAAGACACAAAGGCTATTTATCTTTCTTCTTCTGTAGATAAAATAGCGAAATATTTTCATTTAAAAAATTCGCCAATTGTTGTTTGTAACGCTTGTACCTCTGGTGCAAGTGCAATTATTCTTGCTCACAGATTATTAGAAAAAGAAAAATATGATTATGCTGTTGTTTGCGGTGCAGAAGAACAAAGTAAATTTATTTTTTCTGGATTTCAATCTCTTCAAGCCTTATCACCTTTTGAATGCAAACCATTTGATATTAATCGTTTAGGATTAAATCTTGGGGAAGCCTCTGCAACTGTTGTTTTGTGTAATGAAAAAGTCAAATGTAAACATAATCTATCTTGGTCAATCAAAGATGGAGCAATACGCAATGATAGTTCACATATTACTAATCCTTCAAAAAATGGCACTGGATTGACAATGGCATTATCAGCAGTAATCGAACAAGAAGATTTAAATGATATTGCTTCTATCAACGTTCATGGAACTGCCACCATGTTTAACGACCAAATGGAAGCAGTCGCAGTAGAAAATGTTGGAATAAACAATATCCCATTGAATAGTCTCAAAGGCTATTTCGGGCATACTATGGGGGCATCTGGAATTTTTGAAACCATAATTTCAATTCACGCTTTGAACGATAAAACAATTCTTGCTACAAAAGGATTTGAAGAAATTGGTGTATCAGGAAAGGTAACTTTATTGACAAAACATCAAACAAGCGAAAAAAATTCTTTTATAAAAACCTCCTCAGGTTTCGGAGGAGTCAATACCGCAATATTGATAACAAAAAATTATTTTCCTCAAACTTCAAAAAATATAAATTTCAAAACAACTCATAGTATAAGCATATCTCCAAATGAATTGGTGATTGATAACCATATTCAGCAAATACAATTAGAAGAAAAAGATATTATTTCATATATATACAAAACATTCATCAATGATTATCCAAAATTTCACAAAATGGACTATCTATCGCAATTAGGATTTGTTGGCTCAGAAATTTTACTTCAAAAAGAAAACGCTTCAAGATTTATCGAAAGAGAAAACAGAGCGATTATCTTTTTCAACAATTCTTCTTCTATTGATACCGATAAAAAATATTATCAAACTATTTGTGACAAGGAAAGTTTCTACCCTTCACCATCTTTGTTCGTATATACATTACCAAATATTGTTACAGGCGAAATCGCATTGCGAAATAAATATCACGGAGAATCTTCTTTTTACATTTTAAGTGAAAGAAATGAACATTTAATGAAGCAAATATTGGAGGTCTCATTTTTAGATAAAAAAACGACAAGTATTTTGTGTGGCTGGATAGACTACGCAAATGCTGAAAATTTTAATGCTTCTTTACAAATTTTAGAATTGGAAAAGTAAATAATTATATAATCAAGTAAAACAAAAAATACAATGGAAGATTTAACAAGAGAATTAAAAACAAAAATAATAGAAGTTCTTGATTTAAACGAAATAACCCCTGAAGAAATAAACGACGAAGCTCCTTTATTTGGAGAAGGATTAGGTTTGGATTCTATCGATGCATTGGAATTAATTGTGCTTTTAGAAAAAGATTATGGTATCAAACTTAATGACCAATCTGAAGGCAAAAAAATCTTTACAAGTATAAAATCCATTGCCTCTTACGTAAAAGAACACAGAACAAAATAATTCCTCATGACAAATAATATAGTCGTAACAGGAAAAGGTATCATTTGTGCAATAGGAAACAACTGCAAAGAAGTTACTCAATCTTTGAAAAAACAAAAATCGGGTATTGCATCTTTACAATATCTATCCTCTACTCACAAACAATTGCCTGTTGGAGAAGTGAAATTATCTACAGCAGAAATGAGAGCAATTACAAATATCACAGATAATTTTATTTCGAGGACTACATTGATGAACATAATTGCAATAAAAGAAGCGTTAAAAGAATCAAACATAGAAAAGTATATAACCGAAAACAAAACAACAAGAATTGTTCTTGTTAACGGAACAACTGTTGCTGGTATGGACGTAACTGAAAAATTTTTCTCACAAATAAAACATTCTAACACCTATTTAGATTGTATCAACTATCATACTGCTGGCAAATGTTCAGAAATTATATCTCAATATTTCAATTGTTTTGTTGACTATATCACTATATCAACTGCTTGTTCTTCTTCTGCAAATGCGATTATTGTCGGTGCTGAAATGCTAAAAAACAACGAAGCAGATATTGTAATTGCAGGCGGAAGTGAATCTTTAAGCATTTTTCATCTTAATGGATTTAATTCGCTTATGATACTTGATAAAGAGCCTTGCCGACCATTTGACAACAATCGCAAAGGTATCAATCTGGGAGAAGGTGCAGCAAGTATTGTATTAGAAAGAGAAAATTTGGCTCGAAAACGAAATGCGAATATTTTTGCATATCTAACAGGATATGCCAATACTTGCGATGCATTTCATCAAACGGCATCTTCAGAAAACGGAGAAGGTGCTTTTCTTGCTATGAATCAAGCTTTGGAAAAAGCCAATCTCAAACCAAAAGACATTCAATATATAAATGCCCACGGAACAGGAACGCCTAACAATGATAGCAGTGAATCTATTGCCATAAAACGGTTATTCAAAGATGAAATACCTTTAATTTCTTCTACCAAATCATTTACAGGGCATACCACAAGTGCTTCTGGAAGCATCGAGTCTGTTATATGTCTATTGGCGATGCAAGAAAATTTTATACCTGCCAATCTTAATTTCTCTTGTCCTATGCCAGAAGGAATTTCCCCTACTTTACATAAAGAAAATCAAGATTTACAGAATGTGATATGCAATTCTTTCGGTTTCGGAGGTAATGATTCTTCACTTATTTTTTCCCAAAAAAATAATATTACAACATCGAAAATTATCAACAAAATAACGGAAGATGATATTTTAACTATCGCACGTCATGAGATAACAACAGAAGGCGAGTTAAAAGAAATTGTACAATATATCAAACCTTTGGAAGCTCGTCGCATGGGAAAATCGCTAAAAGGGGCGATGTTATGTTCTTTAAAAGTATTGAAAGAAGCAAAAATAACAACTCCAGATGCAATAATTGCAGGAACAGATTTAGGTTTATGGGAAAATACGGAAAATCTTTTGGAACAAATCAATTCAGAGGGTGAAGTAATGCTAAAACCAACCTATTTTATGCAATCTACTCATAACACTATTGCCTCAACTATAGCAATTCATACCAAATGTCACGGATACAACATCACTTACTCAAATGGTAAAAAAACATTCGATTGTATGTTAAAAGATGCCAAACGAAAACTTTTGAAAGGAGAATGTAAAAATGTCCTCCTTTGTTTGGCAGAAGAAACAACAACTTTATATCGCGATTTTGAAAAGCGAATAGGAAAAACAGAATCTCCATCTATTCATTGTCTTGCATTATTATTATCATGTTCAAACTAATTCCATTAGCATTATTACAAAGTATATTACTTTCTCTTGCTCAAGTTTTTTTGAAACTTGCAATGATGAAAATGCCAAAATTTGCTTTTACAAAAACTTTTTTGTATGGTTTTCTTGTCAATTGGCAATTTGCAATCTGTGGTGCATTATTTACTTTAGCAGGGTTGCTTTGGATATATATAATAAAACATTTTCCTTTTTCGGTAGCATATCCTATGGTTTCACTTACTTACGTTTTCGGAATGATTGCAGCTATGCTTTTTTTTAATGAAAACATTTCTATAATAAAATGGATTGGTGTAACGTTGATAGTACTTGGTTGTTTATTAATAGCAAAATAAAATGAAAAATCTTTTAATTTTTAATATTGTATTATTCTTTTGCTCATTCGAAGCAAACACACAAATACTAACTGATAATCAAATAAAAAAACACATAATCGATAAAATTTCAACTGTCCAATCTTTACAATGTGATTTCGTACAAACAAAAAAACAAAAATTACTTGCCAATCCTGTAATTTCAAAAGGTAAAATGTATTATCAAAATGCAAACAAATTACGTTGGGAATACATTACTCCTTATTCTTCTGTTTTTATTTTCAGTGCAAATAAAGCACTTTCAAAAAATGATAATGATACCAAAGTTATAGACATTCAGAAAAATAAAATTTTCAAAGGAATTTCTGAAATTATGCTTAATACTATCTCTGGCAATTTTTTGGCAAATGAGAACGACTTCAAAATTTCTTTTAAGCAATCTTCGGAAATGTTTTTTGCAACTCTTTTACCACAAAACAAAGAAATGAAAAAAATGTTTCAAAACATCATATTACATTTTGAAAGAAAAACAGCTGTAGTTTCAAAAGTCGAAATAATAGAAACCAACGGCGATAAAACAATTATTGATTTCAAAAACATCAAACGGAACGAAGAAATTCCAAATAAAATATTCGATATTAATGCTTTAAAATAATTTTTATCAAATATCTCAAATGGAAATGAGATTGCAATAATAAAAACCATTATGATACTTAAAGACGAATTATATCACATCATTAATATAGAAAAAGAGAACGATAAATTGTTTTTCGATATTTCACTTAATAAAAATCATTTTATTTATAAGGCTCATTTTCCAAATTTCCCAATAACTCCCGGTGTTTGTCTAGTTCAAATAGGAACGGAATTATTGTCAACATATTTTCAGAAAAAATATAAGATAAAACTTATAAAAAGCGTAAAATTTTTATCAACGATTTCTCCAGAAATGTATCCTTGTATCAAATATGTTGTAGATAAGCTAACAATAGAAGAATCAAACCTTAACATTCAAATGCAAGTATTATCACAACAAACTCCTTTATGTAAATTATCCTTTGTCTGCAATAATGAATTATGATTAACGAAGAAATAAAGATTAATCTTAAAGATAGAGGAATTTGCATTATAATTCCGACTTTCAACAATGAAAAAACAATAGCAGATATTGTTAATCGTTGTTTATTACAATGCTATGATGTAATTGTTGTCAATGATGGTTCAACAGACAACACTTCTAAAATTCTTTCACAAATAGCAAATATCACTTTAATTGAATACACTAAAAATAAAGGGAAAGGTTTCGCACTTAAACAAGGATTCAAAAAAGCAATTTCTTTAGGATTTGCATACGCTATAAGTATAGACGCTGATGGTCAACACTATCCAGAAGATATTTCTTTATTTTTAGAAACAAACAAACAAAAACCACAATCTTTAATTATCGGAAAACGAAACTTAAATGGTGTACAAAGAACAAAAGGAAGCAATTTCGCAAATAAATTCTCAAATTTTTGGTTCTTTGTTCAAACAGGCAAACGATTAAACGATACACAATCTGGATATAGATTATACCCTTTAAAAAAATTACCCATATTGCAATGTATTTCAAATAAATATGAATCAGAATTAGCATTACTTGTATTTTCTTCTTGGAGAAATGTAAAAATAGTTTCAATACCTATCAACGTATATTATCCACCAAAAGATGAACGTGTCAGTCATTTTCGACCAATAAAAGATTTTGCAAGAATTAGTTTGCTCAATACAATATTATGTTTTCTTGCCGTCGTTTATGCTTTGCCACTTAAGATTTTAAAATTTATATATAAGATTATCAAAACTTTATATTCTTTTCTTTTCATCGTCATTTCTACTACAGGAATCATTACTCCTTTTGCTTTTTTCTATATGCGTATTGGCAAAATAACTGAAAAAAAGAGATTGGTTCTACATAAAATCGTTTATAAAGTAATACGTTTCATTATGCTTCAGCATGGCATTCCTTCTGTGAAATTTTCTTACTTTATAAACGATAAAGCCACTTTTTCTAAACCAAGTTTAATTATTTGTAATCACCAATCACAACTTGATTTAGCCTGTCAAATGATTTTTACTCCCAAGATAGTTTTTTTAACTAACGACTGGGCATATAACAATTGCATCTATGGATATTTAATTAAACAATTGGAATATTTTCCTGTATCTATGGGGTTAGAAGAATTGATTCCAAAATTACAATCATTGGTAGATAGAGGATATTCTATTGCGGTGTATCCCGAAGGTACGCGTTCTAAAGATTGTAAAATAGGACGTTTTCACAAGGGAGCATTCTTTTTTGCAGAAGCATTGAATTTGGATATTATGCCTATGTATATTTATGGAACAGGAAAAGTATTTCCTAAAGGTAGTTTTTTGCTAAAAAAAGGAAAGATTCACATTGAAGTTGGTAAAACTATAAACAGAAATGAACTTGCTACAATTGGCGACCTCAAATGTCAAGCATCATTTTTTAGAAAAGAATATATAAAGCAGTATAATAAAATTGCAAATCAATTGGAACAAGATGTCTAAGAATAAAGTTGTTATCATTGGAGGAGGACTTGGAGGCTTGTTTTGCGGTGCCATACTTGCAAAAGAAGGTTTCAACGTTACGATATTGGAAAAAAACGCTACTATCGGAGGTGGTTTGCAATCTTTCCAACGATTTGGTGAAACTTTTGATACTGGTATGCACATTATCGGAGGAATGCAAAAAGGTGGAAATATCTATCGAATCTGTAAATATTTAGGCATAACTGATAATGTTAAAATATTAGACGTTGACGAGAATTGCTCTGAAGAATTATATTTTGCTCAAAACAAACAATTTTATATATTAAAAAAAGGAAAACAAAATTTTATAGATTCTCTTGCTACTTATTTTCCAGAAGAAAAAGATAATTTACAAGCATACGTAGATAAAATTTTTCAGATGGTAGAAAACATTGATTTATTTAATTTAAGAGAATCTCATAATTTTATGTTTTCTTACACTGACAATTTTTTAATTCCTGCAAATGAATTTATCAATCATTATATTAAAAATAAAGAACTAAGAAGTGTTCTTGCATATATGAATCCTTATTATGGTGGTATCGGGGGCAAAACACCTGCTTATATTCATGCAATTATCAATGCACTATATATTAATGGCACTTCTCGTTTTGTTGGAGGTTCTCATAAATTTGCTGATTTATTGAAAGAAATTATCATAGGCAATGATGGAGAGGTAAAAACAAATTCTAAGGTTCAATGGATAGAAGTAAAAAACAAAAATATTGAATATGTAGAAACTATCAATAAAGAAAGATTTTCTGCCGATTACTACATTTCAAACATTCACCCCCACTCTCTTTTGACACTTATGGAAGAAAAAGCATTACCAAAATCATACCGCGATAGACTTCTTTCCATTCCTAACTCCTATTCTGCATTTCTTTTAGCAATTAAATTAAAAGAAAATACATTCCAATATATCAATCATTCTCAATTTTATATGTCAAACTATAACGATATTTGGAGTTTTGCAGATGAAAACAAACCTTGGCCTATGGGATTTTTATTTATGACACCACCCAATGACAATCAAGGCAAATATGCCTCAAAAGCACTTATCACTTCTCCAATGACTTTTTCCCACGTTAAACGTTGGGAAAATACTCAAGTAGGACAACGTGGAGATGAATATTTAAATTGGAAAAAAGAATGTACCGATAAATTATTGCAATTAATCAAAGAAATTCATCCCGATTTTATATCTTGTATCGAAAATATCAATGCAGCCTCTCCTCTTACAATACGAGATTATTACGCATCCTCAGAAGGCTGTATTTCTGGCTTCTCAAAAGATGTAAACAATATTATTTTATCTCAAGTGCCTATTGTTACAAAAATAAAAAACCTTTTCCTGACAGGACAAAACAACAATATGCATGGTTTCTGTGGAGTTGCACTTACAGCCATCAATACTTGTGAAATTTTGCTTGGGAATAACTATATTATCAAAAAAATTAATCAATGCGAAAACTAATTTTTCTTTTTATTATAACATTTTTGGTTTACAATACATTATTTGCACAAATCAACATTTGGGAAGATTCTATTCCCAAAATGAAAGTAGAATTATATCCATATATAGCAGAAAATAACAATGGTAGTTGTGTAATTATCTGTCCGGGAGGTTCTTATTTTTGGCACGGTATGAATAACGAAGGTCACAATGTCGCTCAATGGTTCAACAAACATGGTATTTCCGCATTTGTATTGAAATATAGGACAGCAAAATTTCCTGCTTTTTTGTTGTATTACAGATATTTATTTAGAGGTAATCGCTATCCTGATGCTCAAAATGACTTACAACAAACAATTTCTCACATCAAAGCCAACGCTAATGAATACAATATTGACACAAATAAAATAGGATTAATTGGTTTTTCTGCAGGAGGTCATTTAGTTTTGAGTACTGCTATGTTTTTTTTAGAAAATTTTCGTCCTTTGTTTATCGCATCAATTTATCCTGTAGTTACAATGAAACAACCTTTGGTTCATAAACGTTCTAAACGTGCATTACTTGGAGAAGACCAACAAAATAATCAAGCATTGATAGATTCTCTTTCTTTGGAAAATCACACCAATTTATTATCTTGTCCTATTTTTATTGCATCATGTAAAGATGACCCAACTGTTGATTATAGAAATTCTTTACTTTTAGATTCTGCGTTGACAAAAAACAATATTCCCCACATATTTCATCTTTACGAAGAAGGTGGACATGGATTCGGTATTTCTAACGAAAAAGGAAGTACACAATCACGAACTTGGAAACAATCTTTGCTTTATTGGATTAAAGATATCAAAAACGACAACTACTAATATATGATACAATCATCTCAATTTGACAACATAAGACCATATTACGATGAAGAATTGCCATCGGCTATGCAAAGAATTGTAAACGACATTGCTTTTCCTACCATTGCATCGTGGGTTTTTCCAGATGAAAATACAGAACAAACAAAAAAACGTTTGCTCGCTTACAAAACTATAAAAGATTTTCAATACGATACCATGAGAAAAGTAAATGAAAGAGTTATCGAAGAAAGTATTGAAGAATTTACGGCAAACGGAGTGGAATATTTAAACAAAGATGAAAGTTATCTTTTTATCTCCAATCATAGAGATATTATGCTTGATTCTTGTCTGTTGCAATATTATTTAGTTCTCAATAATTTTGAAACAACTGAAATAACTTTTGGAGCAAATCTCATGTCTTCTCCGCTCATTATAGACATTGGCAAAGCAAATAAGATGTTTAAAGTTGAAAGACCATCTTCCAATATTATGGAATTTTATAAATCTTCTTTAGAAGTATCAAAATATATTCGCCATACGATAACAACAAAAGGCAAGTCGGTTTGGATTGCACAAAGAAACGGAAGAACAAAAAACGGAAAAGACCGCACCGACCAAGGAATTATAAAAATGTTTTGTATGAGTGAAAAAAATAACAAAATCAATGCATTAAATGATTTACATATTGTTCCTATTGCAATCTCTTACGAATGGGAACCTTGCGATATTTTAAAAACATTAGAAAGTTTTCATTCTTTAGAAAATAAATATACAAAAAAACCTGATGAAGACCTAAATAGTATTCTCACAGGATTCTTACAAAAAAAAGGTAAAGTTCACATTGAATTGTGTAAACCTATAAGCAAAAATGAATTATTACAATATCAATCACTTACAGCAACATCTTTTCATAAGAAGGTTGCCAATCTTTTAGACGAAAGAATCATAAAAGCCTATAAATTATCTCCTAACAACTATATCGCCCACGATATTCTTTACAGAAAAAAAGAATACAAAAACATGTATAATGAAACACAATATAATGATTTTGTGAATTATATGAAATTTTTATCCTCACATAAGGTAACAGATATAGAAAAATTGAAAGAGATATTTCTAAATATATATGCAAATCCTATAGAAAGTAAAAAAACTTATTTGTAATTAGTTTTTTAAGTTAAACCATATTTTATATATGACCAAATTTATTTTATCCATATATGATACACTAAAAAAATACGACATCGCCAGAAAAACACTATTTTGTGTTTTAACACTTATGTTTGTATTTTTTATTTTAAAACTATCATACAAAGAAGATATTTCAGACTTTCTTCCTTCTGGCGAAAAAGCATCACAAAGTTTAAAAATATATCAAGATATAACAGGAGCAGATAAATTATTCATTATTTTTGCAAATAAAGATACTTCAAAAACTGATAAAGATACTATAATTCAAGCAATAGAATATTTTACTTTTCTTCTGAAAAACAAAGACACTTTCAATCTATCGGAAAGTTTAATATCGCAAATAGATTTTCAGGATTTTGAACAAATATCGAATTTTGTTTATAGCAATATTCCTTATTTTTTAACAAAAAACGATTATCTCAGAATAGATTCTTTGTTTGCACAAAAAGACTACATTCCTCTACAATTACAGAAAGATAAACAAATGTTGCTTTTGCCAGGGTCAAGCATGGTAAGCAATCACTTACAAAAAGACCCACTGAATCTTTTTTCACCTATTTTGAATCTTTTACAATCTTTTTCTTCGGATATTAATTATGAATTATCCGATGGTTATATATTTTCTCCCGATGAAAAAAGAGGAATTATTATCACAACAACACCATTCGGAACAAGCGAAACAAAAGCCAATACTATTTTGTGCAATTTTATTACAAATATTGCAGATAGTACGCAAAAAGTATTTCCCAATATTGAAATAAATACTCTTGGTGGAGCAAGTATCGCTGTTGCAAATTCTTCTCAAATAAAAAAAGATAGCATTTTATCTATTATCATTGCTGGAATTTTAATTTGTTTAATTCTATTTTTACATTTCAGAAATCTAAAAAATATTTTTCTTATTCTCATTTCTATTTCTTGGGGGTGGTTGTTTGCTTTAAGTGCTTTATCATTGATAAACAATAATATTTCTATAATTGTTATCGGTATTTCTTCCATTATTCTTGGCATTGCTGTAAATTATCCTTTACATTTAATATCTCATTTAAATCACACACCCAATATAAAAACAACGTTAAAAGAAATTACTCCTCCATTATTGATAGGTAACATTACTACAGTAGGAGCATTTCTAACGTTAACTCCATTATCTTCGGTTGCATTACGTGATTTAGGTTTGTTTGCTGCTTTTCTTTTAATTGGTTCTATTTTCTTCGTTTTAATCTTTTTACCACATATTTTAACAACTAACGTAAAAAAACACACTACATTTCTTTCTTTTTTAAGCAATAAACAATTAGAAAAATCTTCATGGATTGTTGCTCTCATTTTTGTACTAACTATTGTATTTGCTTATTTCAGTCAATTTACTAAATTTGATAGTAATATGGCTAATATCAATTATATGACCGATAAGCAAAAAGAAAATATGACTTATTTCCAAAAAATACTAAAAACTGAAAATGAAAAAGATAATATTTATGTTGTTTGTTCTGCTTCTTCTCTCAATGAGGCTCTTACAAAAAATAGCAAATTGGGGTCAAAATTAGATTTTTTGAAAAACAATAACCTTTTAGAAGAGTATTCCAATATAGAAAAATTTCTTCCTTCTTTGTCTGAACAAAAAAACAGATTGAACAATTGGAACGAATTTATAAGCAAACACAAAACACAAATTATTGCATCTATAACCAAATATTCTTCACTTGAAGGCTTTACCGAAGATTCTTTTGAGGATTTTTATGCAATATTGAACAAAACATATTCTCCGCAAAACGATTTAAAAACATTCTTTTCTCCGCTTCTTTCCTCTATACTATCATCTTCTATCAGCATTGATAGTGTAAACAACACTTATAACGTGGTAAATATTTTGAATGTTAAAAAAGAAAATAGAGATAAAGTTTACAATTTTTTGGAAGACAACAACAATTATTTTACTTTTGATACCGAATCGGTTTCTTCTGGAATGACGAGAACTCTTTCCAACAATTTTTCATTTATTGGTTTAGCCTGTGGGGGCATTGTATTTCTTTTCTTATGGTTTTCATTTTCCAGTATAGAATTAGCAATCCTATCTTTCTTACCTATGGCTATTAGTTGGTTGTGGATACTTGGTATTATGGCAATATTTAACATACATTTCAATATTGTGAATATCATTTTAGCAACATTTATCTTTGGGCAAGGCGATGATTATACGATTTTTATGACAGAAGGCGTCATTTACGAATACACTCATAGAAAAAAAATGCTTGCTTCTTACAAAAATTCTATTCTTATTTCTGCTTTAATAATGTTTGTGGGTATTGGATGTTTAATTATTGCCAAACACCCTGCTCTACATTCTTTGGCTCAAGTAACCATTGTTGGAATGTTTTCTGTCGTACTTATGGCTTACATATTCCCTCCTTTTATTTTCAATTGGCTTACAAAAAATAAAAACGGATACAGAAAACAACCGCTTTCCTTTAAAAATTTGTTTTATTGGTTGATTGGTAAATTATTTCACAAAGAGCGTTCTGCATATTCTTTGGTTATGGACAAATATACATATAAAACTACTTTGGTTAGAGCAGAAGTTCGCAAAAGATTAAAGAAATATAAAAACATTTCATTAAAAAATAATGCCGATGAGGTTATCATTATAAACGCAGGTTATGGTGAAATGGCTTTATTGTGGCATTTTATCAATCCAAACAGCAAAATTACAGCGGTAGAAAATGATATTGAAAAGCAAAACGTCGCCTCTTTTTGTTCAGAAAATCTTAGCAGTAATATCGAATTTCTTACTTCTATTGAAACCGACACTATATTACAATTACAAAAATTGAAAACATTACATATATTATTGTTATTCCCTTCAAATGAAGATATAGAAAAATATAATATTGTATCACCGATTATAATCAAATAACTTAATAATTAACAAAATATGGAAAATGAAATTAAACGCATTTTGGAAGACATTATGCCAATGGTAGATTGGGATTCCGATTTTGTTTTTTCAGAATTGGACTCTTTGCAGATTGTTCATATATTAATTACCCTTGCCGATAAATACAAAATAGAATTATCTGCATTAGACGCTACACCAAAAAATCTAAAAAATTTAACTTCCATTACCAATATGGTAGAAAACAAACTAAAAGAAAAACAAATGTAAATATGTTAACCATTGAAGACTATTTAATACAAAATGCTGAAAAATATCCTGATAAAATTGCGGTAATTTGCGGTAATGAACATTGTTCTTACGCTTCTCTTTTTCATAAAGTAAAACAACGTTGTGAAGAATTAAGACAACAAGCATTACAACCATTAGATATTGTTCCTTTTATTGCTTCTCAAACCATAGATTTTCTTGTAACATATTTTGCAATTCATTTAGTTGGAGGTGTTTGCTGTCCTTTGGAAAAAGATATTCCTGCAAATAAATTTGAAGAAATCAAAAAAATTATGCAAAATGGAGTGGTTCCTAATGATACTGCAGATATTTTGTACACAACAGGAACAACAGGAAAAAGCAAAGGAGTAATCATCAGTCATAAAACGATAATTGCTGATGCTGAGAATTTAATAGAAGGACAAGGATTTTGTCACAATTTACATTTTATCATCACTGGTCCTTTAAATCACATAGGTTCTTTATCAAAGATTTATCCTAATATTATCCTTGGAGCGACTATTCATATTTTAGAGGGAATGAAAGATTTAAATGCTTTTTTTGAGGCTATCGAAAAATCATCGGAGAAAGTAGCAACTTTCATGGTACCTTCTGCTATTAGAATGTTATTGAAATTCAACGCTCAAAAATTAGCATCTTACAAAGACAAAATTGACTTCATTGAAACTGGTGCCGCTCCCATGGCTATCAGTGATATGCAACTCTTATGCAATCTATTACCTAAAACTCGTTTATACAACACCTACGCTTCCACAGAAACAGGTATCATTGCCACATACAATTACAATGATGGCAAATGTATCGCTGGTTGTTTGGGGAAACCAATGAAACACGCACAAATTATTATTACAAAAGATGGACTTATTTCCTGCAAAGGAAAAACTCTAATGAGTGGCTATCTCAACGATGAAGAACTTTCTGCCACTGTTTTGAAAGACAATACCGTATATACCAAAGATATTGGCTATCTCGACTGCGAAGGTCGGTTACATTTAAAAGGGCGAGAAGATGATGTCATCAACGTTGGTGGATATAAAGTTGCTCCTACTGAAGTGGAAAATGTAGCATTGGCTATGGAAGATATAAAAGATTGTATCTGTATTGCTATTCCAAACGACCTAACTGGTTTTGCTCTCAAATTATTGGTCGTTTTAACTGATGATGCTATTATGGACAAACAAAAAATTGCTCGTCATCTACGTATGAATTTAGAAAGTTATAAAGTTCCATTCTTTTATGAGCAAGTGGACAAAATACAAAGGACTTACAACGGTAAAATTGACAGGAAATCCTATAATAATCAATAATATTTTCTAAAAAATATAAAGGAATTACTTTTTAAAAAAAATTTATAAAAAAACTTCGTTGATTCAAAGAATAAAAAATAATTATCGTTTTTACGTAGATTTCATTTTTTTTTTCTACTTTTGTAAATTCAAAAAATATATAAATACAAATATATAATGATTGATATTTTTGACCAACTTTTGAAAAAAGAAAGTTACCTTTCTGTTATCGGATTAGGGTATGTCGGTTTACCTATAGCCCTTTCATTTGCAAAGAAAGTTAATGTTATCGGTTTTGACATTAAACAAGACCGTGTACAAATGATGAAAAATCACCAAGACCCAAGCCAAGAATTGTCATCAAGCGATTTTGAAAATTCTTCTATAGAATTTACTTCTAATGCTGAAGACTTGAAAAAAGCACGTTTTCATATCGTTGCCGTTCCTACGCCTATCGACAAACATTGTTTACCAGATTTAAAACCGCTTTTGGCGGCCACTCATTCGGTTGGTCAAGCTCTAAAAAAAGGTGATATTGTCGTTTACGAATCTACTGTTTATCCGGGCTGTACCGAAGAAGAATGTATTCCTATTTTAGAAAAACTTTCTGGATTGAAATTCAATGAAGATTTTTTCGTTGGTTTTTCTCCTGAAAGAATTAACCCCGGAGACAAAGAACATTCTTTGCACAATATTTGCAAAATCGTTTCTGGTAGTACTCCTGAAGCATTGGAAATTATTGCTAAAACATACGCTTTAGTTGTAGAAGTTGGTGTTCACAAAGCCTCTTGTATCAAGGTTGCAGAAGCCGCGAAAATTATCGAAAATACGCAACGAGATGTTAATATTGCTCTAATGAACGAATTATCTATGATTTTCAATAAAATGGGAATCAACACATACGAAGTTTTGGAAGCCGCTGGCACAAAATGGAATTTCCTAAAATTTTATCCCGGATTAGTTGGCGGACATTGTATCGGTGTTGACCCTTACTACCTTACTTTCAAAGCAAAAGAATTTCGTCACCACCCTATTATAATAGAATCTGGGAGATGTATCAACGATAATATGGGATTTTATATCGCTGAAATGATTATCAAAAAAATCATCGAGTTGGGTAATCCTATAAAAGGCTGTAATATTTTGGTAATGGGTGCCACTTTCAAAGAAAATGTCACCGATATTCGCAATTCTAAAGTTGCCGATATTGTTCACGCATTGCAAAGTTACGGTGTTAATGTTGATGTTGTTGATGCTTTCGCCGATTCCGATGAAGTCTATCATGAATATGGGTTCCATTTGACTAAAAATTCACGAAATGATTATCAGGCTGTTATTATGGCTGTACAACACCATCAATATGCAGAATTAGATGAATCTTACTTTGAAAATATCACAAAAGACAACGCTGTTTTCTTTGATGTAAAAGGTATTTTTAGAAATAAAATTAAGAAACTCTGTTATTTAAGTTTATAAGTTCACATTGTTTTAAGTTTAATTTATGTAAAAAAACACGCAAGAAAAAGACTTGCGTGTTTTTTAATTTCGTTAATTATAAAAATAAAACTTAATACTATTGGTTTTCTAAAAAATTTTCAATATCTTCTTCTTGTAAACTTATATATTCTGATGCTTTTACAATTTTTCCATTATCTGAAAACAATATTATCGGCATATTGCCTTGGGTTATATTTAGAAAAGTATCTACCGTAAATGTTGTATAAGGAATTGGTGCAATTGATTGTTCTTCAAAAAAATGATTTATTGCTTCTTCACTTTGCGATGACCAAAAAATTGCTTTCATTCGATTTACATCTTGATGTTTTCTTTCAAATATCAAAGACAATTTTTTCGCTGATTTTTTACAATAACCACAATGTGTGGAGTACATACATATTATCTGTTTCCCTTCTGAATATTCGGCTTCTTTATTTTGATTTTTCAATGCTGTATAATACAATTCATTATCTATCTGTATTTTATCTTTATGTACCAATTTATAAATATAATTTGGAGCATTAATGCTCATCAATACGATAAACGCAAGCAAAAATAACCCTATCGTTATTCTCAAAGAATGCTTCCATTCTTTAAAATCATATTGAATTGGAAAAATCAAAACAATCAAAATCAGATTCTTAATTATTGATTGGGTTCTATTTAAAACAACTTTTTCGCCAAAACAATGACAATTTGTAATATCTACATTAAAAATATAGGGTAACAATAACAAATAAATTGTGAAAGCAACAAGCATAAACAAAGCAAAATAATACGCTTTGCGGATTTGTAGTCTAAATACAAACATCAATCCCAATGTTAACTCTACTGCTATTAAAAGACGCGTAAGTGTTTCTGTTATAGGCAAATCAAACAAATTATGTTCATAAATATACAAATCAAATACATCTATAGAAATATATTTTAATATTGCCGAACTAAGAAACACCAACCCTACAACAATTTGCAAAATCCATGACAATAAACTATTGTCTTTCAAACTTTTTATCTGTTTATTTATTTCCATAACTATCTTCCTTCCTTATTTTATATTCTAAAATAAAAAACAACAGAGGATAATAATCCCTATTATCCTCTGTTATAATGTTGAAGTAACATTATTTACATTCTGTACCAGCTTTTCCGAGTGGAGTTTCTATAACTGTGTTCTTGTCTGAACATTTGTCAACTTGTAAATCTTCTAAATTAACATTGGTTTCAGTTGATACTCCAGCTACAAAGGTTTTGCATTTGCAAGTTTTGTCACAAGATGCGAAACATGCTACTAAAGCAATTGCAGATACTACTAACATTACCTTTTTCATAATTCAATTATATTTTAAATTTATGCCTACTCTCTTATGGATTTTCGGCTTTCTCCATTGTTTTCGTGCTACAAAGGTAACACTTTTTTTCTTAATAAACTCAATTTTAAGTAAAAAAAAACAGAGGATAATATTTCCCATTATCCTCTGCAACAATGTTGAAGTAACATTATTTACATTCCACACCATTTTTTGGTGATTCTGATACCATTGCAGAATAGTCTGCACATTTCATACCAGTTCCTTTTACCAATGGTTGCTCCATAGTTGATTCAACATTCCCATCTCTGTAAGTTTTACATGTACATTTTTTTACACAAGATGTAGAACATGCTACTAAAGCAACTGCAGATAATACTAACATTACTTTTTTCATAATTAGATTATGTTTTTAAATTAAACCTACTCTCTTATGGATTTTCGGCTTTCTCCATTGTTTTTGTGCTACAAAGATAACATTTTTTTTCTTAACAAACTCAATTTTAAGTAAAAAAAAATTACAATGAACAAAACTCACCTATCCAAAAGCCAGCATTTACATCTATATTATATAAGCAAACAAATACTATTCTTTGTTTTTCTGTTTTTCATTATACATCACAAATTGATTATCGATTACATCTATAATTATAGGCAACGAGGTATCAAATTTAGCATCCAACAATAATTTTGAAAGATTATTTAGAATATTTTTTTGAATAACTCGTTTCAAAGGGCGTGCACCATAATGAGGGTCGTATCCCATTTCTGTCAAAGCATCTAAAGCATAATTTGTTAATTTTATCTTTACATTGTTTTTGTCCAACAAATGTTGTAAACTATTCAATTGTAAAAATACAATCTGACGAATTTCATCTTTCGTTAAAGGCTTGAACATCAATATTTCATCAATACGATTTAAAAACTCTGGACGAATGGTTTTTCTCAACAAATTCATCACTTCCGCTTGTATTTGCTCTTGAATATTATCATCAACAATTGTTGATTTATCGTAATTATCTTCTATAATATGCGAACCTAAATTGGAAGTCATAATGATAATCGTATTTTTAAAATCTGCAACTCTACCTTTATTATCTGTAAGTCTTCCGTCATCAAGAACTTGCAACAAGATATTAAAAACATCAGGGTGAGCCTTTTCAATTTCGTCAAATAGGATAATAGAGAAAGGATTCTCTCTAACCGCATTCGTCAGCTGACCGCCAGCTTCATAACCAACGTAGCCAGGAGGTGCTCCAAGCAACTTCTGATCGGAGTGATCTTGACGGTACTCGGACATATCGAAACGAATACAGCAGCTCTCGTCTCCAAAGATGGATTCTGCAAGAACCTTCGCCGTTTCGGTCTTACCTGTGCCTGTAGGG
>JAZSKB010000026.1:0-19991 GCA_045534635.1 Bacteroidales bacterium
CTTCCATATTCTTAATTTTAACGAACATTTATTTCCCTTGGACTTTTGCAAAAGTTCACTTAAAAACTTTGCAAAAAATTCCACTTAAAACTTTGCAAAGGTACAACTTTTTTTAATACAAATTTTTGTTTTAGAAAAAAAATTTGTTTTTTTTATATTCATATTCATTTTTTTACTTACTTTGCAAAATTCAATATTAATTTTCGATAAAAACAACATAACAATGAGTTTAGAACAAAAAATAAATGAAGACATCAAGCAAGCGATGTTGGCAAAAGACAAAAAAAGTTTGGAAGCATTACGAGCAGTAAAATCTGCAATTCTCTTACTAAAAACAAACAAATCAGGAGGCGAAATCACTGAAGATTTAGAATTAAAAACGCTTCAAAAATTGGTTAAACAACGTAAAGAATCAGCAGAATTGTACAAAAATCAAGGAAGAGAAGACCTTTACGAGGAAGAAATTTTTCAAATGAATATTATATCCAAATATTTACCAGAACAATTAAGCATTGATGAAATTAGAAGTCAACTTCAACAAATGATTGCCGATAATGGAATTTCTACTATCAAAGAAATGGGAAAATTAATGGGAATTGCCAACAAAACATTTGCAGGAAAAGCCGATAATAAAACTATCTCGGAAATCATCAAATCACTTTTACAATAAACAATTGTAAAACAATATTTTAAACAAGCACTCTTAGAAATATGCTGTTATTTCTAAGAGTGCTTTTGTTAAGATTTGATATTCAATATAGTAGTACTCAAAATAAGTTCTACCACAAAGAAAATGATAGCCATAAATAGAAATGGGAAAAAGACATCGGTTTTATTTGTAAATTGGGTTTCACTAATTTTGCTTTTTTCCATTTTATCTATTTCATTATAAATTTCTGTCAACTTATTTTTATTTTGAGCCCTAAAATACTTTCCATCAGTTTTATCAGCGATAGTTTTAAGCACCTTTTCATCAATTTCAGTTTTAGCATAAAACACTGAACCATAAGGATTTTTGTAAGGTGCTTCCCCCATACTACCACAACCAATAGTATAAACCCGAATACCAAATTCTTTTGCCAACTCGGCGGCAGATATTGGGTCTATATAACCACTATTGTTGACCCCATCGGATAATAAAATGATAACTTTACTTTTTACTTCACTATTTCGTAAACGATTAATAGCCGTACCTAAACCATCCCCTATTGCTGTACCATCTTCTATAAAATTATTATTCGTAGATTCTAACGATGCCAACAATGTAATATGGTCGGTAGTCAAAGGACATTTTGTATATGCTTCTCCAGCATAAACAACCAAAGCCATTCTGTCGGTTGGTCTATTTTGAACAAAATGTTTTATAACATCTTTACAAGCATCTAAACGAGTTGGACGAAAATCCATTGCCATCATAGAGCCCGAAACATCTAAAGCGAGAACAATATCAATACCTTCTACATCAATTTGTTTGTGAGAATATGAACTTTGAGGACGAGCCAATGCAATTATCAGCAAAATAAGAGTAAATATTCTAAGTATAAATGGAATATGCAATACCCAAGAACAATATCCTTTGGAACTCAATGGTGCTATTGTGGAAATTGTAAACGATGAATTTATCTTTTTGTGCTTCCAAATATACCACCCTACTATCAAAGGGATAAGCAACAACAACCAAAATAACGCAGAATTGGCAAATTCTAAACTTTTCAAATAGGTGATAATACGCATTTTTTTTATTTTTCTTCTTTTGAAACAATAATTTCTTTCGTTTTAACTATAAAGTCAACAATTTGATTGTAAACAGTTATATTTTCATTTGGAATAGGTTGCCCTTTGGCAAATTTTACCAAATCTGCTATTTCAAAAGATTTTTTCAACAGATAAATACACTCTTTATCAATAGCAATTTGTTCTAAAGCCTCGATAATCTCATTTGTTACCATTTCGGCAGCGGAGATATCCCAACGATTATACAAATAAGTTCGACATATATCTGTCAATTCGCTATAATATTCTTTCAATTGTCCATTTTCCCACAATCGCTTTTGTCGCAATTGTTCTAAATCTCGCAAGGCAACAATATCTGCAGGTTCTTTCGGCTTTTCTTTTTTGTCAATAACAATTGAACGATTCTTTTTCAATAAATATTTCCTTACTATATATATTACAATAAACAAAATGGCAACCCCAACAACACCATATAATATATATGGTAAAACTTCTTTCAATCGTAATCGCTCTTTCAATGGAGGTTTTATATCTTTGATATTTTCATTAGTATCAACAGCGATAGTATTGATTTTCAAAAACATTTCATTAGTTTCACCTAAAAGAACCGAATCAGCATTGAAAAATGGAAGCGATGGTATTGTATATTCGCCCTCATCAAATCCTGTTAATGTAAATTGCTGTTGTAGAAACATTTGTCCTTCTTCAAAAATTGTATCTACAGCGGTTCGATTAACGATTTCCAATTTGTTTATACAAGTATCACACAAAATCGGAAAAAGCACTTTTTCTTCTGGCGATACTTTCAATTTTACCTCCCATTTCACTTGGTCGCCTATCAAAATTTGATTAGTATCCAATTTTGTAGAAATATTTTGCGACCAAAGAGATACAACAAAAAAATTACATATCAATAAAACTGCCTTCTTCATTATGAGCGTTTTTTAAAAAAATCTTTCAACTTGGGAATATAATCTTCATCGGTATAAAGTGGAATGACATCTGTTCCCGTTTTTTTAAATATATCATTCAATTGACATTCATTGTTTTTCCACCATTGTGAATGTTGCTGTCTAATTTCCTTATTTGAAGTATTGATTATCTGTATTTTACCAGATTCGCTATCTCGTATTTGCATAAAACCTACATCTGGCAAGAGCATTTCTCCCTTATCTCTAATCTTGACAGCAGCAATATCATGCTTATTTCCAGCAATTTGCAATGCTTTTTCAAAATCGGTATCGATAAAATCTGAAATTAGAAATAAAACACATCGTTTTTTTATAGCATTTGTTAAAAATTGCAATGCCAAACTGGTATCTGTCCTTCCATTTTGAGGTTTTAGGTTGACCAATTCACTTATAATACGCAAAATATGGCTTTTCCCTTTTTTCGGAGGAATAAATTTTTCAATTTTATCATTGTAAAAAAGAACGCCTACCTTATCATTATTGTTGATAGCCGAAAAAGAAATTACCGCTGCTAATTCTGTTATCAAATCTTGCTTAAACATTTGATGAGTACCAAACAAAGTAGAAGCACTTGTATCAATAACCAACATGACAGTTTGTTCTCTTTCTTCTTCAAATACTTTTACATAAGGTTGATGAAAACGTGCTGTTACATTCCAATCAATAGAACGAATATCATCACCATAAGTGTATGCTCGCACTTCACTAAAAGCCATACCACGACCTTTGAATGCACTATGATATTGTCCAGCAAATATTTGCTGGGAAAGATTTCGTGTACGAATCTCAATTTTACGAACTTTCTTTAATAATTCACTTGTTTCCATGGTGTAAATTTTATCCAATTAATAAAATTTCTTGTCAAATAGTAATGTTATTCTTGTGGCACACCATTTTATCTATTCTTATATTAAAAATTCTATTTTTCAGATTAATTGAACTTTTATGGCACATCAACTACATTTACAATTTGAGTGATAATTTCTTCTGTTGTAATATTTTCTGCTTCGGCTTCGTAGGTAAGCCCAATTCTATGACGAAGAACAGCATGACAAACAGCACGAATATCTTCTGGAATCACATATCCTCTACGTTTAATAAATGCGTATGCTTTCGCTGCTAATGCCAAATTAATTGACGCTCTTGGAGAGGCTCCATAAGCAATCATACCTTCAAATTCTGACAATCGATATTCTTTTGGGAAACGAGTTGCAAAAACAATATCGGTAATATAATTTTCAATTTTTTCATCTAAATATACCTCTTCGACTACTTTTCTCGCTTTTATTATGTCTTCGCAACTTACAACAGGATTAATTGTTTCTTTTTCTGCTTTAATTTGTTGGCGAAGAATTATTTTTTCTTCATTTTTCGATGGATAAGTAATTACCACTTTTAGCATAAATCTATCTAATTGAGCCTCTGGCAAAGGATAAGTACCTTCTTGTTCTATAGGATTTTGAGTTGCTAAAACCAAAAATGGCTCTGGCAAAACAAAAGTTTCCTCTCCTATTGTAACCTGACGTTCTTGCATTGCTTCCAACAATGCACTTTGCACTTTCGCTGGAGCACGATTTATTTCGTCTGCCAATATAAAGTTTGCAAATATCGGTCCTTTCTTTACCGAAAAATCTTCATTTTTCTGACTATAAATATGTGTTCCTATCACATCTGCTGGCAATAAATCGGGAGTAAATTGTATTCTATTGTATTTGGCTTTTATTGCTTGTGATAATGATTTTATAGCCAATGTTTTTGCCAATCCTGGAACTCCTTCCAATAGTATATGACCATTGGACAACAAGCCTATAAGTAAATGTTCCAACATCGCTTTTTGTCCAACAATTACTTTACTCAATTCCATATTGAGCAAATCAACAAAAGAACTTTCTTGATTTATTCTGTCATTCAATGCTTTAATATCTACTATTTCTGTCATATCAAATTGTTTTTTAATATTTTTAGTACTGAATTTCACTTATAACGCATTTTTTTTTAAAATATTTTTGCAAAAATAAATTTTTGTATTATTTTTTTTTGTACCTTTGCAAAGTGATATTTGAAAGCAAATATTAATCATATCGCGGGGTAGAGCAGTGGTAGCTCGTCGGGCTCATAACCCGGAGGTCGCAGGTTCGAATCCTGCCTCCGCAACAAATTTTAGTTCATATTTAAAAATTTTTTATTGTTAAACAACTTGTTTTATTATCCAATAACATCAAAAAAGAATTTAGCCTTACATTTGTAAGGCTAAATTCTTTTATAAAAGTATGATTTATAGTATTTTTGCATATATCAATTATTGTTTTAAAAGAAAAAAATCGGCACATTCGCCATTTGTTTACAAATTCATTGTTGAGGTTTTACAAAGCAAAACAAACAATGAACAATGGAGAATTATTGAAAAAGAAAGACAGCGATTACTAAAAAATCACAACAAAATTCATGTGTTAGACCTTGGTGTCAAAGGTCGCAAAAATGGACTTATTTCCAATCGAAGTATTCGTTCCATTACCGCAAAATCCTGCAAAAATGCAAAAACATGTCGTATTTTATCTCGAATTGTTGAATATTTTGCCTGTAAAAACATCGTAGAATTGGGAACAGCCACCGGTATGAGTGCCGCATATATGGCTGTAGCCTCTCCTACTTCTCAAGTACTTACTATTGAAGGTTGTCCAGAAATTGCCAAAATCGCTGGTGAAGTATTTCAGAATATCAAAACAAAAAATATTGAAATTATCAACGCCGATTTTGATTATGCAATAGAACATTTTGCCAATAAATTTGAAAATATTGACCTCCTTTTTATTGATGGCAATCACGATTACGAACCAACAATCCGCTATTTCAATTTTGCTAAAAAATATGCAAAAGAAGATACTATTTTTATTTTTGATGACATTCATTGGTCTAAAAATATGAATCGTGCTTGGCAAGAAGTTAAACAAGATAAACAAGTGAAAATTACTATTGATTTATTCAATATCGGCATCGTTTTCTTCAAAGACGGACTTTCTAAACAAGATTTTATGTTATAATTTTCTACTTTTTTTTAAACTATATTAAATATTATTGTATCTTTGCAGATGTATTTTAAATAAATTTTAAAGATGAAAAAAATAAGTTTTATTGTAATTCTTTTTATGTTGATAGAATTGGTATCTGCTGGTTCTTTTTCTTTAAAAGGTACTATTGCTAACTTTAAAGAGGGCGAAAATATACAGATAATCAATCCATTTACAAGAGAAAATGCTGTTTTAGAAACAACTACTGTTGGTAAAAAAGGCAATTATGAATTTAAATATATGCCTTCTGATATTGGATTTTTCTATCTTCGATATGGCACAAACAAACACATGATTATTGTGTTGAAACCCAATAATAGTGCAACTCTTGACTTCGATGCCAACAATATGGAAATTATCAAAGTTCAAGATTCTAAAGAACTTGCATTATTGCAAAAATACAGCAAACAATTAGTAGAATTTGATGCTAAAATGCAACAAGCAAAAGTAAGCAATCAAGTTGAAAATATTGTTAAAGTAGAAACAGAAAGAATGATAAATTTACAAACATTGTGTTTGAACAATTCAAACAATTATGCTACTTTACTTATTATGGAACAACTTCCAATGGAAAACAATTTTAGCATTTACGATAGTGTTTACAATACATTGAGTTCATTATATCCTAACAATGGATACCTTAACGCAAAATTGAATGAATATAAAACGTATCGTAAAACAATGATTGGAACTCCAGCACCAGAAATAGAACAACCAACTCCTGACGGCAAAAAGTTGGCTCTCTCTTCTCTAAAAGGAAAAGTTGTTTTGATTGATTTTTGGGCTTCTTGGTGTGGTCCTTGCAGAAAAGAAAACCCTAATATGGTTCGTTTGTACAATACTTACAAAGAATATGGATTTGATATTTTAGGTGTTTCTTTAGATAAATATAAAACCAAATGGATTGAAGCAATAGAAAACGACAAACTTACTTGGAATCACGTTAGCGATTTGGGATATTGGCAATCTCAACCTGCAATTGATTATGGTGTAACAAGTATTCCTTATACCGTTCTTCTTGACAAAGAAGGCAATATTGTTGCTAAAGGATTGAGAGGAAGCGAATTGGAGAACAAAATAAAAGAAGTTTTGGGCATTCAATAAATATGTTCGATTCAGACAATGACTGCTGTACAAACGAAGAACTTCTGGTCAATCTATTTGACACTCTTCCTTGTATTGATGATGTTCCAGAGAATCATTTTATCAATATTTTTCACCCACAATTTCCGTCAAACGAAGAAGGTATTGTTGCATTCGGTGGAGATATGTCAACCTCTCGCCTACTTGCTGCTTACGCTTCAGGAGTTTTTCCTATGCCAATTGAAGGTCTTCTTTTATGGTGGTCGTTTTTCCCTCGATTGATAATATTTCCAGAAAAAGCACATTTCTCTAAAAGTTTACTTCAAAAAATCAATACAAAAAATTACGAAGTAAAAATTGATACCAATTTTAGAAGTGTTATTAAATATTGTCAGACTATACCTCGCCCATACGGCTGGATTACCGATGACGTTGTTGAGGCTTATATTCAATTACATGATTTGGGATTTGCTCATAGTTTTGAAACTTATGAAAACAATAAATTAGTTGGTGGTCTTTATGGCGTAAGTATTGGAAAAATGTTTGCTGGAGAATCGATGTTTCATTTGCAAAACGATACATCAAAAATAGCCTTTTTTCATCTGATAAGATTTGCCCAACAGAACAACATACATTTTATTGATTGTCAACAAGACTCAAAACATTTTAGACAATGGGGCGGAGAATTATTTGATAAAAACACCTTCAAAGTAATTTTAGAAAAGGCTATTGCAGAAGATAGTCTCATTGGGAAATGGAATATACTATAAAAAAATGTTATTTTTAGATTCATTATGCACAACAAAGTAAAATACATCGCAAAAACATTTGCAGGTTTAGAACATATCGCTGCTAAAGAATTGGAAAATTTTGGGGCAACAAATATAGAAGTACTCAAACGTGCTGTAAGCTTTTATGGCAACAAAGAACTATTGTATAAAACCAACTATTGTTGTCGAACAATTCTTAGAATATTACAACCTATTGCAGAATTTGAATTCAATTCAAACGAATCATTTTACAAAAATATTTTCAATATTCCTTTTGAAAATTTTCTAAACCCAGAAGGAACTTTTTGCATTCATTCTGTAATTAGTCAATCTATTTTTGATAACTCACAATATACCAGTCTATTAGCAAAAGATGCTTTATGTGATAGATTTCGAGATATTTACAATTATCGTCCATCTGTAGATAAAGAAAATCCCGATTTATCTATTGATGTACATATATATATAAATAAAGCAACAATTTCATTAGATAGTTCTGGAGTATCATTACATCGTCGTGGATACAAAACCTCACGACATTATGCAGCACTCAACGAAGTTATGGCAGCGGGCTTAATTTCCTTATCAAACTGGGATAGCACTTGCAACCTTATTGATTTCATGTGTGGTTCTGGTACGATACTCATAGAAGCGGCAATGTATGCTCTGAATATGCCTGCTGGATATTATCGTAATGAAGGCTATAGTTTTATGCAATGGAAAGATTTTGATGAACAATTATGGAACAATATCCGAAACGAAGCAGATAATAACATCAAAGAAGAATTACCTTGCAAAATATATGGTAGCGATGTTAACCATCGTTTTATTAAAGATTGCAAAATGAATATTGAAGCATTACGTTTAGATGACATTATTACTTTATCGGTAGATTCTTTTGAAGAAACTTCACCAGAGGAAACGCCTTCTTTTGTTATTATCAATCCTCCGTATGGAGAAAGGTTAAAAATTGAAGAAATCGAACTTTTTTATCAAGCAATTGCCAATCATCTTAAGAAGAAATATACCAATTGTACCGTCGGAATTCTTACATCAAACAAACAAGCAATGAAGAATTTTGGACTACATTCTTCCCAAAAAATAACAATTTTCAACGCAAATTTAGAATGTTGCTTCTATATTTTTCATATTTATAAAGGAAGTAAAAAACAATCCAAATAAATCACTAAATAACTGAATATAAATACTTTATAAACACAAAAACCGAACAATATTATCTTATTTTCAACCTATCAAATAGAAAAAAATGCAATTATTAGAAAAATAATCGTCATAAATTGCAAAATATATCAATAATTTTGCTACTTTTGCAAACTAATTTTTAATAATTTTTATAGATTTTTTTTAACTAAACTGTAAGGAAAAAAAATGGCAGCAATAGGCACTATTAGAAAACATTCAACATTGTTATTGATTATTGTAGCACTTGCTTTGTTAGCATTCATCTTGGGTGACTTAAGCAGGACAGGAGGAAATTCAAAAACACAAGACCAATTTATTAGGGTAGGTAAAGACAATATTTCCTATACGGAGTATATGCGTCAATACAATGGTTACAAAGACATTATGCGTAATCGAGAAGGTCGCAACCTATCTCCAGAAGAAGATTTTCAAATCGGAACACAAGTTTTTGAAACAATTGTAGATTCTATCCTTTTGGCAAAAGAATCAAGTTATTTAGGTATTACAATTACAGCAGAAGAACTTCGAGACTTGGTTGCAGGTCCTAACGCTCACCAATATGCTCAAAATTTCTTCTCAGATGGTACATCTTATAATATGCAATTGGCAAATCAATTCCTTGATAATATGGACCAATATGACACAACAGCTGTTAATCAATATATGGAATTGGAAAGATATATAGAAAGAGAAGCAGAAGTTAATAAGTATTTCAACTTGTTGACCAAATCATTCTATACTCCCAAAGCGTTAATAAAAAAATTACAAGAAGAAAATTTGCTTAAAGCAGAAATCAATTTGATACAAGTACCTTATAGTCACGAATCTGTAAGTGATGACAAAATTACAGTTACAGATAAAGACATTGAAAATTGGTATGAAGATAACAAATTCCGTTTCAAACAAGACAAAGAATACCGCGAAGTAGAATATGTTATCTTCCGTATAGAACCATCTGCTGAAGATTTACAAAACATTGAAAATAATGTTAATGAAATGTTTGCAGAATTTTCAACAACAGAAAGACCTCAAGATTTTATCAATAGAATGATAGATTCTAAATACGATAGCACATATTTCAAACAAGGCGAATTACCAGAAAGTTTGGACACTGTTTTATTTAACGCTCCTGCGGGAACATTGGTTGCTCCATTTATAGAAAACAATATGTGGACATTTGCAAAACTATTAAATGCAAATTCTCGTCCAGATTCTATCAATGTAAGTTTCCTTTTCATCAGTGATTTTGGCGTTGAAGGCAATTCTCGCACTAAAGCAGAAGCAGAAGCAAAGGTTGATAGTGCATTTACAGCACTCAAAAATGGAACAGATTTTTATACTGTCGCCACATCTTTTTCAGATATTCCAATAGAAAACCAACCAGATTCTGGAAAAGTATGGTTAATTGATGGCAATAGCGATGGTCAATTGTTTTTCGACACTTTATACAATAGTAATCAAGGTAGCATTCTTAAATATGCTTATCGTGGTGGTACTTATATTTTCCAAATTAATGAAAAAACAGAAGCAATTCGCAAAATTCAAGTAGCAATAGGTAAAAAAGAAATCGCAGCTTCTCAAGAAACTATAGATAACATTGAAAGCCAAGCAAATACATTTGCTAATGGATTAAATTCTGTAGAATCTTTCAACAAAGCAGTAGCGGATAAAAATTTAGATAAACGTTCTTTTGAAAGAGTTGAAGCCATGACTTATTCTTTACCGGGTATTACCTCTTCAAACAGAGATATTATTCGTTGGATTTACGATGACAAAACAAAAGAAGGTAACGTTTCTTCTGTATTTTCTACTGGCGAAGCATTTGTTGTAGTTGTTCTTAAAAACATTTTACCAGAAGGATATACTTCTTTGAAACAAGAACAATTTAAATCATATTGCGAAAATATGGCAAAACGCGACAAAAAAGCAAATTTATTAGAAACAGAACTCAATCAAGCAATTAAATCAGGAAATAAACTTGAAACACTTGCAACAAAATACAATACTAATGTAGAACAAGCAACAATTGCTTTTGGAGATAGAAACTTTTCTCATTATGGTCCAGAAGATAAACTTATTGGTAAACTATTAGGACAAAAAGCAAATACAACTCAAGTTTATACTGGAGAAATGGGGGTATATGTAATCACGATAAATAAAGTAGATGTTCCAACAATAGACGTAAAAACAGATGATGAATCTCTCAACTCTATTGCACAACAACAATCTATGATGTGGCAAAATAGAATTCAAAGTTCTCTTACCAATACTTTGAAAAAAATGGTAAAAGTTGAAGATAATCGTGCATTAGTATTTTAATATTTATGAATTTAATTTTTTTTAATATGAAAAAGTATATCATTATAGCATTCGCATTTGTTGCATTCACAATGGTAAGTTGCGACAAAAACAAACCAGAAGAGGTAGTTGAACAATATTTTACTTACTTCTATCAAGGAGAATTTGACAAAATACAAGAAATTGTATTAGAAGAACATCGTGAATATTATCATCTTTTGAATAATTTGATGAAACAAGAGGCAGAAAATACAACTACTCCATTAAATATAGATGTAAAAGTTTCAGACATTCAATGTAACAGCGAAAATGATACGCTTACAATTTGTGAATGTATGGTTTCTATTTTAGATACTACAATAAGCGAGACTGCTGAAACAGAAAAACATGTTCTTCAATTGAAAAAAGTTGACCGCGTATGGCTGGTTGACCAAGGTAAAGAGGCTCCTTCTGGAGGTTCTAACGAAAACGAAGCACAAATGCCTACAGAAGAAGAACCTGTTCCTGAGGATATGGAAAATATAGAATCCTCTGAAGAAACAGTTGACAACGAGTAATAAATACCTAATTTATATAGCTGTTTGAAATTCAAACAGCTTTTTTTATGAAACGACGTATAATAGTTTTCTTTGCTTTATTCTTGATTTTATGTTTTATATTCTTATGTATTAAGAAGAAACAACAAAATATAAAATTTCAAGAAAATAACAACAATTATTATCTTTCTCCACAAGAAAAAACATTGTTACAAGAAGGAGATATTATTCTTCGACATGGTTTTGGACTTATTAGCGATGCTATTACAAAATTTTCAAACGACACCTACCCTATTTCTCATTGTGGAGTTATCGTATTCGACAACGATAGTTCTATAGCGGTTGTACATACGGTATCGAACTCTCTTGTTGAAATTGATGGAATGCAAAAAGATAATTTAGATAAATTTGTGAAAGATAGTCATTTGGGGTCTATTATTGTTGTACGCTATCGCTATAAAGATTCTATTTCCAACAAAAAAATTGCTCAACAAACAAAGTTATATTTACAAAAAGAAATTCCATTTGATGATAAATTTGATTTTCAAGATAGTAGTGAGTTTTTCTGTACAGAGATGATTTGGAGGATATTTTACAAGGCATTGAACGTCAATATTTTTAATACATCAAACAAAGAAACTTACAATGCTATGCAATTTTCTCCTTTTCTTGATACTACAAATTTTCAAATAATAATCAACCATTTTGATACATTAGTGTATGGAGATTAATCAATTATTAAAGACCTATCGTTCAAGTAGTAAATGTCAAGAATTGCTATCGGCAATCAATAAATTCCAGCCACTACGAGCACATCTATTAAATTTACGTGGCAGTACCAAATCTATCTATTTAGCGACTATTGAACAATCTATTCAAGGTACACACCTTTGTATTTTTCCTGATAAAGAAACAGCAGCCTTTTTCTTTGGAGATTTAGAACAACTTCAACAAGAATACAATAAAGATTTCAAAAATAGAGATATCCTTTTTTTAGCAACTGAAAACCATAACAAAACAACAAATGAACAATTCAATCGTTTTTTAAGAAGTACTATTTTTCAAAAGATAAATGATAATGAACACATTGTTGTCATCACTTATGCAGAAGCATTATGTGAAAAAGTAGCAGATTTTCGTATCGCACAAAAAAATAGTATCTTTTTGAAAGTAGGACAAAACTATTTAATGGACGATTTGATAGAAGAATTGACAACTATTGGATTTGAATATGTTGATTATGTCATTTCTCCGGGACAATATACCATACGAGGTGGACTTATTGATGTTTTTTCTTTTTCCAATGAGTTTCCTATCCGCATTGAATTTTCGGATAACATTATCAAATCTTTACGATACTTTGATTTAGAGAGTCAACTCACAAAATCATCTACAGATATTATTCGCATTCTGCCTGATGCTCAAAATATTAGCAATGAAAACAACATCACTATTTTTGATTTTATTCCTAAAAATTCATACATTTGGATTGACGATATTGAAGAATGTGAACGTAATCTAAAAAAAATACATACTCAACAATTAAATAAAGAAAATCCTACTTCTTATTTAACAATTGATGAATTTAAACATAATATTCTAAAATACAATATTTTAGAATATGGTAAAAATCATTATACAACTGCTAATATTGAAATAAGTTTCAATACGGAAAATCAATTAGCATATAACAAACAATTTCATTTGCTTATAAATCAATGGATTGAACATTATCATAAAGGGATAAAAAATATATTTAGTTCTACAAATGAAAATCAAGCCATTCGTTTGAGAAATATCGTTCGAGATATACTTGGCAACGATGAAGCATTTAGCAATTATAATGCCGAAGACAAATATCGTTTTGAAACAGAAATGGTTGAATATGTCAACTATCCATTACACGAAGGATTTATTGATGCAGATGTAGATATCGCATTTTATACCGACCACCAAGTTTTCAATCGTTATCACCGCTACAAAATAGAAGACAAATACAAAAAAAACGAATCTATAACTTTAAAAGAATTGTATGACCTCAAACCCGGTGATTATATCACACATATTGACCATGGCATAGGACAATATGCTGGTTTAGAAAAAATTAACATCGGAGGAAAACAACAAGAAGCCATTAAAATTATTTACAAAGGAAATGATGTTCTTTACATAAGCATACATTCTTTACATCGTATTGCCAAATATTCAGGAAAAGATGGTTTATCGCCTACCCTCACCCGATTAGGTAGCAATACTTGGAACAAAATAAAAGAAAAAACAAAAAATAAAGTTAAAGAACTCGTATTTGATTTAACAAAATTGTATGCTCAACGCAAAGCAAGCGAAGGATTTGCATTTTCAGCAGACAATTATATGCAAAATGAATTAGAAGCCTCGTTTATCTACGAAGATACTCCCGACCAATTGAAAGCAACTCGCGAAGTAAAAAAAGATATGGAAGCCAATTATCCAATGGATAGGCTTATTTGCGGAGATGTTGGATTTGGGAAAACAGAAATTGCTATTCGTGCTGCTTTCAAAGCAGTTTGTGACAACAAACAAGTAGCAATTTTGGTTCCGACAACAATATTATCTTTACAACATTATAATACTTTTAGAGATAGATTGGCTAATTTTCCTTGTAGTATTGATTATATCAATCGTTTTCGTAGTGCAAAAGAACAAAAACAAGTTTTAGAACGTTTACAAACTGGAAAATTAGATATTCTTATTGGCACTCATCGTTTACTTGGCAAAGATGTCAAATTCAATGATTTAGGATTGTTAATTATTGATGAAGAACAAAAATTTGGTGTTGGAGCAAAAGAAAAATTACGTCAATTAAAAGTTAACGTTGACACACTAACATTAACAGCAACCCCTATTCCCCGCACATTACAATTTTCATTAATGGGTGCTCGAGATATTTCCATTATGAGAACACCACCTTTAAATAGGTATCCTATCGAAACCACTGTTTCTGTTTTCAACGAAGAAACTTTATTTTCCGCTATCGAATACGAAGTTTTTCGAGGTGGACAAGTTTTTGTAGTTCACAATCGAATTGATAATATCAATGATATTGCAGGTTTGATACAATCACATTTTCCTAATCAAAATGTAGGTATTGCTCACGGACAAATGGAAGGAAATAAATTGGAGAAAATTATGCTGGATTTTATTGATGGACATTTCGATATACTTGTTTGTACCACTATTATAGAATCTGGGCTTGATATTCCAAATGCAAATACTATAATCATTAATGAAGCACAAAATTACGGTTTAAGCGAATTGCACCAACTTCGTGGTCGTGTTGGAAGAAAAAACAAAAAAGCATTTTGTTATTTACTCATTCCTCCTATTGATACGCTATCAGATATTGCACACAAAAGACTAAATGCTATTGAAGAATATTCTGACATTGGTAGCGGATTCAATATTGCTATGCGAGATTTAGACATTCGCGGGGCTGGAAATTTATTGGGTGCCGAACAAAGTGGTTTTATTACTGAAATTGGTTTTGAGATGTATCAAAAAATATTAGAAGAAGCGATTGAAGAGTTTCACAATGAAAACATTTCAGATAGTGAACAAAACAACAATCAAACATTTTCAAAAGAATGTATTATAGAAACCGACCTTGAATTATTTATTCCTGATACATACGTTTTTGGCAGTAACGAACGATTTGCTCTTTACAAAACACTCAATCAACTTACAGAAGAAGAAGATTTAGAAAAATATAAAAACGATTTAATTGACAGATTTGGAACTATTCCTATTCAAACACAAGAATTGATACAATCCATACGATTGAGAAGTATTGCCAAGAAAATCGGTTTTGAGAAAATTGTTCTTAAACAAGGAAAAATGACTGGTTATTTTATTACTCAACAAACATCAAATTATTACGATAGTCCTCAATTTTCACACATTCTCAATCATTTACAATTAAATCCTCAAAGTTGTTATATGCGAGAATACACCGACAAACTTACCCTCACATTTAACAATGTGAATTGCGTAGAAAAAGCATTTTCGTTGCTTAGTAATTTGTTATATATACCGACAGAATAAAAATTGTAATTAAAATTTATCGCACACAATATTTTTTTTTTTTTTACGTTAATTGAATTTAAAAATAATAATTTAACACAAGATAGTATTGAGAAAGAATCGTATTCAATATTTACTTATATCAACAATGATTTTGATGTTGGTTTTTGCCTGTAGAACCAACAAAGACACTTTTTTTTATCGAGCCTATCATGGCACAACTGCCCGTTTTAACATTGTTTTCAATGGAAATGAAAGTTATAAAGAAGGCATGGAAGCCATTAATGCCAACAAAAAAGATAACTATACCACTATTTTACCTATCTACCCCAAAGTAGAAAAAAATGAGGCACTCCAACAAGCGGCTAAATGGGACAGAACAATAGAAAAATGTTCAAAAGCAATCAAAAAACATTCTATGCTCATCAAAGGCATTGAACGATGCAAACCTATTGACGATACCTATCTTTTGTTAGGAAAAGCCTATTATCAAAGACAAGATTATAGCGATGCTTTAAGCGTCTTCAATTATATTATTCATACGCATACCAACGGAAATGTGTGGCCTGACGCTCATGTTTGGATAGCAGAAACTGAATTACAATTAGATAGAATTGAAAATGCTGAAGAAAATCTTGAGATTGTTCGACAACATATTGCCAACACAAAAAAAGATGCTTACAAACAACATTGGGAAGCCACTTTTGCTCAATTACTTATTAAACAAAAAGAATATGAACAAGCAAGTATTTATTTGACAGAATTGCTTCAACACAAATGGATGAAAAAAGATTTTAAAACAAGAATTCATTTCATTTTGGCTCAAGTACAACAAATTTCTGATAATAAAACAGATGCTGCTGTCAATTATACAAAAGTACTCAAACGTAATCCTGAATATGAAATGGTATTCAATGCTACAATAAATCTGGCGTTGTGTGCTAAAGATATTCAACCAGCAAGAGAAAAATTGCAAAAACTATTCAAAGATGAACGTAATGAAAGTTACAAAGACCAAATATTTTACACTTTAGCACAATTGGATATGGCTGAAGAAGATACTACTGCTGCACTAAATAATTTAGAAGCATCGGTATTTTGGTCTTTCAACAATAAACATCAAAAAGCATTATCTTCATTAGAATTGGCAGAACTTTATTTCGCAAGAGGTGAATATGTTAATTCTCAACTATATTACGATACTTTATTGGCAAATATGCCAAATAATTTTCCAAATTTCACAGCAATACAACGTCGTTCTGAAATCCTCAAAGAATTGGTTGCCAATTTAATGGTTATTCAACATCAAGATAGTGTACAATATTTGGCTTCGTTATCCGAAACAGAAAGAGATACGTATATTGATGCTCTTATTGCTGCATATAAAGTTAAAGAAGATGAACGTCTTGCCGACGAAGCAGAAAAAATAGCATTGATGGAAAATGTTAGCAAAAGAAGAAGCAATACTAACAATAGAACAGGTAGAACTACTTGGATATTTGCTGACCAATCTCAAAATCGTATGGCAATACAAACATTCCGCAAACAATGGGGAAATAGAACATTATCAGATTATTGGTTTGTTAACGAAATAAAAATGGCTTTCGATATGGGTAATTTGCAAATGGCAAATAATACTTCAAATACTAACGAAGACAACGATTCCACTACTAACACTAAACAAACAAATAATACACCATCTTCTCAATTGACACCATTGAATAAAAATTATTATTTACAAGATATGCCACAAACTCCTGAAGACTTTGTACTATCTAATGAAAGTATTGCCAATGCTCTTTATAATTCAGGATTTATATATTATGACAATTTAAACGATAAACCAAAATCAAATGTACAATTGGAAGAGTTGCTAAAACGTTTTCCCGACCATAAATTGGCGGCTCCAACTTGTTTTCAATTATACTCCTCTTATAAAAGTATGAACAACGAAGAAAAAAGTGCATATTATAAAAATATGTGTTTGACGCAATTTGAAAATACAATTTATGCTCGTATTATTGCAGACTCCAACTATTATGAAACAATTCGTCAACAAGAAAATGAAGCAGAAAATTATTATGTTCTTGTTTACGATACATTTATGAATCAGCATTATCAAGATGCATTGGATTTATGCAATGAAGGCTTGAACAAATATTCAAACCCAGAATTGCAATCTAAAATGGATTACATCAAGGCGATTTGTTTAGGCAAACTTTACAACAATGATAGCCTTCGCAATCATTTAGAATTTGTTATTCAACGCTACCCTACCTCCCCTATTGATACGGCTGCAACTGCTCTTTTGGAGGCTTTGAAACAATTGAACCAAACACCTCAAACACCGACAACTCCTCAAAATCCAACAAATCCTACGCCAAAAATTCAATTTACATACAATGATAAAGCATTTCATTTTATCATGTTCATTGTTGACATTAAAGACATAAAAATCAACGATTTAAAAAATAATATTGTTGACTTCAATAAAGAATATTTCAGAAGAGAGAAATTTGAATTAGCCAACTTTTACATTGACAACACATTACAATTAGTCTCTGTATCGAAATTTGCCAATAAAGAAAAAGCAATGGAATATTATCGTTTGTTGCTTTCGGACAAAAAATATATGAATCCTGTAAATCAAAATAAACAAATTAAAGTTTATGTGATTTCCGATGCTAACTATACTTTATATTTCCAAAACAAATCTATTCGTGCTGATTACGATGAGTTTTTCTCTGACAATTATCTAAAATAATTGTTTTACTAGCATTTTTATAACTTTTCGACTTATAAAATAGAATATAGATTCAACAAACAAAGATTATAGTTTACACCCCCACCAAAACCAAAAATATCACACTTTTTGGAATAAAATATTACATGGCTTGGAGGTTTTTTATTATGTTTTTTCATTTTGTAAAACTTTAACCCTAAAATAAACGATAATTTTCTTATTAAAATACAAACTATATTGTTTATCTTTATTTTCAATCCAAAATTTAAAATCTTTAATACTTGATATTATTTCTTTTTTATAAAAATCAAAATTTTCATTTTTCTTATTTTTTTCAAATATATTGTAATAAAAAACAGTCCTATCTTTAGTATCTTTCAATTGTAAACATCTTAATTCAATATCTTCTATGTGTAAAGAATCAATACAATCAAAAGTTATTTTCATTATTGCTAACCCATTTAATTCTGCCTTTATTTTAGGGTTTAGAATAGTAATAATGGTTATTGAATCATTTCCTATTTCTTGACCATATTTAATTCTTGGCTCTATCGGGTCAACTATGTCCAAGATAATATTCTTATCTATAAAACTACTATCATTGTAACGATTAAACTCTATTACGTCTATTGAATCAATTTCATTTATATTACTATTATATACATTTAAATGTTTATTAAAAGTACAATTACAGAATAATAACAGTATCATTATAATAAACTTATTATATAAATTCATATTAGTCTATTTTAATGGATAAAAAGAATGTAATAAATATTTTGTTTGGTTTTCTCTTTTTATAGGATATGAATTGTATATTCCTGATTCATTTGATGTTGACTGCGATTTAAATAATAAAACTGCATTTCGAAAGGCTTCTTTGGGAAATGTCTTACTATTAAATAGTGTTTTAACAGAATTTTCATAAGAAAGTCCTTTATCAGTATTTGTTCTTGCTAATGGAAATCCTCCTGTAGGATAATCCGCTGTTTCATTTTTATTAGCATAATCTGTAGCAACTGTCCAGCAAAAAACATATGCTTCGACTTCATTAAATATAGAAGCTCCACCTTGACCTTTTTCGTGCTGATAACCATGGAATAATTCATGTGCAACTGAAGCCAAATTTGTATTACCATTCATATTTAAGACTCCTCCACCAGTTTCATTTTCTTTAAATCCTGCTGTTCCATCTTGACTTACATTATTTGTTATATTAAATACATTTTCTGAATTAACTAACTCTCCAAGAACAGTATTACCATTTTTAGTTGAATTCATATCATTTAACGTATTTATAGTTTTTCTGGTAAATTCATCATTACCATCGTACGTCATTCCTTGAGAATATGTAGTTTTTGAACCATCTTCCCCTGTAATTTCTACCGTCATTCCCGTCGGGTCAATATACTTCACAGGATTATTTGCACAATAGGCGTAAGGAGACATCCAAAAATACTTCTCAAAAAGAGGGTCCCTGCTGGTGAAAGTAGGTGCCCTATAATAACGAGCCTCAAAGTAGTACA